>NZ_JBHIRS010000100.1:0-516 GCF_042197365.1 Bartonella sp. AA168HLJHH | reverse complement strand
CCTTCTTCTAAGAGTTGAGTTGCCATTTCACGGTTTTCATGGACGATTTGTTCCAGCTTGCCTGCATCGAGCTGTTGTACACCCTTATGGGCGCTAGCAGTATCCCGATTAAGGGAGGGCTATGGCTTGCTCAACATCTTGCCCTGTTAATGCCTTCTGCCCTGCTTCATCAGTAATGACGATAGTGCCATTGCTGATAGCGGATTTGGTATATCCTTCCTCTGAATCTTTAGCTTTTGAATGATCTAAGACATTTTTAGCAATGTTTTTCCCGACACCATATTTGCCCTGATACATCGGACCACCCGCTGAAATGCTTAAACCTTGACTGCTGGCTTGCGCATGCGCACTGTTGCTGATATCACTGGTACTAATGCTTCCTGTGGTCAGGCTGTTTTTTTCTGCCGGCGCGGTGCTTTCAATAATACCTCCGGTCAGCGTTGTTTTATCTTTAACGTTGATCTTAAAACCACCATCACCCGCTTTGATGCCTGATTGCTCCACAACACTATGATA
>NZ_JBHIRS010000099.1:0-518 GCF_042197365.1 Bartonella sp. AA168HLJHH | reverse complement strand
ATTAACAGCGGAGGCTATGCCTATATTGGCTTGAGTAACTGTTACATTTTTTAAAGTAAGGTTGCTGTTATGAGTGGCGACTACCCCGAAAAGTTGTTGGTCATCGTCTTTACCACTTGATATTTTCACATTTTCTATCTTGTTCTCAGCGCTCTTACTGTTATTAAAAGAAGCGCCTATTATAGAAGCCGTAATAGAACCTCCAGTCATCTTGATCGTACCGTTTGGTTGTGTAAAAAACCCCGTTGAAACATCTTTAATCGTTGTATTATGTAATTCAATTATGCTTCCAGAGGCATCGGCCAGTACACCAGTTCCAGTGCCATCTGTCGATGTTATAGTAATACCATTGACATGAATATGTCCGCCGTTTTCGGCAAACAATGTGCCTATACCCCAACCGCTTACTGTCCCTCCAGTCATTGTGATCTTGGATTGTGCACCATCAGCATGGAGTCCATAAGCACTGGATGTTGTAATCTCAGTCTTGTTGTCGATAGTAACCGTGCTGCCATTTG
>NZ_JBHIRS010000098.1:0-520 GCF_042197365.1 Bartonella sp. AA168HLJHH | reverse complement strand
TGTATGGCAAAATATATGAGAGACAATAAACTTGAAGCCTGCCCGCATGGTTTTCGTTCTAGTTTACGCAATTGGCTCGCTGAAACAACCGATGCTCCCTATGAGGTTGCTGAAACTATTCTAAGTCATACAGTTGGCGGCAAAGTAGAGCGTGCCTATCGTCGCACTGACTATCTAGAACAGCGCCGTGTCTATATGGATAAATGGGCGGCATATGTCACTGGTCAATCTTAAGATATGGGGTGCATAACCCCATGATCTGTGGATAACTTTAGCTCTCTTTTCTCTCTCATTCTTTCTCAATAAGAGTCATAAATTATCACATAAAAAATTGTATGATAAAATATTGTTTTCTATAAATAAAACATCTTTCTAAATGAACCAAAATGTGGTTAATAAATGGTTATGATGTGTTACCATTTTTTGATAGAAAGGATTTTAGTATGACAGAAAATGATATTCTTTTAACAGACCGTGAAAGTGCAAAATTGCTTCATATGAGTGTCTCAACTTTCCGCCG
>NZ_JBHIRS010000097.1:0-522 GCF_042197365.1 Bartonella sp. AA168HLJHH | reverse complement strand
AAAGCTGCTAAAGCCCAAAACAAGGAAAAGTCCCATTTGGGTAAAAATCATGGATTTTTTCTTTGTCACAATGCTCCTCCCCAAGAGGTTATAAGGTACAATTTTCTTCTACGTGTTTATGGTATATCCCATGCTTTGTATAGTTTTTCTTGATGATCAGTTGAAAAGAAAGTTTTCAGAGCTCTTTTCCAAAACAAGCACAATGCCTATTGGCAGCGATGAGCAACTCCTTATGTTTTTTTAAAGGGGAGTATTAAGGATGATGGGCTGGTGAAGTTGTCTGATATGAGAGACAATGATACAAAAAGACAATCAGAAAATTTTGCAAAAAAGCTGCACTATGCGTGCAGCTTTTTATGTATTTGCTTTAAAGGTAGACAGGTAGACGTTTTAAAGCATGAAAGTGTCCTTACGGCTTCTATAACCATAATAGCCAAAAACACTCGAAATAATGGCGCCTACCAGACTTCCTAAAAAGCCCCACCACCCCATATTGGAGGCTGTTTTTGTGGCTTTAGTCGC
>NZ_JBHIRS010000096.1:0-537 GCF_042197365.1 Bartonella sp. AA168HLJHH | reverse complement strand
AACAGCCCAATGATAGGAACCGCGTGCCTATTAATAAAACAATCCCTGCCGAAATCAAGCGAGGAGACAGATGAAAAAGCGATTTATTATAACAGGAATGATTACCCTTTTGGGAATACTAAATCTGGCACATGCATCGGATTCTCTTCAAGCAGATACATGCAATTTTCTAGCGTTGGGACTTGCTCAATATCAAAAGAGGATATTTGGAACAGACCGCACTGGAGTCCTAAACAAATGTGCACAATCCCCATCGTCTGCTCCACCGCCACCACCTGCTCCACCGCCACCACCTGCTCTACCAGCAGAATATCTGGAGCTTATTAAGCTATTAAAAAAAGAGGAAATTATTGAGCTCTTTAAAAAACAACTTGCGTTAAAAAAAGAACAACTTTCACAAACAGAAAAAGCCTATCAAGCTATAACAAAGAATCAGAAAACAAACCCAAAGCAAATAGACTTTTCTAGTTTTTTTCTCAAAGAACCAGAATCGTTCTATAAGAGTGATAAGCTTTCAAGAGAATCATATCAAAAGGT
>NZ_JBHIRS010000095.1:0-559 GCF_042197365.1 Bartonella sp. AA168HLJHH | reverse complement strand
ATGATCCTGCTAAAATGGTTCCCGCTTTAGCAACACATTGGGATGTTTCAGGTGATGATCACAGTACGGTGATTACTTTTCATTTACGTGATGGTTTGAAGTTTAATGATGGCAGATCAGCCAATGCCAATGATCTTGTTTGGGGTATGAAGCGGATTGTCAAATTGAAGATGGGTAATGCGGCAATTTTTAATGAATATGGAATTACAGAGCAAAATGTTGATGATGCTTTGCAAGCCCCAGATAAGAAAACAGTGGTGATGAAATTTGATAAGCCTTATCCAGCAGAGCTCATTCTTAATAATATTGTTGCAAGTCCGGCAACAGCTTTGCTTGATCGTCAGACAATTATGAAGCATGAAAAAGATGGCGATTTTGGAAATCAGTATTTGAAAAGTCATGCTGCTTGTGTTGGTCCTTATCAGTTAAAAAGTTGGCGCCCTGGAGAAGCTCTTTTGTTGCGTGCAAGCTCTCACTATTGGGGACAAGCGCCTAAACTGAAGCAGATTTTAATTCGCCATGTTGCAGAGCCCGGAACACAACGTTTGTTGTTGCAAAA
>NZ_JBHIRS010000094.1:0-568 GCF_042197365.1 Bartonella sp. AA168HLJHH | reverse complement strand
CTATCCAATCCCGTAAGCTTGAACGAAAACCATGGGGACGATAAGTTAAGCCGCAAACTGTCATATATTTTGCCATGCTTGCATCAGAAATTGGCTTGCCGGTAAGACCAGAAAAGAGAAAACCTTTTTTCTCAAAAGGGAGAGATTTTTCAATTACTTTCAAAGCTTCACGACTTAATGGCACGCGAAAATCTGAAACTTTCCCTACAATACCTTTCATGTTTTCTTTTGGTATCGTCCATATATTTTTGTCAATTTGTTCAAGGCGTAAATAGCGCAATGGATATGACCGTGTGCCTGTCAAAATCAATAACTTCAGTGCTAAATTTGAAAGGATCTTATCATCCAAGCTTTGATAAAATGCCGGCACTTCTTGCCATGGCATAGCAGGAATATTTGTTGATGTCGCACGTGGTTTTCCTAAAAGCGCGCGTGCCTTCATACAAGCCTGTAGATCAACATCTAAACCAAGAGCCGCAGCATATTTCAAACAAATATTGATACGGTTAAGTGCTTTTCGCGCTGTGTCTGCTTTTTCATGCCAAAGGGGTGCGAGAACATTGCGAAT
>NZ_JBHIRS010000093.1:0-579 GCF_042197365.1 Bartonella sp. AA168HLJHH | reverse complement strand
GAAAAATTCTTCGACTGCATTGTCATCCATTATTCGTTTCTTGCAAGTTCTCTAACTCTGGAGAATGAGGATCATGAAAAGGCACTGGAATATTAACCGCCTCAAGTAAAGCGGTTCTCATAGTGTAATCAATAGCACCAATAAGGCTGGCTGCATCACATCCAACTTGTGCAGCAATGCTTGCACCAAAACGATGAGGAAAATTCAACATAGCATCACGGTGCGCTCTTCCAAACTCACGAGCTGCTCTCTTGACTTCTTCACGGTCAACGGTTGTTTCGCGTAAGCGTTCAAGAGCAATCTTCTCGCTTTCAAGGGCAACTTGCATTCGCTCCAGTTTTATCTTGTATTCATTGGCTCCATCTGTAGAGGCTTGTTTGATCTTTGTCCGCGGTTGACCATCAGGCGCTAAAAATGGAGCAGGGCGCTTTGTTGGATTCTCATTCCAGATAGCTGTTGCAAGCGCTTCATTGACAGAACCATCTTCAAAAAGAGCCTTATCAAATTTACCTGTCTTTATCCGAGAAACCACCGCATTATGTGAAACACCCATCTTCTTCGCAAACGCACGAACCGATA
>NZ_JBHIRS010000092.1:0-584 GCF_042197365.1 Bartonella sp. AA168HLJHH | reverse complement strand
TTTGGTGAGGCTTTGAGTGAAGAACAATTGGCGTCCCTAGAAGCCCCAATGGTGATTTATGTGCGCCAACAGGTCAAGGGCATGGATGTTTATGCTCCGGTGCTTTACATCCCCGAAAAAGACAGATCCTCCTTTGTTTCTGCTGGGGCTTTGATCATGGGCGATGATGTCAATATCACCAGCCAAAATACAAGCAATTCCACGATAACCAATTCAGGGCGGATTGCGGCAAATCACCAATTGCATGTGCATGGCGGGGATATCTTTAGTCAAGGAGGGCATTTTGCGGCGGGTGGTGATGCTGTTATCCTTGCGGAGAAGAATATTCGTTTGGATGCAGGGCGCACAACGGTTGACGGCGTGGAGACAGTATTAAACACCGAGGCGCTTTCTGCTGGGGGCAATGCGAGCGTAATTGCCAAGCAAGATATCACCGCCTCAGGGGTGGGGATCACCACCGGAGGTGATCTTGCCATGGCTACAGAACAAGGTAACTTGACGATCGGTTCAGCAGAAACCCATTACCATGATGAACAGGGTGATGCCACCATGCATCATAAATCAGAAGTCAACTCTGGAGGCTC
>NZ_JBHIRS010000091.1:0-594 GCF_042197365.1 Bartonella sp. AA168HLJHH | reverse complement strand
GATGAAAATGGAAAACCTATAAAAGGCAGTGATGGAAAATATATCACTCTGTATCACTTTTTAAAGCCAGAGGAAGAAAAGCATTTACAAAAAGGCCCTAATGGTGCTGTTTATATGTTCTACAATGGCATTTTTAATTCACCAGATGAAGCAGCCGGTAATGCTGTCCAATTGGCTGTTAATAAAAATGGTCCCCTTTATTTTACATACTTTCCCCAAGCTGATGATGTGCTGGTAGAATTAGGGGTAGCATATTATCAAAAGTTTTGGGAGGGTAGCACTTGGGGATTGAGTAATTCGACCAAGAAGTTCCAAGATTTTATCTATCGTTATGGCAATGACAATGCTATTGTTAGTGGGCATAGCCGGGGTACCTTAACAATACGCAATGGAGCAAATGACTTGCAAGAACATGGTATCCACAGTGTAGCCAAGAAAACAGACTTCTATCTTGTTGGAGCGGCTGCTCACATGCAATCGATGGCCAATACAGTAGATTATCTAAGCGATGGCGAAAAAAATTATATCTACATACAAGGTCATATGTTAGACCCCATTAGTACAGTGATTGGTTACAATTGGCCTACGGCTTAT
>NZ_JBHIRS010000090.1:0-603 GCF_042197365.1 Bartonella sp. AA168HLJHH | reverse complement strand
TCTGTTTGCGAAAGTTGTTCTTTTTTCAACTCAAGCTGTTTTTTTAAGAGCTCAATAATTTCCCCTTTTTTTAATAGCTTAGTAAGCTCCAGATATTTTGCTGATGGAGCAGATACGAAAGTTGATTTAGGTACCTGAGCTGTGGGAGATACTGGAGGTGTGTTAGATGGCTTAGAGCCACTAGGTTTGGACGGTACGCGATTTCTCATCGTTCCCAAATTAGAAAGGTCAATTTTAATATCGGGTGGAAGTTTACGTGGTGGCTCATAGCCTTTTGGTGGTTTTGGTTTATAATTGTTGCTTGAATCGAGATTTCCTGACCCTATACTAGGAACTGCAAAACGGCTATGACCTCCTCCTTGCTTAGTAAGAGTGTTACTTCTTGCTAAGTTTGTTGTTCCAAGAAAAGCACTAATCGCTATGATAATAATCAGCTTTTGCATATTCCATACCTTTTAATTTTCACATATTTAGAAAGACTGACCATTACATTATTAACTTCATAAATCAGTTTATGAGATTCCGTTGTCTCCTCGCTTAATTTCGGCAGGGATTGTTTTATTAATAGGCACGCGGTTCCTATCATTGGGCTGTTTTAGCTTT
>NZ_JBHIRS010000089.1:0-606 GCF_042197365.1 Bartonella sp. AA168HLJHH | reverse complement strand
GACAGCTCTGCCTTGTTCTTCTTGCTTCTTCTCATGACGCGCTACAAAGGCATCGGCTTCCTTGCTCCATAACAAAGAATCCTGTGCTACTCCTTCAGAAACTTCCTTAATCCGTGTATTCACATTTTTGATATTCTCATCAAGACCAGTAAATGCACTACCAACATTATCAAAAGAGCCATTTGTTATATTACCAGCTGTATCAACCTTGGATAACTTGTAGGTTGGTCCTGTAAACGTACCCTCAACAAATTTTGCATCGCCACCAAGGAATTTAGCTACATTCTGAGAAATCGTGTTGATCTGACTACCATTAACCGCATCATGTGAACTCTCACCAATGGCACCATCTTTTACATTATGAAGTGCAACTGGTCCTGCATCCTTACCTTTACCTAAAGTCACACTCGTGTAATCAATGCCGCCATTCTCACCCTCTTTTTTATCGTAATGAACAACAGCCGAGCCATCTGACTGAAGGCTGGTAGAAAGATCCTTCAAACCTTTATCAAGCTGACCTTTGTTAACAGCTTCATTATCCTTTGTTGCTTCACCAACACCTGAAAGTGTCCGATCCGTACCAGTCTTGTTGGCTATGTTGATTTC
>NZ_JBHIRS010000088.1:0-631 GCF_042197365.1 Bartonella sp. AA168HLJHH | reverse complement strand
CATTTACGTTTCTTTTGATAAGTTTTCATATCTCTCATAGAGCGCTTGCAATATGATACGTTTTGTATATATGCATTCATTACTCCATTGTGGATGATTCATTTTAATCAATAAGAAACGCTATTTGAAAGCCGCGTCATATCACTTGGCACGGCTTTTTTTATGTTACTCTCTCTTTTATGATATGTTTATAGCAATGCATTTTATATGCGTTTATAACCATAAAGAATGCACGCCCCCCATGTCTCTTTTTATTCTGTTTTATCAGTTATATTGACAACATTATCCCTTTCATAAACCTCACAATTTTTTGGAACCAACCTTACTTTGCTTTTTTTATTGATTTTTGCATTGCCATAAGCACGCCCCCAGATCGTTGCACAATATGAGATTTTAGCATTGCCATAAACAGAGCCATAAATCTCACAAGAGCCACTCACATAAGCATTCCCATAAACCTTGCCATAAATCTTTGCACGACCATTAATAACAGCATAATTATAAACTTTTGCATGGCTATAAATACAAGCCGAGCCAGAAACCTTGGCATGACCATAAACGCGTGCATAACTAAAAACCGTAGCATCATAAGAAACATGCGCATGATCATAAATATGAGCATCAGCAAGAA
>NZ_JBHIRS010000087.1:0-633 GCF_042197365.1 Bartonella sp. AA168HLJHH | reverse complement strand
GGCGCCCCCGCCGCGCCCGCGCATTATTTACGCAGCGTTATTTTCAATAATCTTTACAACGGTATCGTTTTCATAAATTTCACAATCTTCAGGAATTCCATATGCATAATAAAAGTTTTGTTTGACATATGAATAACCATCTCTTTTTAACCTTGCATTGCCATGTACCAAACCTCTAATGGTGTGATAACCAGTCACTTTTGCATTCCCATAAACAGAACCATAGACCTTAACATACCCACCCACGCTAGCATTGCCATAAACCTTGCCATAAATTTTTGAAGAGCTACTTACAACAGCATGATCATAAACCTCAGCCTTGCTATAAATGCGTGCACTTCCTGTTAATTTTGCATTCCCATAAACCCTTGCATATTGATAAACCCACACCTTATCAGAAAGATGCGCATTATCATAAACATGAGCTCCAAAATACACGCGGGTTTTATCATATACATGCGCATTGCCATAAACAAAACCACCAATGGCAGCATTGCCATATACCCTTGCATTTTCATAAACACGACCAGATTTTACAACACAAGCATTATCATAAACCCAGCAATTGCCATCATGAGAGAGGTTATCTTCCTTTTCAATAAAGCCACCCAAGGCACCAGCCTTAACATCAGC
>NZ_JBHIRS010000086.1:0-652 GCF_042197365.1 Bartonella sp. AA168HLJHH | reverse complement strand
AACTATGGAAATCTTTCTCTACACCCTCAGGATGTTGAACAAAGCAAAAAAAGCGCATTTAATAAATGGTCTGTTGCTGCTTATGGAAATTTGCAGCATGATACCGGTTTTTATATGGATGGGGTGGTATCGTATGGTCTTTTTAAGGGTGATGTTTTGACCCTTGCACGGGGCAAGGTTGTGGCGTTAAAGGGTAAACAATTTAGCGGTTCTTTAACGAGTGGTAGAACGTTTGCAACAGGGTATAAAGGTGTTGTTTTTGATCCGCAGATTCAGGTTGTTTATCAGCATCTTCAGTTTAATCAGGCGCGTGATATTGATAATCTTGATGTTGATTTAGGAAAATTTCATCAATGGGTGGGGCGTGTTGGTGGGCGTTTAAGCAAGACGCTTAATGCTTCTGAAGAGGGACGTGAAGTTTCTTTTTATAGTAAGCTTTCTTATTTGCATAGTTTTGAAGATAAGCAATTCGTTTCTTTTAAAAACGATTTTCAGTTAGGTTCCTTTGGTTCTTCTTTGGAAGCAGGGGGTGGGTTTAATGCCCGTCTCTCATCAAAACTTTCTCTTCGTGGAGATGTCACTTATCAGCATAGATTTAAGAAAATTGGTTTTTCTGGAACGAGTTTCTCTGCTGGATTGCGCCACCTTTTTT
>NZ_JBHIRS010000085.1:0-656 GCF_042197365.1 Bartonella sp. AA168HLJHH | reverse complement strand
ATCATCGAGATTAATAAGCCGCGGATATCATCGCGTGCTAAATTACCACCACCGTCACTTTCTTTGACTAAAAGGGTCATTTGTTCAAAGGCTGCAAGGGCTGTTGAGGCGTGGACGGTGGTAATGGAGCCGGGGTGACCAGAGTTGACATTACGGATGTAGTAAAAGGCTGTACCATCACGCAGCTCTTGTAGAAGAATTCTGTCGGGGCGCATGCGTAATCCTGATTCAAGCAGTTCTTTTGCGCCTGCTTTTGCTAAGCCTTGGTTATCTTTTGAATAAAAGAGCTGCACTTTGTTGGCGTGCGGTACGACAAGTTCTGGCGTGTCTTCAATGGTGAGAATTCGTTCATAGTCAGGGATTTTTGCAATCAAAGCTTTGGAGAGGGTTGTTTTACCAGAACCGGTTTTGCCCGATATTAAGATATTTTGTTGTGTAATAACGGCTCTTTCTAAAAAGGTGCAAAAGTCTTTGGCGATAAAGAGATCTGTTAGCTCTTTGTCTGTATCAGAGAGTTCGGATAACCGTTCTGTCATTTGTTGCGTGGGTGTGAAACTGGTGTTTTGGGCAACAGAAAACAGATTGTTTTCATGTAAACTTTCAAGAGAAAAAGTGCGTGATGAAGGTTTACGAATGGTCATGCTAATGGTATTGGC
>NZ_JBHIRS010000084.1:0-659 GCF_042197365.1 Bartonella sp. AA168HLJHH | reverse complement strand
TGTGCTTTTGTTACTGCTTGTAAATCAACATCTAAACCCAAAGCAGCCGCATGTTTGAGACAAAGATTAAGACGAATGAGAGCTCTACGCGCTGTAACAGCTTTTGTATGCCAGATAGGGGCAATAGTGTTGCGTATCTCAGTTTGTGTAATCTCAGAAACCGGCAGACAACCTAATTTAGGGAGAATATGAAGGCGTAATGGTAAAAACCAATCTCCATCTTTACCATCATTCTTGAGTTCAGCTTTACGACTTTCAAAAGCATCTATGGCAATATCTTTTAAGTAATGGAGATTGCTTATCGCCTCACGCTTTTGTTTATTGCGTTCTTTAATAGGGTCACGACCCTCATGCAAAACAGAACGCCATTGATTTGCCAATTCACGCGCTTTTTTTAAAGAAACGTTTCGCAATGCCCCCAAGCCCATTTCACGACAGCGCCCATGAATGGTATAACGATACAGCCATTGAGCACCTCCATCTTTACGCTTATGAAGTAACAAGCCGGCACCATCGTTATATTTGCCAGCCCCTAATGTTGCGACAGATCTTGCATTAAGACGGTTCATAAGAGCCATTTTAAGTCCTTTCTTATACAAATTTTATCCACACACTCATCCCACTTGCTATGTGCAAACGAGTGGTTTTGATTGATTCAA
>NZ_JBHIRS010000083.1:0-672 GCF_042197365.1 Bartonella sp. AA168HLJHH | reverse complement strand
AAAATGATGTCTCGCTTGATGAAGTGGATAGCATTTTTTCTTTTTTTGCTTATTCTTGATTTTGCACGCCTCATGGACGCGCTAGATAATGTCATTGCACATTTAAAGCAGTGGTTTTCAAAGAACTAGTCTCACTAAATTTATCCTTAAAATATGAAAAAATGATTAGGCTTGCAAAAGCTTGAGGGAATGAACTTCGCTTATGAAAGAGGAAAGTTTTACACAAACACTGTTTGCGTGGATGGGTGGTAAACACTATCTGCGTAAGAAAATTATACCGATTTTAAATAGTATTGAACATGAAACCTATGTTGAACCATTTTTAGGCTCTGGTGTTATTTTCCTAAATAAAAAACCAGCAAAATATTCTGTGATTAATGATTTGAATGGAGAGATCACGAATCTGTTTCAATGCGTTCAAAACCATTTTGATGATTTAGCTAAACGATTGGAGTGGTTTGTTTGTTCAAGACAGTTGTTTTTTGACCTTGCTGCGATTGACCCAGAAGAGCTTTCCAAAGTTGAAAAAGCCGCACGTTTTTTATTTCTCCAGCGTTGTGTGATGTATGGGAAAAAAGAGTATGTCTCTTTTAGCTTTGGAAGGAAAAAGCCTATAGCATTTAATCCCGAAAAGCTGTTATCAAGGATGAGACGTGTTAGACAGAAGCTTCT
>NZ_JBHIRS010000082.1:0-697 GCF_042197365.1 Bartonella sp. AA168HLJHH | reverse complement strand
AAAGCTTTAATGCGATAAAGGTTTATAATATTTCGAGTAAGAGCATGTTTGATTTTTTTGATTTCACTGGTTAATTCGTATTTTTTGCACATAGAGATACCCTCACAATTTAATGTGATAAACGTTTGCTAAAATTTGGAATGGGAAATTTAAAAGAGGGGCACCCTCGCCGCGCCCGTGCTTTCATTTACACTGCTTTAGATTAGACCCAGACAATCTCTAATTCACTATAAGGAGAGAGACGTTCAGTATAGGTTTTTATTTTAGTAAACCCGCCGACATTTTCACGAATAACAGCAATGCCATGAATATTGGCATTTTCATAAACATGCACGTTATTTGCTATACGAGCATTTTCATAAACCCTAGCATTGTCATAAACATAGGCATTATCATAAATAATATCCTTGCCATACACATGTGCATTACCATAAACATGGGAATTATCAGAAATAACAGCATTGCCATAAACATGGGCATTATCATAAACATAGCCAGCAATGATAGCATTGTCATAAACCCGCGCATGACCATAGATATGACCACAAGTGACAGCATTGCCAAAAACTCTTGCATTTTCATAAACGTGACCATTTTTAAACACAAGAGCCTCATCATACACCCAGCAATTGCCATCATGAGAGAGGTTATCTTCCTTTTCAATAAAGCCACCCAAGGCACCAGCCTTAACATCAGC
>NZ_JBHIRS010000081.1:0-708 GCF_042197365.1 Bartonella sp. AA168HLJHH | reverse complement strand
GGGGGATTATGAAGCGGTACCAACCGAATTGCAGAAATGGACCAAAGCGGGAGGCAAACGTTTACAAGGTCTCGTACACCGGCGTGTAGCAGAGGCAGGGCTATGGGCGAAAGGGGCTTATGTTTCTTCTAATTATCAAACAGTAGAAACGAAACAACCAACAGGGTTTCTCAAAGCAGAAGCATTGGCACCGATTATTGGTTCTTTCTCAGGTCTTGGTGGGTTTTTAGCGGGCAATGGACCAATCCAATGGGCTTTATCCGCCATTATGGTTTTAGCCGCATGTACTGGCATTTTCTTTGTTGCTAAACGCTTTCAGGAGCACCGCCTATGATCTTATGGATGAAAAGAAACTTGATGGTAACAGGTGCGGCTTTAGCCGCTTTTTTTATTGCCTTAGCAAAAGCTTTTACTCTTGGGAAAAAAGTAGAGCAACAAAAGCAAACAGAAAAAGCTTTAAAAGCAGCCACAACACGGCTTGAGGTGGAAAGTGAAGTTAATCAAAAAAGTGATGCTGATATGCGTGCTGCTCTCTCTCACTGGTTGCGCGACAAATAAATATGCTTCTTCTTGTGTTGGCTGGTTGCCAATTTATTTAGACAAGAAAGATCTGAACGCCATCAGTTCCAATTTAGCAAGAGAGATCTTAAAGCACAATAATCTAGGTGAACGCTTGTGTGGGTGGAAACATGGTTAGAAAAAAATCCA
>NZ_JBHIRS010000080.1:0-712 GCF_042197365.1 Bartonella sp. AA168HLJHH | reverse complement strand
ACATCATTATGAACATTCGTAACAGAACTACTAATATCAGAAAGTGCTTCCGCTACACTCTTATAGCTTTCTTCACCAGTGCTGCCATCATCCTTGACAGTTTTAAGTTTGAATGTGGGTGCAACCCATTCTCCATTTTCATAACCAGCTCCTCCACCAAAATACGTCGCAACTGTTTGATTCATTGAATAAAGCTGATTGCCCGTGATCGCTTCTGTTGAACCTTTAGAAATTTCTCCATCTAATAGAAACTTCAATTTGCTATTGTTTCCTTCCGTTCCATGCTTAGCTACAAATGCATTGGCTTCATTATTCCAATTCAAAGAATCCTGTGCGACTCCTTCAGAAACTTCCTTAATCCTCTGATTGATATTCTTGATATTTGTATCAAGTCCTTCAAAAGCTGAACCAACATTGGTAAAAGGTTTGGCTGTTATCTTACCATCTTTATCAATCTCCGATAAACTATAGGTCGGCCCTGTAAACGCACCATTATTAAAAGCTGCATTACCCCCTAAATAAGTAACAACCTTATCATTCGTTTCAAAAAGCTGACCACCCGTTACAGCATCCGTTGATTTAGCGCTAATCTCACCATTTGCAAGGAACGTAATTCTACTGTTTTCTTGTGTCCTGACAGCTCTGCCTTGTTCTTCTTGCTTCTTCTCATGACGCGCTACAAAGGCATCGGCTTCCTTGCTCCATAACAAAG
>NZ_JBHIRS010000079.1:377-721 GCF_042197365.1 Bartonella sp. AA168HLJHH | reverse complement strand
TTGTCTACTTTCTGATCAAAATCTTTTGCCTTCTCTTCAAGACTGCTAACCCTTTGGCTAACGCGCTCAAATTGGCTTTCACTGATGTCGTCTTGAGAAGTGTCGTCTACAACACCGTTTTCTACATTAGTAATCTTACTCGCTACTCCTTTACGACTAACGTCATACGCTCCCTTTTCTTCATTAGCTAATGGTAATCTAGCAGCAGATGAGCTTTTCGCAGATGCGCTTCTCATAAAAGGAAAGCCGTCTGAAATATTATCACCATTTTGAGATGGTATATTCATTGGCTTGACAATATTGCTGTCCTTTATCTTAGTAATCTGATGATTCAAAGTTGTGAC
>NZ_JBHIRS010000079.1:0-367 GCF_042197365.1 Bartonella sp. AA168HLJHH | reverse complement strand
ATAAAACTATCGCCTTTCACACTTTCAATCTTTTTATTAAGATTTGTGAAAGAACTATTTACACCAGAAAGTGCCTCCGCAACATTTCCATATTGCGTTTCAGCTCCATTACCATTCTCATCAACGACTTTAACTGTAAAAGTAGGAGCGCTCCATTCTCCATTTTGATACCCAGAACCACCACCAAAATAAGCAGCAATCTGGTTGCTTATCGAATAGAGCTGTGCACCATTGATTGCATCGCTTGAGTTAACAGAAATATCACCAGCAGAAATGTCAAAAAGACGCCGACTTTTACCATTAGCATCCATAAAACTTACTTGAGTTAATGGTGACTTAGCAGCAATAGTTACCGTAGTTGGAGCCT
>NZ_JBHIRS010000078.1:0-733 GCF_042197365.1 Bartonella sp. AA168HLJHH | reverse complement strand
TTTACGTATATTTGCACCTCAGCCAAAATACTGTGCTACATTACCCCAAAGATCACAAGCAAAAAAAGGAAAAGCATTTGATAAAAAGACAGCTACTGACAATAATGAAAGCGTTTTAATAAAAGGTAATCGATAAGACGAGCAAGAATTTTTTAAATTACTCACTGCTAACGTGTGTGGTGTGGTATATATTTTTTTCATAATAAATCCTCTAAGTAAAAAAAGATATTTAAAACATCAAAAAGACATATTCCGGTGCTACTAAGCTCCAGAGATTGTTTTTTTTTGTTTTATAAAAGATTAGGGTTGTCATAATGCGGAAGAGGACTATCTAAGATATCAATGAGATAGAAGTCGACGTTGATCGATAGTCCAATTAATGTGGTTTTTATTTATCCCCCTTTAAGGAGGGGTGTTTTTCTTCAGCAGAGCCTTTAAATTTAAAGGTGAAGAAAGGTGAAAAAAGTGTAGAAAAAACATATTTGTGTACTATTATTAGGGGTTGTGTGTTTAAGAGGCAATAAAATGTTTATTGCGGAAGGGAGTTAAGCTGTTTGTTGAGTAATTTAGAGCGTTTTTTGTAGGGTTATTGCGCTTTTGGCGTGAAAATAAGCGAGATATTCCTGAGTTTTATATTTATATCTCTTAAAGCTCTTTGAGATCAGATAATTGTGATTTTGTAATTTTGCCATAACTTACCGCACCCCGCTTTGCGAAAAGATTTCTAGTTTCT
>NZ_JBHIRS010000077.1:0-760 GCF_042197365.1 Bartonella sp. AA168HLJHH | reverse complement strand
TTAAAGAGCTTTGCAATACATCAAATATATCATGACCATGTTTTTTATATTTTATAAACTTGATACCTTCTTATTTTTCAATTGCACTATAAAAAATACGTGGTGCACTATTCCAAACCCATTTTTTAACATCAGGTGTCATCGCTATCGTGTGATACGTCTGATAGATAAAAGCATAAGGCCCTTTCTGCATAAAATCACGTTGTAAATCAGCATACATTTGCGCCCGTTTTTTGGGATCTTTTTGAAACAATGCATCTTGAACCTTTTGATTCATAGTTTCATCCAAATACCCATGGCACCAACTCGCATAGCCTGTATTTTTCGCCTCAAGCCGATTATCTGGATTATAAATAAGACGTGAAGCCATTGTATGAGGATCCGCAGAGCCATTATTCCATCCGAAAAAAATTGTATCAAAACCACGCGCATAAAATTTTGAAAACAACTGCGTACCTACAAAACGTTCAATTTTAAAACGTACTCCAACTTTTTTTGCATTGTCTTGGAGAGACTGAGCAATAGGCAAAGCAAAAGGATAAGGAGAGGCACCGGCAAAAATACTGGCCTCAAAACCATCCGGATAACCTGCCTCTGTTAAAAGTTGCTTTGCTTTTTGGAGATCAAGTTTAAAGGGTTGTCCCTCTTTTTCATCCAAAGCTCCAAGATTACCAAGAGGAATAAAACTTGCACGTGGAATACCAACATCTTTGAGAAGAGTCTTACCGAGTCCTTCATAGTCAATAAGATAGCGCATCGC
>NZ_JBHIRS010000076.1:0-762 GCF_042197365.1 Bartonella sp. AA168HLJHH | reverse complement strand
TATAATGTCACAAAAATTATTGGCTCCATACGCTCATCGGTACAAATAGAATTTTCTCCCAATGAAGAAATTGCCCATGTGGCAATTGGCAACAGCGTTGCATGGGAAGTCGCCCCCGCTGGCAATATTCTTTTCCTTAAAGCGCGGGAAGTCCAACCCATTACCAATCTCCAAGTCGTCACCACAAAGCTTGATGGCTCAAAGCGCTCCTATCAATTTGAACTTACGATCAAAGATGGGGAAATTTCCTCTGGACAAGAAACATATTTCCTTGTGAAATTTCGCTACCCACAAGAAGAAGCAGAACAAAGAAGACTCGCAGCCCTTATGCGACAAGAAAAACAACAAGCCCAGCGTATCGATAATGTCTTCAACGCTTCTGAAACCTACGGACCACGCAATTGGGCTTACACCGCTCAAGGATCAAGCGTGCTCGAACCCTCCTCCGTTTATGACAATGGCAAAACCACAACATTTACATTTCCCGACAACCAAGAAATCCCTGCCATTTACATTGTCAGCAATGACGGTACAGAATCGCTGGTTCCCAAAACCACAAGAGGCAACATGGTGATAGTCCATGCCATTAGCGCACGCTTCACCCTAAGACAGGGAAGAAACGTCCTATGCGTCTTTAACGAAGCCTATCAACCCAAAGGCGTTAATCCAAATACCGGAACAACCTCACCATCTGTTGAACGTAAAGTTGCATCAGATCTTTAAATAAGCGGGAATTGAAGGGGACAACACATGAGTGATAAA
>NZ_JBHIRS010000075.1:0-777 GCF_042197365.1 Bartonella sp. AA168HLJHH | reverse complement strand
CTGGCTAATTCGATTGTCGATGGCTTTATGTCGTCTATCTCACAATTGATGGATTTTTGTAAATCTTTGCCTAGCCGCATTAAGGGGTGGATTGGTTCCATTGATGTAAGAGAGTTTTTGCCAAGTTTTTTGGGGGGTAAAACAGCCATCCAACCCATCGTGCAATTTGCGGGGGCTTCTCCTGTAAATTCATCTGCGAGAGAGCAAAGAGACAAAGACCGTTCCCCCATCACACACAATCAAAATGTCACAGTGCATGTTAATGGGGCGCGTGAACCCATGGCCACTGGTCGTGCGGTTGCCCATGCTTTGCAACGGGCACGTGCCAATGCTCTGCATGGCGGGACAGAATGAGGGGAGGGCGTCTATGAGAGATCCTTTGATGATGTTAGGACCGCATCAATTTTATGTGGACTGGCTGAATTTCCAATCCTTTGAAGAAGAGTTTTCTGCCTCATGGGTTTGTATGGAGCGTTTTGGCAAGGCACCCAGTTTGCAATTTACCGGCTATGGCAATAATCCCAAAACCATTCATGGGGTGTTGTTTCCAGAAGAGTTTGGTGATCGTGTAGCGATAGATGCCATCACTACAACTATCCGAAGAGCAAAGCCGGTCCAGATGCTTCGTTGGATTAATGATACGACCTATAGTGTCCTTCTCCATGGACCCGTAGTAATCACCAGTATCACAAAAGACCACGACTATATCAGTCGCTCTGGTCAATCCCAGCGCATCCGCTATTCCATTACGCTCTTGCCCTTTTTTAATGGCGGAAA
>NZ_JBHIRS010000074.1:0-779 GCF_042197365.1 Bartonella sp. AA168HLJHH | reverse complement strand
TCAAGAGCCGTGATGGTTGTGGGGAGGATATGGGGAGAAAAGGTGCCAATGGAGGCGTAATGGTTGGATTGTGCAATGCGTCAAAATTGGAATGGGGTAATGGGGAATTGGGGTAATGGAGGGCGTTGGGGGAAAAGGGCTGATGGCAATGAATAGGCTTGTGATAGGCTTGTATAGGCTTTAATGGGGCAGTTGATCGGAAGTTTGTTGTTTTCTGTGAATTTGCAAAATCGTAAAAACGTGAAACTGTAAAAGCGGGTGTGGTTGGTCAAGAGCCGTGAGAGTTGTGGGGCGCTTGGGGAGAAAAGGTGCCAATGGAGGCGTAATGGTTGGATTGTGCAATGCGTCAAAATTGGAATGGGGTAATGGGGAATTGGGGTAATGGAGGGCGTTGGGGGAAAAGGGCTGATGTGGCAATGAATAGGCTTGTATAGGCTTGTAATAGGCTTTAATGGGGCGGTTTATCGGAAGTTTGTTGTTTTCTGTGAATTTGCAAAATCGTAAAAACGTGAAACTGTAAAAAGGCGTGTGATTGCTCAAGAGCCGTGATGGTTGTGGGGAGGATATGGGGAGAAAAGGTGCCAATGGAGGCGTAATGGTTGGATTGTGCAATGCGTCAAAATTGGAATGGGGTAATGGGGAATTGGGGTAATGGAGGGCGTTGGGGGAAAAGGGCTGATGGCAATGAATAGGCTTGTGATAGGCTTGTATAGGCTTTAATGGGGCAGTTGATCGGAAGTTTGTTGTTTTCTGTGAATTTGCAAAATCGTAAAAACGTG
>NZ_JBHIRS010000073.1:0-812 GCF_042197365.1 Bartonella sp. AA168HLJHH | reverse complement strand
CAGTGTCGCTCCAATTCAAGGAATCACTCTTTGCTTCAGCAATATCTTTGCTAATTTCATCCTTAATATTCGTGATAGAATTATTCACATTCGCGAAAGAAGTTCCTACACCAGCAAACGCTGTTGCTACATCATGATACTCTTTATCTTCTGTTGTGCCATCTTCTTTCACGCTCTTAACCGTGAATGTAGGCGCACTCCAAGTTCCATTCTCATACTTAGCTTTACCACCTAAAGACTTCGCAACATCGCTCCCTAGAGCATACAGCTGGTTACCCGCTACAGCATCACTTGAGTCTTTAGTTATAGATCCATTGGAAAGCGATGTTATCTTGCTGCTTGCATTCTCTTCACCATGCGTCGCTACAAACGCACCTTTAGACTTATCCCACAACAAGGCGTCAGCCTGAGCAGTGGTAATTTCATTGGTAATCTCTTTATGTAAATCCGTGAAAGAAGTTCCTACACCGGCAAACGCTGAAGCCACATCTGTATAGCTCTCCTCACTCTCAGTTCCATCAGATTTTACTGTTTTAATCGTGAACTTAGGTTTACTCCATTTACCATCCTCATACTTAGCTCCTCCACCCAAAGATTGTGCAACTTTATCACCTAGAGCATATAGCTGGTTACCCGCTACAGCATCCGTTGACGTTCTACTAATGTCGCCATTTTTAAGAGACGTTATCTTGCTGTTCTCTTTACTGTCCCCATGCGTCGCTACAAAGGCATGTGCAGTGTCGCTCCAATTCAAGGAATCACTCTTTGCTTCAGCAATATCTTTGCTAATTTCATCCTTAATATTCGTGATA
>NZ_JBHIRS010000072.1:0-831 GCF_042197365.1 Bartonella sp. AA168HLJHH | reverse complement strand
GACACTCATATGAAGCAATTTTGCACTTTCACGGTCTGTTAAAAGAATAGCATTTTCTGTCATACTAAAATCCTTTCACTATAAAAAAATGGTAACAAATCATAACCATTTATTAACCACATTTTGGTTCATTTAGAAAGATGTTTTATTTATAGAAAACAATATTTTATCATATAAATTCTGATGTGATAATTTATGACTCTTATTGAGAGAGAAGAGAGAGAAAGTTATCCACAGATCATGGGGTTCTGCACCCCATATCTTTAAGATTGACCGGTGACATAAGCCGCCCATTTATCCATATAAACGCGGCGCTGTTCTAGATAGTCAGTGCGACGATAGGCACGCTCTACTTTACCACCTACCGTATGACTTAGAATAGTTTCAGCGACCTCATAGGGAGCATCGGTTGTTTCAGCGAGCCAATCGCGTAAACTAGAGCGAAAACCATGCGGGCATGCTTCAATTTTATTTTTTCTCATATACCAAGCCATCATCGTATGTGAAAGAGGACCGCGACCGGTAGGAGAAAAAAGAAAATCACTTTTAGAAATACAACGAGCTTGTTCAATAATTTTCAGCGCTTCTTTTGATAAGGGGACGCGAAATTCTGTTGTAGTATCACGCTTTCCTTTCATATTTTCAGCAGGAATTGTCCAGACATCATCTTCAATTTGACCTTCACGAATATGACGCAAAGGAAAAGTACGAACTCCTGTCAAAATAAGCAAACGCAAAGCCAGTTGTGTTAGGATTGTTGTTTGGCAAAGCGTTTTATAAAAAGCGGGAACATCTTTCCAATCCATTGCAGGTAGGTTTTTGATTTTATGG
>NZ_JBHIRS010000071.1:0-862 GCF_042197365.1 Bartonella sp. AA168HLJHH | reverse complement strand
ATAAAAGTTAGGGAATAGGATTTTTCAACCTATCTCTATAGGACGCCTCTTTTTTTGCAAACTTTCTCAAGAAGGTCTTTTAATTCTGCTAAGTTTTGTTGTGAAAAATTCTCTAAATTTCTAACAAACTCACCAACAGCTTCACGCCTCAACGGATCAGAAGTCTTGATTGTAAAACTTTTGCGACAAGCATAAGCTGCTTTCCTTAAGAGTAAAGCCTTCTCTTTATCTAAACCATAAAGCTCTATGATCTTTTCCTCCAGTCCTACAGGAACAGATTTTTTGCCAATCTCGACAGAAGATAAAAATGCTACAGATATGTCTAATTTCTTAGCCATATCTAAGAGGCGTTCTGAGTGATCAATGCGAAGTTTCCGTAAAATTTTACCAAAAGATGTAACCATATAAAAAGTCCTATTAGAGAAGAAATATTTTCTTCTGATTCTAACAAATCTTTTTATGATTTTCTTCAATTATTGCGAATCAAGAGTTCTTTTCGGGGTGGTTTTTTAGCAAAACCAGAGGTCCAAAGGGTCTCTAATTCTAAAAAGTCAAAATCCTTAAAAATCTCTCGAACCACATCACAATCATTCAGACTCAAGACAAATTTGCCTTGTATGCTTTTGAGAACTTTTGCCATACTCACAAAATCATCTTCAACAAAATTCCCAGAGCTGTAACACTTCTTCTTTACAAGATAAGGCGGGTCTAGATAAAATAAACTGTCGGGTGCATCAAATAGCTCGATAACCCGTTCCCACGACAAATTTAAGATCGTCGTATCAAGAAGCTTCTGTCTAACACGTCTCATCCTTGATAACAGCTTTTCGGGATTAAATGCTATAGGCTTTTTCCTTCCAAA
>NZ_JBHIRS010000070.1:0-875 GCF_042197365.1 Bartonella sp. AA168HLJHH | reverse complement strand
AGTGGATTAACCGATATGGCTAAACAAAACGCGCTTTTAGCCAATATCAGAACATCTGTCTTAGGAAAAGAAGAGGAAAAACAAACCGGTTTCTTCCTCTATACTTACGGAAACACAGGAACCTTATCTTCTGAACGCGGACCTCTCAAATATGGTTATGGTGCTGATATCCGCTATGCTGCTCTCCAAGCCGGAGTCACATTCGCGGCATTAGAAGGACAAAATACCACAACACATTTCGGTCTTGTAGGCACCTATGGGCGGCTGTCTTTCACTCCAAAGGACATAGCGGATGCCAGTAAGAGCACATTGGATAAATGGTCACTAACAGCTTATGGCAGCGTGCAGCATGACAATGGTTTCTATATGGATACACTCTTGTCCTATGGGATAATAAAGGGAGATATCGGCAATGCTATCATTGGCAAAACCGCAAAATTGAAAAACGCCAAAATGTTGAGTATCTCCACCACCGTTGGCAAAGAGTTTGCAACCGGAATGGAAGGCTTAACATTTGAGCCACAAGCACAAATTGCCTATCAACATTTGATGTTTAATACCATTGAAGATGCTGATAATTTTACCGTTGATATGAAAAATCCTTCTCAATGGTTGATCCGTGTTGGTGGACGTTTGACAAAAACCATTTCCACTGAAAACAACCGTCCGATGTCTTTCTATGGAAAAGTAAACTTGATCAAAACCTTTGGTGATAATGGTACCATTCATATTGGTAGAAACTTTGACCTTGATCCTATGGGACCTGCAATTGAAGGCGGCGTTGGCATCAATGCACAACTGTCTCACAATTTCTCCCTTCATGGTGATGTAAGTTATCAACAAAAGCTTCAGAAAACTGGTATAAGTGGTGCAAG
>NZ_JBHIRS010000069.1:0-888 GCF_042197365.1 Bartonella sp. AA168HLJHH | reverse complement strand
TGGTGCTCAATGGCTTTATCGTTATACCATTCATGGTCGGCGCCGTGAAATGGGCTTGGGTGCCTTGCGAGATGTTTCTTTAAAACAAGCCCGTGAATTGGCAACAGGATGGCGGGCTGTTTTACGTGAGGGGCGTGACCCTATTAAAGAACGTGAAAAACAAAAGCGTGAGGCAATAAGCAATCTCCATTACTTAAAAGATATTGCACTAGATACTTTTGAAACTCGTAAAGCTGAATTAAAAGGTGATGGTAAAAATGGTAAATGGTTTACACCTTTACGCCTTCATATTCTCCCTAAATTAGGCTGTTTACCCGTTTCAGAGATTACGCAAACAGAGATACGCAATACCCTTTCTCCCATTTGGCATACAAAGGCTGTAATTGCTCGAACAGCATTGATACGTCTTAATCTTTGTCTCAAACATGCGGCTGCATTAGGTGTAGATGTTGATTTACAAGCTGTAGAAAAAGCAAAAGCTCTCTTAGGAAAACAACGCCATAAGGTCACTAATAGACCAGCCATGGATTGGAGAGAGGTTCCGGCTTTTTATAAAACACTCTGTGAAGCATCAACCATAACACAACTGGCTTTGCGTTTGCTTATTCTGACAGGTGTTCGTACCAATCCTTTACGTCATATTCATAAAGATCAAATTGATGGGGATATATGGACCATACCTGCTGAAAATATGAAAGGCAAGCGTGATACAACAAAAGAATTTCGCGTGCCTTTATCAACTGAAGCATTAGACATTTTAAAACAAGCACGATTGCTTTCTCGTAATGATTTCTTTTTTTCTGCTAAAGGTCGCGGTCCCCTCGCTGAGAAGTGTATGGCTCAATATATGAGAGACAATAAACTTGAAGCCTGCCCGCATGGTTTTCG
>NZ_JBHIRS010000068.1:0-906 GCF_042197365.1 Bartonella sp. AA168HLJHH | reverse complement strand
ATTGGAATCACAATCGCTTTCATCATCTACGGATGGCTCATCATCCGTGGCGCTATAGATATGCCTCTCTCCGGATTTGTAAATCGTTTCCTACGGATAAGTATTATTACTTCAATAGCTCTTACCACAGGACTTTATCAGAGTGAAATTGCCATTTTGATCACACAAATGCCCTATGAGTTATCAAAAGCGCTCATAACAAATCCACTCAATGATACACAATTAATGAATTTACTGGACAAAGCAGCAACCAAAGGATTTCAATATGCAGGACGTCTTTTCCAAGAAACCGTCTTCTTCGAGTCCAATGGTTTGCTTTACAGTCTCTTAGGAATCCTCATCTTGCTAGCAACAAGCCTCGTCGTAGCAATCGGTGGGGGTCTCGTCCTTCTGACAAAAATCGCTATTACACTTCTCGTAGGATTGGGACCAATCTTCATTATTGCTCTACTCTGGCAACCAACTTATCGCTTTTTTGAGCAATGGATTGTACAAGTCGTGAATTATATAATCCTCTTTCTACTCTTAACAACTGTATTTAATCTGATGATGAATATCTTTGCAAACTATTTGAGCGATATGAAACTCGACTACGACCAGAATGTAAGCTTCATGTTTGGAGGAGCTCTCATCTTGTCCATTATATCCATCATGCTGTTACTCAAACTATCAAGCATGGCCAATTCTCTCGCAAAAGGCATTACATTCGGACATCTATGGAGACATAAAAACTAGCTGAGATAAAAAGCAATGGTTCCCGTAACAGACGCCCTTAATATCCATATGACAAAATAACAAGGATATCCAATCCTAAAGTAAAAAATATTCACACTGAAATTGAGCTATTTTCATAAATTAAAAAATGAAATTAAGAAAAGATAAATTATCGTAAACTATACACTTTAC
>NZ_JBHIRS010000067.1:0-919 GCF_042197365.1 Bartonella sp. AA168HLJHH | reverse complement strand
ATGCCTGTGATCATTGTGGCGATGCCAATGATAAACAGTGTGCTTTGGGTGTGATGCACTTTTACAAAACCGGCTCCTAGAAAGCCAAGGCACACCGCTGTTTGTATGATAAAGATATAGGCAGGCATTTGGTTGTTTCGGTGTTCTTTCTGAATGGCTTTCATCATAAAACTTGCCATCAGAGCATTTTGTACGCCGTTTGCACCCCCAAGGATGAAAAATGACAGCATCATTAACCATACAATATGTGTTAAGGAAAAGCAGAAAATTGCAAAACCAATTATTGTAGCGGCAAGTGATGCTCCAGCGGCATTACCAAAGCGATGAAAAAGGCTGGAGAAACAGAGTGGACCAACCACGAGGCCAAGACTTAACATGCTTGTGATTACCCCATAGGTTTCTGCACTGAAGTACAGCTCAGTGCGGATGCGGACAATCGATAAGACGTTGAGAGCAGAGGTGAGGATGATGGTAATGATGAGGGGAGAAAGAGCATAGACAACATTTTTTTTACGCAAGAGACCCGTTAAATCTAGCCCTTTTTTGCTGTTTTGCGTTGTGTTTGTCGTTTGTGTATGAATTTTAAAACTTTTAAAACAGAAGAGAGTGATAAAGGTAGCAAAAAGAACCATGATTGACAACACAAACAATCCTTTTTGCCCGTTTGATATTCCATACAACACGCCCCCTAACAATGGTCCGGCAATATAGCCAAGATTACGAACTGTTTGGATAATGCGGTTGATACGGTCTAATTGCTGATCATTGGTTGCAAATTCTGGGACGGAAACGAGGATAGCAGACCAAAAGAGTGAACCAGCACAACCTAGTGCGAAAGAAAGGGCAATATAAACCCAAAATTGGTTGGCGATTGCAGCTGTGGCTATAAAGAGTGCTTCAAACAATAAAACAATGGGTA
>NZ_JBHIRS010000066.1:0-962 GCF_042197365.1 Bartonella sp. AA168HLJHH | reverse complement strand
AGCCAATTGCGTAAACTAGAACGAAAACCATGCGGGCAGGCTTCAAGTTTATTGTCTCTCATATATTTTGCCATACAATTCTCAGCAAGGGGAGCACGACCGGAAAAAGACAGAATGAAATTACTTTTGGAAATACAACGGGCTTGTTTAATCACTTTTAGCGCTTCAGATGATAGAGGTACGCGAAATTCTGTTGTAGCGTCACGCAAACCTTTCATATTCTCAGCAGGAATAGTCCATACATCATCTTCAATCTGATCTTCACGAATATGACGCAAAGGGTTGGTACGAACGCCTGTCAGGATAAGCAAGCGCAAAGCCAGTTGTGTTATGTTTTGTGTTTTACAGAGTAACTGATAAAAGGCGGGAACATCTTTCCAATCCATTGCAGGTCTATTAGTGGTTTTATGACGTTGTTTACCTAAGAGCGCGCGTGCTTTTTCTGTTGCTTGTAAATCAACATCTAACCCTAATGCAGCCGCATGTTTGAGACAAAGATTAAGACGATTTAGTGCTTTCTCTGCTGTTGCAGCTTTTGTATGCCAGATAGGAGCAAGGGTATTGCGTATCTCTGTTTGTGTAATCTCTGAAACGGGCAGACAGCCCAATTTAGGGAGAATATGAAGGCGTAATGGTAAAAACCAATCACAAGCTTTACCATCTCTTTTTAATTCAGCTTTACGGCTTTCAAAAGCATCTAAAGCAATGTTTTTTAAATAATGAAGATTACGCATTGCCTCACGCTTTTGTTTATCGCGTTCTTTAATGGGGTCACGACCCTCATGTAAAACAGCACGCCATTGGTTTGCCAATTCACGGGCTTTTTTTAAAGAGACATGTCTTAAGGCGCCCAAGCCCATTTCACGGCGCCGACCGTGAATGGTATAACGATAAAGCCATTGAGCACCACCATCTTTACGCTTATGGAGGATCAAGCCGGCACCATCATTATATTTGCCAGC
>NZ_JBHIRS010000065.1:0-1105 GCF_042197365.1 Bartonella sp. AA168HLJHH | reverse complement strand
GAAATAATGGCGCCTACCAGACTTCCTAAAAAGCCCCACCACCCCATATTGGAGGCTGTTTTTGTGGCTTTAGTCGCAGTGTTTTTGGCGCCCTTGATCGTATCCTCAAGATTGTCTGAAAGTGTTTCTGCCCGTTCTTCAAGGACTTTTATGGCTTTTTCGGTTTTTTCTTCTGCGCTTTGATAGAGTTGAACAGCATGGTTGGCTGCTGTTTGTGCATCCGAACGGGACATGCCATCTTTTATGAGCGCGTTGATGATATCACTTCGATCAAATTTTGTCGTGAGATCTTCTACACGATCAGACAGGCGTTCACCAAGATTTTTTAAAGTGGTGCGATAGTAAGAAGGATCATTTTTGAAAGCTGTTATCGCAGAACCAATATCATTGAGTGCAGCTTGATAGGTTTGTTTTAAGCGATCAGGGTTGAGAGCAGGAATGTCGCTTTTATTGAGAAGGGTGCGCAATTCACTCGAAAGTTGGTCAAAATTGATGCTATTGTCACTATTTTTTGCAAAAAACTGTTCAAGACTTTCGCTGTTTAAGTTTGCAAGTATAGGGGAAATATTGTTTTTTAGGCTGTCTACGGTTTGTTGGACTATGGAGCTGTTTTCTAGAGCCGTTTTAGCTCCTATCTTTGCTGTACTAGAAACCACGTGGATGGCTTGGAGGGTCATCAGCAATGTTATGAGAGCCCAGGTGAGAAAGCCATGAAGCGTTCCTGAGGTTTCAGCAAAACGTCCAGCGACAAAGCCTCCCAAGGCTAGGCTAATCAGTGTAACGATAACAGAACCCACGCCAAAGGAGAGGAAAGAGCCTTCAAATGGGGTTGAAGAAGTGAAATCCATTTGGCTTAAGCCTAAAGCGGCGACCAGAAAAGAGAGGCAGATTGAGGTGGCAAGAGCCGTCACCAGTCCCGCAAAGATTGCGGACCATGAAATGGGTGTGTGAAAGAGTGAATACTTTTCTTCTAGAGACGTTTCTCCTAGAAAATTCGTCTCAAATGGTGTGTTTTCAGGAATGCGAGTTTCCATGTTTTATCTCCTTGAATATGCTGGAGATACAATGCCTTTTTGCTAATTATGTTCCAAAAGGGATATAGAGC
>NZ_JBHIRS010000064.1:0-1146 GCF_042197365.1 Bartonella sp. AA168HLJHH | reverse complement strand
ATTGGTACGATTGGTCACGTTGATCATGGGAAGACCTCGTTGACAGCAGCGATTACGAAATATTTTGGTGAATTTAAAGCTTATGACCAAATTGACGCTGCGCCAGAGGAACGGGCACGTGGAATTACTATTTCTACAGCACACGTTGAGTATGAAACGGAAAATCGTCACTATGCGCACGTTGATTGTCCAGGACATGCTGATTATGTGAAAAACATGATCACAGGGGCAGCACAGATGGATGGTGCTATTTTGGTTGTTTCAGCAGCTGATGGTCCAATGCCTCAGACACGTGAGCATATTTTGCTTGCACGTCAGGTTGGTGTTCCAGCAATTGTTGTTTTTCTTAATAAAGTTGATCAGGTTGATGATGCAGAACTTTTGGAGCTTGTAGAGCTTGAGGTTCGGGAACTTTTATCCAAATATGATTTCCCAGGCGATGATATACCAATTGTTAAGGGTTCTGCGTTGGCAGCTCTTGAGGATAAGGATAAAAGCATTGGTGAAGATGCTGTTCGTCTTTTAATGAGTGAAGTTGATAATTATATCCCAACCCCTGAACGTCCTGTTGATCAACCATTTTTGATGCCGATAGAAGATGTTTTTTCGATTTCGGGTCGTGGAACTGTTGTTACGGGTCGTGTTGAGCGTGGTGTTATTAAAGTTGGAGAGGAAATCGAGATTATCGGTATTCGTCCAACGTCTAAGACGACGGTTACAGGCGTTGAAATGTTCCGCAAGCTTTTGGATCAAGGTCAAGCGGGTGATAATATAGGGGCTCTGCTACGTGGTGTTGACCGTGAAGGGATTGAGCGTGGTCAAGTATTGGCAAAGCCAGGATCCGTTACGCCTCATACACGGTTTAAAGCAGAAGCTTACATTTTGACAAAGGATGAAGGTGGACGTCATACACCATTTTTCACGAATTATCGTCCTCAGTTTTACTTCCGTACGACGGATGTTACAGGTATTGTTACGCTTCCAGAAGGAACGGAAATGGTTATGCCAGGTGATAATGTTGCGATGGATGTTTCGTTGATCGTTCCGATAGCGATGGAAGAGAAACTTCGTTTTGCTATTCGTGAAGGTGGTCGTACTGTTGGTGCCGGTATCGTCTCTAAGATCATTGAATAAATAATGCTTGTT
>NZ_JBHIRS010000063.1:0-1184 GCF_042197365.1 Bartonella sp. AA168HLJHH | reverse complement strand
TCTTTAAATGATAAGACTTGTTTAGAAGCCATTCCTTATAAACAAGCATTGCAACAAAACGGTTGGGGGGAATTAAAGCCTATCACGGCGGCTCTTTTACCCGTCGAGCCTTTTGACCCATTACAGCTCCCAATGCCATTCATGGACTATATTTATGACGTTTCAGAGCGTCAACAAGCCCCTATGGATTTTATTGCTGTTGCTGCTCTCTGTGCCTTGGCTGCTGTCATTGGCAATGGCGTGCGTATTGCTCCAAAACAATATGATGATTGGATTGTTGTCCCTAATCTCTGGGGCGCTCTTATTGGTCAATCGTCAACATACAAAACACCAGCCATGAAAGCCGCTTTAGCTCCTATCACTTGCCTTCAAAAGGAATGGTATAAAGACTGGTTAAAGCATAAAGAGAAACAAGAAATTGAAGAGAGACTTGAAACTTTAGATAAACGAGAAAAGGAAAGACAAGCCAATAAAGCGATAAGAAAAGGAGAGTGTGAAACCGCTCGTGCTCTTTTGTATGAAACGCTCTCTAAAGACAATGCGCATGATGATGATGTCTCTCGTTTTATTGTCAATGATGTGACTGTTGAAAAGCTTGGGGAACTCTTAAAAGAAAACCCCCGTGGTCTCTTAATGGTGCGTGATGAATTATCTGGTTTTTTAGCCAATCTGGAACGAAGAGAATATCAAACAGACCGTGCCTTTTATTTAACAGCTTTTAATGGAGACGATCAATTTACTTATGACCGTATCGAGCGTGGAACCATTTTTATCCCTTATGTCACTTTATCCATGATTGGAGGCATTCAACCTTCACGCATTATTCCGCTCATTCAAGCCATACACCGTGGAATAAACGATGACGGTTTATTGCAACGCTTTCAAATGATTGTCTGGCCCGATGACAATAAAGAGTGGCAATTGGTTGATAAACCGCCCAATCAAGAGGGGTGGCAAAAGTATGAAGGGGTTTTTCGTTCTTTTCGTGATAAACGCTTAGGGTCTCCCGAACAGCCGCTGATCATGCGTTTTTCTGCTGAAGCACAAGTGAAGTTTTATGAATGGTTAGAGCATCTTCATAAAGAGGCAAAAGGAGGTAGTTACTCAGAAAGCTTACAAGCGCATCTTTTGAAAATGCCTAAGACCATAGTAAGTCTTGCATTGATTTTTGAATT
This sequence comes from Bartonella sp. AA168HLJHH, assembly GCF_042197365.1. Taxonomy (NCBI): domain Bacteria; kingdom Pseudomonadati; phylum Pseudomonadota; class Alphaproteobacteria; order Hyphomicrobiales; family Bartonellaceae; genus Bartonella; species Bartonella sp. AA168HLJHH. The sequence continues at coordinate 9 of NZ_JBHIRS010000063.1, read as the reverse complement.
AACCGAAGG
>NZ_JBHIRS010000062.1:0-1227 GCF_042197365.1 Bartonella sp. AA168HLJHH | reverse complement strand
TGTCACTTATCAGCATAGATTTAAGAAAATTGGTTTTTCTGGAACGAGTTTCTCTGCTGGATTGCGCCACCTTTTTTGAAGAGCTGCAATATGTATTTTTAGTTAAAAGGCAGAAGATTTTCTGCCTTTTAATGTATTAAAATTTATTTTGCTTCATCAATATGGTTATTTTTTTGATATAAAAGATTACAATAGATGTTTTCTTTTATGCGATGAGAAATTTTTCTAAAATTTTTGATGTTAAGATATGAGGACAGATTTCATTGTGAATATGAAAAGTTTGAATGCTGAATGCTTTCGGCATAATCTTTCAAAAGAGACGATATAGGTGGTTGTTTTTGTCCATTTCTTTATTCATTTTTATAGATCATAAGTTTAGTCTTTATGAGTTTTATGCATTTTTTTGAATTTTGTTTTAGAACTTTATTTACGTTTATATCATTTCATACGCATATTATTTGTTTCCTTTTTTAGGATGTTTACTTAAGAATTTTGGATAAATACTTGTTTTTAGAATAAACAGAGGGAGTTTGAGGTCAAATTATAATAAAAGTAAAGTATGCTTTATCGTGTTGTTACGGTTGTTTTTTTGTAAATGATAGGTGGCAGAGAAATTTCGATAAGATACAGGATATTATTTTCATTGCGGTCATGCGCGGATATCATCATTCTTTTTTCAGCATTCAATATTTGCGCAGATTTTAGCACTCGAGAATGTTCATAAGGAGTAATTTACCTTTTTTCAAAAGTCCTTCTTTGCATGCCAGCTTCGTTTGTGATAGACAAGGGGTTAATTGATTAAATATAAACAGGTTTGAAATGAAAGAAATTTATAATATTCAGTTTTTATTCAATATGTAAAATGATGAATGAGCATTCTGAATTATTGCATGAAATTTTCCTAAATCAATATCACGCGCCTGATTAAACTGAAGATGCTGATAAACAACCTGAATCTACGGATCAAAAACAACACCTTTATACCCTGTTGCAAACGTTCTACCGCTCGTTAAAGAACCACTAAACTGTTTACCCTTTAACGCCACAACTTTACCCCGTGCTCGTGTCAAAATATCACCCTTAAAAAGGCCATACCATAACACCCCATCCATATAAAAACCGGTATCATGCTGCAAACTTCCATAAGCCCCAACAGACCATTTATTAAATGCGCTTTTTTTGCTTTGTTCAACATCCTGAGGGTGTAGAGAAAGATTTCCATAGTTT
>NZ_JBHIRS010000061.1:0-1519 GCF_042197365.1 Bartonella sp. AA168HLJHH | reverse complement strand
TCAGAAGGAATATGAGAATTGCATAAAATTGCAAAAACAGTTGTGACTATTACCAAAGAAACAGATGCGAATGTCAAAATACTTTGAATAAAGTAAGGATTTTTTTTAATTCCTAAAAAACATAAAAATATAAAAGTTATAATGCCAAACAAGGCTCTTAGCTGTTTATCTGTAAACATATTTATTTCCTGCGGTTTTCGATAATTTTTTGATCTCTTTATTGATCTCGTCTATAAGAGGTTCGTAATTGAGAACGCTTTTCGGAATAGCACCACCGTAAACCCAAGCTTTCACTTGCGCTTTGGTACTAAAATCCGCATTTTCTGGTGTGGTATAATACTGGCCGCCATCAAACTTTTCACATTCTCTTGTACCGTCTTCATATTTGTGGAGGTTGTAAAAATACTCCTCTGCTCCGTCCCCCCCCAAGGAACATAACCAACAGCTGTTGCAACAAACTCTTTTTGCATTGGTTGTTTACGCTTTTTTAAGAACAGGTCTTTTAATATTCTCATGTTTTTAGTCCATAATTTACCAATTGGTCTATTTACCTAAAATTTGACCGTACAGAGCGTTTTGTGTTTTTAATTGTAGTAAAAAACTTCAAATCTCTTTGTACGGTGCCTTTTTGTCGGTTTAAACACATATCTAATCCCAAAATGATCAGCGCTTTTCACTAGTTTACTAACCTGCAATGTTTTTCACTGTTCCCCCAAGACCATTTAAATTCCTTCAAGCTTTTGCTTTTCAATCAACGTGAGTGGTCTTGAATTCTCTCTCATTGCCTTTTCTTTCAGCCTTTTTTCACGGGTGCTCAAAACAGTCTTGCGTACACTTTCGGCTTTTGAAAGAAGGGTGTTTTCTACTGTCTGGCAATAAGTTAAAAGCTCTCCACAAGTTGGCATAAATGTTTTTGATATCCCAATTGCTTAACCCGTTACGATATTTTCGACGCCCTTTTTCATAGCATATGACGAAATGCGGTCCAGCATCATGCCATAGGATAAAACGACGGCTTTGGCGTCTGTATTCGCAGGGACTCTCATGCTTGAGAGTAGGAAAGAAGTTTGCTCAATTTGCTTAACTGAAGCTTTCACAGAAAGCAACGCTTGTAGATGATTCAAGCATCTAAGGTTAGCGCCTCCTCCTGTTTCGTCAATGTATTCCCAGCTTTCAGCGTCAATGGATGCCCCGGACTGATCATTTCCATAATCTTCTCCAGATGAGAAATGATCTCTGAGTTCGTTGAAGCCTTCTGCAAACTGTTCTGTGAAAGTTTTATGAGTGAATTTTCCATAATGACCACCTAACCGTTTTTCCTGTTCTAATCTTGCTTTTTTCTTTGCTAGCATTCCGATAGGGCTTGTGACCCAATTGTACCAAGTCCTTTGCCAATAGCGTTTGTTTGCATTTTTATTTGGATTTGCTATCCAGTAATTTGTGAACCGTTCGAATTCTAACAGCGCCTCATCATGGGTTAGCCTTTATCGATTGCGTATTGCAAATTAGGTTCAAAATC
>NZ_JBHIRS010000060.1:0-1581 GCF_042197365.1 Bartonella sp. AA168HLJHH | reverse complement strand
CACCATCTGTTGAACGTAAAGTTGCATCAGATCTTTAAATAAGCGGGAATTGAAGGGGACAACACATGAGTGATAAATCAAGCATCGAAGATCGAGGATCTATTGGGGATGGCAAAAATAATACATCAAAATCGGATACAAAAAAAATAATCATTATTATAGCTTTTGTAGGATTTTGCGCATATGTGCTTTGGAATATATTTTCAACACCACCAACATCAAAAGACACGGCAAATATTCATAAAAAACAAGACTTTAATAACTCAGTTACTCCCTTAGAATTAGTTTCCGCTGAATCACAAGCAAAAATTGCTCCAATTACACTACCACCCCCAGCGAAAAACCCAGAAAAAATAGTTGAACATGATCCTTTACTTGATGCAGCACAACGTGCTCCCGTATTGGCTTTTACGAGCAATACCCCCCCTTCTTCAACTCAAATGTCGAGAAATAACTATAGTAATAATATAAGTGAAACTCCTAATAATGATTCACAAAGTTTTTCCTCACTTCTAAAGCCTACAAAAATAGAAGGTACAAGAGCTGGGATCATGGGAAATAGAAACTTTATCATCGCCATGGGAACTTCTATCCCCTGTATCTTAGAAACGGCATTAAACAGCGACCAACCAGGCTTTGCAAGCTGCATCATCAACCGTGATATCCTCTCTGACAATGGGCGCGTTGTTTTGCTTGATAAAGGAACCCAAGTCGTTGGAGAATACCGAGGAGGGCTTAAAAAGGGTCAATCTCGCCTCTTTGTGCTCTGGACAAGAGCAAAAACACCAACCGGTGTCATCATCAATCTTGCATCTCCCGCAACTGACAGTTTAGGTAGAGCTGGTTTTGACGGCAACGTCAACACCCATTGGTGGGAACGCTTCAGTTCAGCATTATTACTCACCGTTGTTGATAGCGTTACAACAAACCTAACCAATAAAAAGAAAGGCAATTCTAACTCAAGTGGTGGTTTCAACAGCTCTGAAGCAAGCAATATCGGAAAAGATACAGCCACCGTTGCCCTTGAAAATCAAATCAACATCCCGCCTACCCTAGAAAAATTTCAAGGCGAACTCGTCAACATCTTTGTAGCAAGAGATCTCGATTTTTCATCTGTCTATAAACTAGTAGTAACAAGCAAAAGGTATCACTCTACTCCCAGCTATTCCTTTTTTCATTAAGCCAATAAAGTCATATTATGCCATCAGCAAAAAATGCAGAACGAGCCTCCATCGTTTTAACAAAATTAAAGATCTTAGATGACTTCCTCAATGATGAAAATTTATTTGAAATTGTTGTCAATCGCCCAGGCGAAGTAATTGTTGAAGGTCCAAATGGTTGGCAAACCCACACCATACAAGAACTAACCTACAGCGAACTAGAAGGGATTGCGAAAGTTGTTGCTGCCTACACAACACAAAAAATTAGTGTAGAAAATCCCGTTCTCTCCGCAACACTGCCAAACAACGAACGCATACAAATTGTTATGCCTCCAGCTGTTGCAGCCAATACCATTAGCATGACCATTCGTAAACCTTCATCACGCACTTTTTCTCTTGAAAGTTTACATGAAAACAATCT
>NZ_JBHIRS010000059.1:0-1582 GCF_042197365.1 Bartonella sp. AA168HLJHH | reverse complement strand
AAAATAAGAAGGTATCAAGTTTATAAAATATAAAAAACATGGTCATGATATATTTGATGTATTGCAAAGCTCTTTAATACTTTGCAATACGTTGAATTCTATCGGGAATGGATTACTATGTTGTGTAGAGAATTTTGTTTCAAAACATTCTATTGGGAAGAGAGGTTATTTATCTCGATAAATTCTACGTGTATAGATATTAATATTTGATATTTCAATTTATATGTATAGAAAGTAATAAATTTGTTTGTTGCAAAAGACAGGTGTAACGAATAAAGCAAAGTTTAGTGTTTCTGAAAAAATGGGGACTTTATAAAATGTTTTGGTGAGAAAAACTGTTGTATGCGGGTACGTGGGGAAACATCAAGCTACTCTTCTCATACCTGAGGTTACATTCCTTATGACTTAAAATATGATAATCTATAGGTTCGAAGCTGTTATTTGATACGGAGTTATAATCAAAGTTCGAATTTTCTTCTGAAGAAGGGTGAAAATGGTTACGAAAAATTTATTCAGGATCATCAAAACATCAAATTGTTTTGAGGCTTTTGAAGCAATTAGAGTAGCGCTTTGATGATACTTTTTAGAAAATCGCAAGAGAAACTTGAAAAAGAAATCTTTTTAATGAAGCAAGGAAGGATTTTGGTCTGATATGCTCTGAATTATAAGTGCCGTGATGTCGTGTGCTATCGTGCGTGATAGCTTCATTTTAATCAGATCGTTTTGCGTTGCATATGTTCGTTTGTTCTATACGTGTTTGGGAGGGAATGAGCTTTTGAAAAGTGGCTGCTGCTTTTAGAGATTTTGATATTTTACCTCTAGAAGGCGTGTTTTCTAATCATGATCTTATCATTTTTGCATGTTGTCTCATGGGAAGTTATACAATAACCTTAAATCTTAAAAGGAAAATTCTATGAACGTGAAAAGAAAAATATTGAAAAAGGGCAGTTCTTTTGTTTCTGCTGTTCTTGCAATGGGGATGTTTGTGCAACAAGTTTCAGCGAAAACACCTGCCGATACGCTTGTGATGGCTTGGAATCTTGATACAATAAGTACATTTGATCCCGCACAAATCAATGACCGTTATGGTAATGAAGTTCTTGTTAATGTTTGTGATAATTTAGTCGTTTCTGCTACAGATGATGCGGCTAAAATGGTTCCTTCTTTAGCGAAGAGTTGGGATGTTTCAAGTGATGATCAGAGTACGGTGATTACTTTTCACTTGCGTGATGGTTTAAAGTTCAACGATGGTCGTCCTGCGAATGCTAATGATCTTATTTGGAGCATGAAGCGGGTTGTTCAATTGAAGATGGCTACTGCGGCGACATTTAATGAATATGGTATCACAGAACAAAACGTTGATGAGGCTTTTCAAGCACCGGATGACAAAACAGTGGTGATGAAATTTGATAAACCTTATCCAGCAGAGCTCATTCTTAGCCATTTTGCCACTAGTCGTACTCTTGCTTTGCTTGATCGTGAGACACTCATGAAACACGAAAAAAATGGTGATATGGGAAACCGGTATTTGGCAAGCCATTCTGCTTGCGTTGGTCCTTATCAGCTAGAGAGTTGGCGCCCT
>NZ_JBHIRS010000058.1:0-1644 GCF_042197365.1 Bartonella sp. AA168HLJHH | reverse complement strand
AGATTGTTTTCATGTAAACTTTCAAGAGAAAAAGTGCGTGATGAAGGTTTACGAATGGTCATGCTAATGGTATTGGCAGCAACTGCTGGAGGCATAACAATTTGTATGCGTTCGTTGTTGGGCAGTGTTGCGGAGAGAACGGGGTTTTCTACACTGATTTTTTGTGTTGTGTAGGCAGCAACAACTTTTGCAATCCCTTCTAGTTCGCTGTAGGTTAGCTCTTTTAAGATGTGGGTTTGCCAACCATTGGGACCCTCAACGATTACTTCGCCAGGGCGATTGATGACAATTTCAAATAAATTTTCATCATTGAGGAAGTCATCTAAGATCTTTAATTTTGTTAAAACGATGGAGGCGCGTTCTGCATTTTTTGCTGATGGCATAATGTGACTTTATTGGCTTAATGAAAAAAGGAATAGCCGGGAGTAGAGCGGTTTCTTTTGCTCTTTACGACTAGTTTATAGACAGAGGAAAAATCGAGATCTTTTGCTACAAAGATGTTGACCAGTTCGCCTTGAAATTTTTCTAGGGTAGGAGGGATGTTGATTTGATTTTCAAGAGCAATACTGGCGGCCTCTTTTCCAGTGTTGTTTGCGCCTTCAAAACCGCCGCCTCCAGAGTTGTTTGAACCTCCTTTATTGGAATTGCCTACTATTTTATTTGTTAAAACTGTTGTGGCACCATCAATAACGGTGAGTAAAAGGGAAGAGCCAAAGCGTTCCCACCAATGGGTGTTGATGTTGCCATCAAAACCGGCTCTGCCTAAACTGTCGGTTGCGGGTGAGGCAAGGTCGATGATGACACCGGTTGGGGTTTTTGCTCTTGTCCAGAGTACAAAGAGGCGAGATTGACCTTGTTTTATCCCTCCGCGGTATTCGCCAATCACTTGGGTTCCTTTATCAAGCAAAACAACGCGCCCATTGTCAGAGAGGATATCACGGTTGATGATGCAGCTTGTAAAGCCTGGTTGCTCACTGTTTAATGCGGTTTCTAAGATACAGGGAATAGAGGTTCCCATGGCGATGATAAAGTTTCTATTGCCGATGAGTTTTGCTTTTGCTTTTGCTTCTTCTGTTTTGGTAGGCTTTAATAGGGTTGCAAAATTTTGTGTGTCTTGAAGGGCAGGAGAATTTTGCGCATTCGCGAGATTTTCAAGGGCATGGAATTTGTCAAAGGGGTTGAGAGTCGTGTTGACGATGTCTTTTAATTGAGATTTAGAGCCTTTGGCAAAAGCTAAAACAGGGGCACGTCTTGCGGCATCAAGTAGTGGGTCATCTTTTTTGGGTTCTTGTGCGAGTGGTTGTGGGGGTGGTAAGGTTATTGGTGCTATGTTTGCACGCGGGTCAGAGGGGGCGAGCTCTAAAGGGGCGAGGGAATTGTGAAAGTTTTGTGCTTGTTTTTTATGAGCTTTTGCGGTGTCTTTTTGTTCTGTGGGGGAGGATAAGATGTTCCAGAGCACATAGCCGCAGATTCCTATACAGGCTATTGCGACAACTATTTTTTTGCCGGCGCTTTTGGCGCTATTGTTTTTGCCATCCCCAATAGATCCGCGATCTTCGATGATTGGTTTATCACTCATGTGTTGTCCCCTTCAATTCCCGCTTATTTAAAGATCTGATGCAACTTTACGTTCAACAGATGGTG
>NZ_JBHIRS010000057.1:0-1693 GCF_042197365.1 Bartonella sp. AA168HLJHH | reverse complement strand
ACCGTCACCCACCGCTATGAAAAACAAAGCGGATACACAACAGAAATCACACTCGAGGCACCAAACAAGGGAAAAGAAAGCAATGAGAACACTGAACATGCTAAAAACAGAAAATCCAAGAGATAATTTTGCTTCTTCTTTTCGTCAACTTCCCCATAATATTGAAGCTGAACAGGCATTACTTGGAGCAATCCTGATTAATAATAATGCACTCGATCGCGTTTCAGACTTTCTCAAAGCAGAACATTTTTTTGAAAGGCTACATCAAAAGATCTTTGAGATTGTCTTACAAATTATTCAAAATGGTCATCTTGCAAACCCAATTACAATCAAGCCCTATATCAAAATGGAAGAAAAAGTTGGAGATATTACTGTATACCAGTATGTTGTTCGCTTAGCCACAGAGGCAGTCACTATTATTAACACTGAAGATTATGGACGCGTCATTTACGATCTGTTTATCCGACGCTCTTTGATTAATCTTGGCAATGAAGTTGCCAATACAGCCTTTGATGCGCCTGTCGAACTTACACCTTCCCAACAAATTGAAACAATTGAAAATCAGTTATTTGAGCTCGCCGAAAAAGGAAAATATGGGGGTGGGTTTGAAAACTTTGATACAGCCATTGCAAAAGCACTTAACATGGCAAGCGCTGCGAAAAAGCGTTCCTCACAGCTTTCAGGGATAGCTACCCATATCAAAACCCTTGATGAAAAAATGGGGGGGCTACAGCCATCCGATTTGATTATCATAGCTGGACGCCCTGGAATGGGGAAAACCTCTCTGGCGACCAATATTGCTTTTAATATTGCCAATGCTTGCAAGCGTCATGATAACAGCCAAACCAATGAAGGGGGTATTGTAGGTTTCTTCTCACTTGAAATGTCAACTGAACAGCTTGCAACTCGTATTATCTCAGAACAAATAAAGGTTTCTTCTTCTGATATGCGTCGTGGTAATATCTCAGAAGAGCAATTTACCAACATCATTTACGCAATGCGTTCCTTACAAACAATCCCTCTTTATATTGATCAAACGGGGGGTGTATCCCTTGCACAATTGGCCGCCCGTGCAAGGCGTCTTAAACGACAACATGGTTTAGATGTCTTGATTATCGATTATATCCAACTCATGACAAGCGGTTCAAAGCGTTCATTAGAAAACCGCGTTCAAGAAATTACAGCCATTACCACCGGATTAAAAGCACTTGCAAAAGAACTCAATATTCCCATCATTGCTTTGTCACAACTTTCACGTCAAGTTGAAAACCGAACCGATAAACGTCCACAACTCTCCGATTTACGTGAATCTGGTTCAATCGAGCAAGATGCCGACATTGTTCTGTTCGTTTATCGTGAAGAATATTATCTCAAAAATGAAGAACCCAAAGAAAGCACTGCTGAGTATAGCAAGTGGCAAGAGGCAATGGAGCAAGCCAAGGGTAAAGCCGAGGTTATTATAGCAAAACAACGCCATGGTCCGACAGGAATCGTTCCCCTTGCCTTTCAATCCGATTTTACACGCTTTAGTGATTTGGAAAAATAGGAGCAGAAAAATGCGTTAAAGAGAGCTTTAAATACCCTTTGAAAAGCATTTGAAGACCCTTTGAGAACCCCTTAAAAACTCTTTGAGAAAAAATAAATTGGTACAAAACCTAGTGGCAAAATATACAAAACCCGCTGGCAAGCTACA
>NZ_JBHIRS010000056.1:0-1904 GCF_042197365.1 Bartonella sp. AA168HLJHH | reverse complement strand
CGCGGTCCCCTCGCTGAGAAGTGTATGGCTCAATATATGAGAGACAATAAACTTGAAGCCTGCCCGCATGGTTTTCGTTCTAGTTTACGCGATTGGCTAGCAGAAACAACCGATGCTCCCTATGAGGTCGCTGAAACTATTCTAAGTCATACAGTAGGAGGACAAGTAGAGCGCTCCTATCGTCGTACTGACTATCTAGAACAGCGCCGTGTTTATATGGATAAATGGGCGGCTTATGTCACGAGTCAATCTTAAGATATGGGGTGAATAACCCCATTATCTGTGGATAACTTTAGCTCTCTTCTCTCTCATTCGCTCTCAATAAGACTCATAAATTATCACATTAGAAATTGTATAATAAAATATTGTTTTCTATGAATAAAACATCTTTCTAAATGAACCAAAATGTGGTTAATAAATGGTTATGATTTGTTACCATTTTTTGATAGAAAGGATTTTAGAATGACAGAAAATGATATTCTTTTAACTGACCGTGAAAGTGCAAAATTGCTTCATATGAGTGTTTCAACATTCCGCCGTCATGTAACCAATGGCTCTCTCCCAAAACCTTTAAAATTTGGCTTTTTATCCCGTTGGTTACAATCAGATCTTTTCAATGTCATCGAGCAAGCAAAACAGCAACGTTATAATGACGCGGCATAAAAAGAAAACCTTGTCACGTAAGGACGGACAAGGCTTTCTCAAGCTCATCAAACCTGGTGCTTTATTTGGTGTAAATTCAAGGCTTTCTCTGCTGAAGCAAGACTTAAGGCTGGCATTCAAGTTGTTCTGAATGTTTTTTACAATAAGGGCTATTTAAGCGTCTCTCAACACTTCGCTGAGGCGTGATAGCACTAGGACGACATATGGGAAGGTTGTCTGATTTATGGTTCTCACACCAATCTTGTATTGTAAAGCTAGGGCGAAAACCTGATTGCGCCATACACATTTCAATACTGGCAAATTGATTCAAATCTAGCGCCACAACCTTATTAAGGTCCGGTACTCCACATTCTAAAAGTATTTTATTTCTCCATAATGCTGGAGAAAGTGAGGGAATTGAGTTAACACATCCAGTGATACTTAACAGAGCTATACAACTCAATAGTTTTAAGATTTTCTTCATTATTCCCCTCTTTCAATGGATTTATTTACAATAAAAAAGCTCATAAGCCTGTTGATATTTCCTGTCACCGCTGCTTAAAACAACGGTGAACAATATTGAGATGATGGATTGAGAAAACAATCCCACCATTCCAAGTGAAGGCAAGGATAGCGGATTGTTAATCATCACAAACAGCAAAACTTAAGGATAACATTCATATTGTTCTGGATGCTTTTTACAAAAAGGGCTGTTCAAGCGCTTCTTGACACTGCGCTGTGGAACAACAGCGCCTGGACGACAAATGGGCAAGTTTTCAGCTTTATGATTTCCACACCAGCCTCCCCCCACATCATATTTATAGCGAAATCCCGCTTGGAGCATGCAAGCATCAATGGTTGCATTTGCATTATTACTGAGCTTTCTACTTTCTGGATCCTTATCATAAGGGGTTGGCATACCGCATTCTAACAAGGCTTTTCCTATCTCCGTAAAATCTGCTCCTGGCTTCTCCCATGCCCCTATAGAAGATATGGGAGTTTTATTAAACTGGCACCCAGCTATACTTAACAAAGTTACAGCACTTAATAATTTTACGATGTGTTTCATTTTTTACTCCATGATTTACTTGAAGGAACTTGTTCACGATGAGATGAGCCGTAAAGCATGTTGCACATACGCCCCGCATCTCCAAGACAGGTATGGGAGCTTATGGGATTCATGATCACTCTCCACCATTCTTTCCACCAGTTACTACCAGCAGGTATTGTCTCATAAGTATAGCCATTGCCGCCAATAATTC
>NZ_JBHIRS010000055.1:0-2061 GCF_042197365.1 Bartonella sp. AA168HLJHH | reverse complement strand
GGCAATATAAACCCAAAATTGGTTGGCGATTGCAGCTGTGGCTATAAAGAGTGCTTCAAACAATAAAACAATGGGTATTGTTCGCGCTGGTTGGAAGCGATGCAAGAGGCGTGGTGCAATTGGTCCGGCACAAATTGCCCCGACAAGCCCTGCAAACAGCAGCATTGAAATAGATGCTGTGCTTTCTGCTAAGTGTAGAGCAAATGTAACTTGTGCTGTTTCATCGGCAAAGCTGCTAAAGCCCAAAACAAGGAAAAGTCCCATTTGGGTAAAAATCATGGATTTTTTCTTTGTCACAATGCTCCCCAACATGCTAAAGCTTTTACAGCTTTTAAAATTTCCTTCTGTGCTGTGTCATGTGGTTTATCATTTAATTTTGCTAGATCTAATTTTTTTCCTGATGAAAGTTGAGAAAGGAAATGTTCTAGATGAGAGCTATACTCAAAACTGGCGCAATGCCCATTTGCTGCGATGAGCAGTTCTTTTGTTTCAGTTAAGGGCACCCATTGCAGGGTTGCAGGTGGGCGAAGAGTGATTTCATTTTCAATTTCGGAGACGTCAACAAGGGGGCGACCGATGCATAAACGTGAACTTGTATCACAAATTAATTGAGAAACCAGCATATGGCGTTTTAAGGTACCATTTGCGATGGCGGAGTTTAGTGCAGAGTGTTGAAAAGCATTATCAGGGTTTAAATTTGCTCTTCCTGATGCGCGGATATCATGTCGCGTTCGATCATCAAGATGGAGTAAATGCGTGACATAATTTTTATGATGTTGTGCATCGTGTGCTGTTTCCCAAAAAGCAATATTGATATTTGCCGCGATATTTTTTCCAGTTTCAGCAACGTGGAAAGCATCATGGGGAAAGTAGGCAACACGGTCTGTACGGTTTTGCAGCGCAATTGCTGTTAATTTATGCGCTTCATATTCAGGATATTTTAGCCCTTGGAGGTCTTCTCGTGTACTGGGCCATGCAAACATTGTTTTGCCATCTTGTAGAGTAAAACCAAAATTATGAGCGTGATCTACATGGATCCCAACATGGGTAGAAGAATACCGGCCAATGAAGCAGTCAATATCTACGCGTCCACCAGGCCTAAAACCTAAAGAATGAGCTAATTGATCTGCAAATTGTTTTGCCACATCCCATAGAACAGGGGTTGCAGCGTATAATCCATAATACATGACCGCCCATTCTTGTCCTTCGGCATATTGGTCAACGCGGGCAGTATATTCTTCTATAGTTCTATCCGTATCTAAAACAAGAAAGTTTGAAAGAGGACGTGGACTCCGCACTCCATTAACCACTGTTACTACTTCGGATTTAGGATTAAGAGCTAAGAGTTTATGAGGATGTAGAGCGTATTGTCTTAAAGCATTCAAAACATCCCTTTCATCGAAAGGGATGTGTGAAATTGATAATTCAGCTGCTTGCTTAGCCCAAATTTTTTGAGAAAAGCTCTCTGAAAATAACTGAAACATGCTATTAAATAAGCTTAATTTTTAAAGTTGGATATGTAAATAGATCTGTATCAACAATACATTATTAAACTTCTAACGAACCATTCACATCAAGCTCATTTTGACAAATTTGAATATCGTTACGCTGTGCATACTTAGTAAGCATTGCAGTTGGCACAACTTCGTCAGCAGTCAATTCAACAGCATCTTTTACTTCATTAAGTGAAATATTCATGTATTTCCCCCCTTATAGTTGATAAAAAAACAATGATAACCAAAATAAAAAAATTACCACTTATTTCCTCTTAGTATAGATTTTATTTTTTGTCAAATGTTATGTTGATTGCAAAGAGCATTTTAAATAAGAGGGCTGAATTTTAGAGTGATTAAGAAGAATTTACAAAAAAAGCTGCACGCATAGTGCAGCTTTTTATGTATTTGCTTTAAAGGTAGACAGGTAGACGTTTTAAAGCATGAAAGTGTCTTTACGGCTTCTATAACCATAATAGCCAAAAACACTGGAAATAATGGCGCCTACCAGACTTCCTAAAAAGCCCCACCACCCCATATTGGAGGCTGTTTTTGTGGCTTTAGTCGC
>NZ_JBHIRS010000054.1:0-2073 GCF_042197365.1 Bartonella sp. AA168HLJHH | reverse complement strand
CTTCATATTCTTTTTGAAGTTCTAAAAATGCTAACCGCATGTTTTCACAATTTTTTGAAGTTCCTGCAAATCCACATTTAGCATCCCACTCTAGGCGTAATTTTTCATCTTTTTTAAATTCTTCTACGCTGTAGGTTTTTTCACATCCAGCTGTGATGAGCCCAGTGCAAAGTAGCAATGTTGTTATGAGAACTTTATTCATGATTAATGACTGTCCTGTTTCTTTTCAGATTCTTGTTTATCGTCATTTGTTGAGCCAGTTCTCCCCCATCCCCATGTTGGAAGACTCTCACGATAAGCTTGCTCTGCGTTTTTACAATTTTGCGAATCGAGATCCCCTGATGTCATACATTTCATTTTCCATTTTTCGTATAATTTGTGATCTTTTTTAAATTCTGCGACGCTGTGGGTTTTTTCACATCCAGTGGTGATCAGCCCTGTGCAAAGTAGCAGTGTGGTGATGACGATTTTCTTCATGGCGTGCTCCAGATCTTATCTATTCTTTTCTGATCCTCTTTAATTCTAGCTCGCCATTCAGCGTCTTCTTTAATTCTCCGTTTTTCAGCTTCAGCTTCCCATTTTTCAATTCGTTCTTCTTCAGCGCGTCGCTTTGCTTCTTGTTCTGCTTTCCATTTTTCATGTTCAGCTTTTCTTTTAGCTTCTTCTTCTTTTTGCTTTTTTTCCCATTCTTCTCTACGTTTACGGTTTTCTTCTTCAGCCTTTTTCCTGCGCTCTGCCGCAAGTTCGTGATCGGCTACTCTTACATTTTCACAATTTTTTGAAGTTCCTGACCATCCACATCTCACAGCCCATTCTTCAAATAATTTTTTATCTTTTTTAAATTCTGCGACGCTATAAGTTTTTTCACAGCCAGCTGTGATGAGCCCTGTGCAAAGTAGCAATGTTGTTATGAGAACTTTATTCATTATTTATTGTCCTGTTTCTTTTCAGATTCTTGTTTATCGTCATTTGTCGAGCCAAAGCCTCCCCATTTTTTACGGGTTTCAAGTTCAGCTTGCTCTGCATTTTTACAATTTTTCGAATTCAAATCCCCTGACGTCAAACATTTCACTAATACTTCTTCCATCAGTTTTTTATTTTTTTTAAGTTCTTCTACGCTGTGGGTTTTTTCACATCCAGTGGTGATGAGCCCTGTGCAAAGTAGCAATGTTGTTATGATGATCTTGTTCATATTCAAGCCCCTCTTTTTTCTCGTTTATTGACCACGCATTTTTTGGGCTAAAGCTTTGGTTCGTGCTTTAAATTCTTCTATTTCACGTCTTTCTGCCGCTTTTTCTTCCGCTTGTTGAATCATCATGGCAGCTTGCATTTGGAGTATTTTTGTTTGGAGGTCTGCTTGTACCGCTGCTAATTGTGCTTGAATGCCTTGAATTTTACCCGCATCTTCAGTACTTCCAAGTTCGTCAAGGAGCTTGGTAATGTTTTTTTGTGTTTCACTGGCTTCTTCGTAGACGTCTTGTCCTTTTGCTGCTTGTCCTACTACGCGCTGTTCAGCTTTTTTCACTTCCTGTGTGTAAAAAGCATCTACTGCCTCTTTTGAGTCTGCGCCCCCCGCGGGCTCTTTGTATTTAAGTTCTTCTTGCCATTTTTGCGTGTTTTTGCTGCCGCCGCCACCGCCACCGCCGCCACCACTGCCCATTGATTGTTGAAAGTGGTTAAAGTCTGAAGGAAGGGCGCCACTGCTCCCTTGCTTGTTAAACATCTCTTTCAATCCCGAAATGTCAGGCTTGACATTTAAGGAGTTATATAACTGTTTCGCTTGATCGAGTTGGCTCTTTAATTGCTCAAGCTGTTGTGCACCTTGTTGAATTTGTTCTTGCAACTTGTTAAGCTGTTGTTGGCCTTGTTGAACTTGTTTAATCATTTGTCCAAAAGCCTTGGGATCAAATACAATACCGCCAAAACCAAATGAATTGGTTGTTAAACCAAAAGAAATTGCGCAAAGAGCTGTTGCCAATAAAAGTTTTTTCATTGCTTTGACCTTTCTTGAAAAATAGGAAGCCATTTTTCTGGAGATTGTCCAACTTCATCCATAATGGTCTCTAGGAGTTC
>NZ_JBHIRS010000053.1:0-2342 GCF_042197365.1 Bartonella sp. AA168HLJHH | reverse complement strand
AAAATGAAAATGTTGTTTAATTTATTAAGCCTGCTCATTCTGTTAACGGTTACTGGATGTGATATTGAAAACATTGACAAACCTGCTCCAGGGTACGTGAGTATGTGGGAGAAGGCAGGTGCGGATTCTACTGAGGTAGGAAAAGCCTTATTAGAATGTGGAATGCCGAGTCTTATCGATCCTGATTCAGAAAATAGAAAGCAGAGCATCAATGCAAAAGCAACAACTTATACATGTATGATTCAAGCAGGATTCCGTTATAAAGGGGGAGGGAGTCCGTGTTATACTTTTAAAGAGGAAAACCTTCCCATTTGTCAGCTTGGTGCTGTCATCCCACAGAGAAGTGTTGAGAAGCGCTTAAATAGCCCATTTTGTAAAAGGTATAAAAATGCGGATGAATGCCAACCTTAAGTTTTGCTGTTTGTGATGGTCAACAATCCCTCATCCTTGCCTTCGCTTGAAATGACGGGATTGTTTTCTCAACCAATCATCTCAATATTGTTCACCGTTGTTTTAAGCAGCGGTGACAGAAAATATCAACAGGCTTATGAGCTGTTTTATCGTAAATAAATCCATTGAAAGAGGGAAAAAATGAAGAAAATCTTAAAACTATTGAGTTGCATAGCTCTCTTAAATACAGCTGGATGTGTTAACCAACCTCCTCCATCAACTTTAGCATTATGGGAAAAACCAGGTGTCGATAAAGCGATGATCCAACAATCCTTATCAAAATGTGGTTGGAAACCGGTTTATGCTTCTTCTAGTGATATGAATTCGTATGCGAGTGAATTTGCCTCAGTTTATGAGTGCATGAAAAAAGCAGGTTTCCGGTATAAATTGCAAAATTCAAAAGGGCTCTATTTTACACAACCTCCCAAAAGTGGCTCATTCCTAAGCAATTTAATGATAGCAGGATATCAGCAATTTATGGACAATGACACCTTTGGTGTGACCAACAAAACGAAACAGGAACGGGCTTTACTAACGCATTTTGAGGATGAAAGAAAACGTCAGCAAAAGCAAAAAGCTTTACAAAAGCGATCACCAAAGCGTCCTTCCCATTCTTAAAGAGTTAGTTGGACAAAAAGCACGAATGATGAAGAGAGTTTTGAGCATCAAGGTTCTTCTCTCAATGCGGATGGTAATATCACCATCACTGCCAAGAAAAAAGATGTGACAATTGTTGGCTCTGATCTTGCGGGTGAGAATATTAACCTTTCGGCAGCGCATGATGTGAATGTGCTTGTTGGTCATAATAGCCATAAGTCAAACTCTGTAGAAGAACGGGAAGGCTTTGGGTTTCAGTTTGAAAAGAGCAACAGCGGTGCTTCCTTGGGGGTTGGAATTGCAAGCGCCAAAGATACGGGCGATCAATGGGAAACCACTTCCACACAATCACACATCACGGCACGCCAAGATGTGCAGATTACTGCTGACAATGATGTAAATATGCAAGCAGCCATTGTTTCGGCAAATCGTGATGTCAACATGGATGCCGGCAATAATATCACCCTATCAGAAAGCTATGATACCTCTAACGGCAAAGAGACACATGAAAAGTCTTTTGCTGGTGTGACAACTTCCGTTGATATCGGTGTCCTTGGCACGGTACAAGGCTTAAAAGATTCAGCGGACCGTATGAACAATAAGGATGGCAATAACACCGTTATTAATGGCATACTGACCGGCATGAAAATCAATCACCTCTTTAACAAAGGCAAGAATTTTGTTGATTGGCTGACTGGCAACACAGGAGAAAAGGGGAACGTAACCAAAGGACTGAGTAGCTCATTAGGAGGATTGGGGGGCTCCACCAAGGATGCTCTTGCCAATATGGCTGGTGCATCTGGCAGTGTAACCGTGGGCTTTAAAACTGAGAAAACAGAAGCCTCTTCTCAAGTCTCCACAGCGGTGACAGATAGCATAGAAGGCGGACGCGCTGTTAACATGCAAGCCCACAAAGGCAGCATTCATGGTGTTGGTGCTGATATTATCGCTGGTACCAATCCAATCTATGTGCTGGAAAATGATGCACAGAGCGGAAAGATCACCATGGAAGCAGGTAAAGATATCATCTTTGAAAGTGCACAAAACACGCAAAGCACACAAAACAGCAGTGAAAGTGCTTCAATGAGTGTTGGCACCGGTTATGGCACGGGTGGCGCAGGGGCAACGGGTAGTGCTTCTTTTAGTCAAGGGGAAGGTTCCAGTGAGGAAGTTCAACACAAAAACAGCCATATTATAGGCACCGGCACCGTTCATACCACGAGTGGGGCAAACACCACATTGGCAGGCGCCGTGGTTTCTGGAGAGCGTGTAGAAATGGAAGTAGGGGGTGATTT
>NZ_JBHIRS010000052.1:0-2511 GCF_042197365.1 Bartonella sp. AA168HLJHH | reverse complement strand
TGCATTTCATATTCAAGGAAATCCTAAAGCATGACCATAACAAATTTCGTATTCTTCTGACATGGCAAAAGACATCTATTTTTGCCAGAAACTCTAGTCTATGGGGTGGGGGAAGTATTTCTCCATTACGATTAATTCGTAATTATGAGGAATTACAATGAATAGAACAGAGCGCAAACGTGAAAAGCAGCCAGAAGCGATCATTCCTTATGTGCGCCATGTCAACAAGCACATCATTGCGCTGGATTCACGCGCTCTCATGAGCGTTATTAAACTTGAAGGGATTAACTTTGAGACAGCAGATATTATTGATCTGAATGTGCTTCACGAACAGCTCAATAATCTGTTTAAAAACATAGCGGATGAACGGATAGCGCTTTATAGCCATATTATCAGAAAGCGTGAAACGATTTATCCGGATGGGACTTTCAGATCGGCATTTGCCAAGCAATTAGATGATAAATATCGCGACCGGATGATTTCACAGGAGCTTTATCGCAATGATCTTTATCTTTCTATTTTGTGGAATCCACACGTTGATCAAACGGATAAATTAGTGGAGTTTTTCAAACGTTTAGGCAAAGCCAAGCAAGAAAAGACAGAAGTTGATGCAGAGTCCATTCGCAAGCTTGAAGATATTACAACAGATCTTATTCAAAATTTAGAGCGTTATGGTGCAAGAAGATTGAGTCTTTATGAACATGAAGGCAATATTTATTCGCAGCAAAGTGAGTTTATCCACCAATTGGTAGGAGGTCGTCGTGAACGGATACCTCTCACATGGGGGACGATAGCTTCGACTGTTTATTCAGACCGTCTCATTTTTGGGAAAGAGATCATAGAAATACGCTATGAGGCGGCACAGCGGTTTGCGGGCATGTTTGGTTGGAAAGAATATCCAGCAAAAACCAGGGTAGGCATGGCGGATGGTTTGCTCACCCTTCCCTTTGAGTTTATTTTCACCCAATCTTTTATTTTCAAGAGCAAAAATGCTGCCAAACAGATTATGGGGCGCAAACAGAATCAAATGGTCAATGCAGGAGATCGAGCAGGTTCACAAATTATGGAACTGGATGATGCGCTTGATGATCTTGAATCCAATCGTTTTGTTTTAGGGGAACATCATTTATCATTGGCAGTTTTTGCTGATACGCCGCAAGAGTTAGCGGATAATCTTGCCAAAGCGCGTTCTCATCTTACAAATGGTGGGGCTGTCATTGCGCGGGAAGATTTAGGGTTAGTGGCGGCTTGGTGGGCACAATTGCCTGGCAATTATGCTTATCGCACCCGCTCTGGTGCAATAACAAGCCGCAATTATGCAGCGCTTTCTCCTTTTCATTCTTTTCCGGTTGGAAAAATAGATGGCAATGTATGGGGACCAGCGGTAGCCTTGATGAAAACCTCTGCTGGTTCACCGTTTTATTTTAACTTTCACTTTGGAGATTTAGGCAATACGTTTGTTTGTGGTCCCTCTGGTTCTGGGAAAACGGTTATTGTCAATTTTCTTTTAGCACAGCTTCAAAAGCATGATCCCAATATGGTCTTTTTTGATAAAGATCGGGGCGCAGAACTTTTTGTCAGAGCGGGTGGCGGCACTTATATGCCCTTGAAGAATGGTAGACCGACAGGCATAGCACCGCTAAAAGGCTTAGACTATAACAATCCAGCAGATAGAGTTTTTTTACGCCAATGGATTATAAAGCTTGTTTCTTCTGAAGATCAAAAGATCAGTGAATCAGAAAGACAAGATATTTCTGCTGCTGTTGACCAACTTGCCTTGTTGCCAAAAGAACAACGGACGATCTCCGCCTTACAAATGTTTTTTGACACCACGCACAGGGAGGGGATAGCGGGTCGTTTAGAAAGATGGTGTAAAGGCAATGCCTTAGGGTGGGTTTTTGACAATCCTGATGACGACATTGGCATTGATGCAAAATTTATTGGTTATGACATGACGGATTTTTTAGACAATAATGAAATTCGTCCCCCCTTAATGATGTATCTTTTTCATAGGATTTTGTCTCTGATTGATGGGCGTCGTATTATCATTGTCATTGATGAGTTTTGGAAAGCCTTAGAGGATGATTCCTTTAAAGCCTTTGCGCAAGACAGGCTGAAAACTATCCGTAAACAAAATGGTTTGATGTTGTTTGCAACGCAATCTCCCAAAGATGCGATCAATTCGACCATTGCCCACACCATTATAGAGCAATGCCCCACACAGATTTATTTTCCCAATCAAAAGGGCAATCATGGGGATTATGTAGAAGGTTTTAAATTATCGGACAGAGAATTTAACCTGATACAATCAGAATTAAGCCGTGAGTCACGGCGTTTTCTCATCAAACAAGGACAAAGTTCAGTTGTAGCAGAACTAAATTTACGCGGCTTTGATGATGAAATAGCCATTTTAAGTGGCACCACCAAGAATATTGAACTCCTAGAGACCATTATGGATGAAGTTGGACAATCTCCAGAAAAATGGCTTCCTATTTTTCAAGAAAGGTCAAA
>NZ_JBHIRS010000051.1:0-2604 GCF_042197365.1 Bartonella sp. AA168HLJHH | reverse complement strand
TGTGCATTAGCACCAAAGCTAAAACAGCCCAATGATAGGAACCGCGTGCCTATTAATAAAACAATCCCTGCCGAAATTAAGCGAGGAGACAGATGAAAAAGCGATTTATTATAACAGGAATGATTACCCTTTTGGGGATGATAAATTTAACTCTAACGTCTAACTTTAGTTGGGGTTCTGGGACTCAAGGTTCAACTGTTAAAAGTCCTTTTTCAAAAGCAGAATATCTGGAAATTATTAAGTTGTTAGAACAACAAATTAAAACAAACGAAAACCAGATCGAAAACGCGAAAAAAATTCATCAGTCTATAACAGGAAATAGGATACAAAAACCAACAATAGGAGAAAACAAGGATTCTTTCATACAAGATTTGCCTTCTATCTACCCAAAAACACAGACAAACTACCAAGCCATAGCTACTGGGGAATTTAAAAAAAGATTTAATGAGATTATTCTCGAAGAGAAAAGGTACGGCTTCCAGCAGTTGCCGTATTATAAAATGCGCGAAATAATTAATACGCGTCTTAAATATAGTGGAATTGTCGAAAAAGCTGTAAGTTTTCAAACTTTTCAAGACGCAGAAAACCGCTTTAAACAAATGGACGATTTCTTAGATAAGATAAATAAAACAAAAGATCTCAAAGAAGTTTTCGAACTGCAAACACGCATCAAGACTATGTCAGCCATGATCCAAAATGAATATACAAAGCTACAAATGGTCAGAAATTTAAGCGATGACGAAGAGACTCTTATCGAAATACAAAAACGTAAATTGTACAGAAAAATTGTAGCCTCTAACTACAAAAATATGCCTATAATAAGATCTAACCAATAAAGCTTTTTACAGCATTTGCTTTTTTTCATGAAAACAAAAACCAATGTAGAAGGTTCAGTACTCTCTGAACAATTAAGAGAAGCACAAAGATTTTATCAAAGCCAAGATATCATGCTGAAAACACTTAGGTAATGTATAAATGAAAATGAGGCGTTTAGCATATATCTATGTTCCAAGGTGATAAAAAGTTGAAAATTCGTTAAAGAGGAATTCCATGGACTTTACAGTGTTCACGCAACTTTTCAATAAAATTGATCAGATAACAAAAACATATGTCACGGATATTTCCTCAAAAACAATAGCTACAATTACACCCTTTGTTTCAATTGGAATCACAATCGCTTTCATCATCTACGGATGGCTCATCATCCGTGGCGCTATAGATATGCCTCTCTCCGGATTCGTAAACCGTTTCCTACGGATAAGTATTATTACTTCAATAGCTCTTACCACAGGACTTCATCAACCAAGATATCCAATCCTAAAGTAAAAAATATTCGCACTGAAATTGAGCTATTTTCATAAATTAAAAAATGAAATTAAGAAAAGATAAATTATCGTAAACTATACACTTTACTTTGGTGTCAAAATTATAATAATGACAACAAATATCAGAATGTGTATAACAGTAAAAAGAGTCATGTTAAAATGAAGTTAATCATACTTGTAATTTTGATTGCAAACCTTTTATCGGCTTGTGCATTAGCACCAAAGCTAAAACAGCCCAATGATAGGAATCGTGTGCCTATTAATAAAACAATCCCTGCCGAAATCAAGCGAGGAAACAGATGAAAAAGCGATTTATTATAACAGGAATGATTACCTTTTTGGGAATGCTAAATTTAGCACATGCGAATGCAGTTACAAGCGTATCTTATGACCTCTCGTCACATAAGGACCCAGCCCCACCACCTGCTCTACCAGCAGAATATCTGGAGCTTACTAATCTATTAAAAAAAGGGGAAATTATTGAGCTCTTAAAAAAACAGCTTGAGTTGAAAAAAGAACAACTTTCGCAAACAGAAAAAACCTATCAGGCTATAACAAATAGTCAAAAAACTGGACCTAAAACTATAGATTTTTCTAGTTTTTTTCTCAAAGAACCAGAATCGTTCTATAAGAGTGATAAGCTTTCAAGAGAATCATATCAAAAGGTACTAGAGGACGAAAACAAAGTTTCTGGGCCTTTTGATCAAATGGGCACGTTGCTTTTTGAGCGTTTAGAATTTTTCTCAATACTAAATAAAGCTATAACTTTAAAAAGTTTTGAAAACGTAGAAAATCGTTTTCAATACCTCAAAAGTCTATTTAATGAACTTCAAACAAAAGAAAACCTGAAAGATATTGCAGATCTTCAAGCACATATCGATGGTTCATTAGCCATGATCCAAAATGAATCTATAAAGGTACAAATGGTAGCACATTTACGTAAGGCTGAGAAATCACTTATCAAAAGGAAAAGACGCGAACTTGATATGAAAATTTTTGATCATGAAAAAAAAGGAATGCCTATCATACGATGAAAACAAAAACCAATGTAGAAGGTTCAGTACTCTCTGAACAATTAAGAGAAGCACAAAGATTTTATCAAAGCCAAGATATCATGCTGAAAACACTTAGGTAATGTATAAATGAAAATGAGGCGTTTAGCATATATCTATGTTCCAAGGTGATAAAAAGTTGAAAATTCGTTAAAGAGGAATTCCATGGACTTTACAGTGTTCACGCAACTTTTCAATAAAATTGATCAGATAACAAAAACATATGT
>NZ_JBHIRS010000050.1:0-2761 GCF_042197365.1 Bartonella sp. AA168HLJHH | reverse complement strand
CTTAAAAACTCTTTGAGAAAAAATAAATTGGTACAAAACCTAGTGGCAAAATATACAAAACCCGCTGGCAAGCTACAAAAGGCCTTTGAAAACCCTTTGAGAACCCCTTAAAAACTCTTTGAAAAAAATAAATTGGTACAAAACCTAGTGTCAAAATATACAAAACCTGCTGGCAAGCTACAGCTACACTACAACAAAACCCGCTGGCAAGCTACACTACATACAACTATAAAAGTGCTGTGGCGGAGGGGGTGGGATTCGAACCCACGGTACAGTCTCCTGCACGCCGGTTTTCAAGACCGGTGCCTTAAACCGCTCGGCCACCCCTCCAAACTAGACATGCTTTTTGACAAATTTCTTGCAAAAGGTCAATCATTTTAATACGCATTTTAAAGCGTTCTTTGTAAAACCATTTAAGTTTCAATTAAAATAATTCTTCATAAGTTAATTCTTTGAGTGTGTTATCTAAGAATTTCATTTTTAAATATGATAGTTTTTTCTGAAAAAATGAAAGGTAATTATGATATTTATCATTTCTTTTTCCTGTTTGAAAATTTTTCACAAAGCAATATTTTTTAAGTTCTAATGGTCGTTTTCGTAATAATAAGAAAAGTTCAGTTGAAAATGTTTGATAAATTATATTAAATTTCGGTCGTGTATTTTTAAATTATTTTACCTTTCCAGATATTTATTCTATTTAGATCGGTCATATCTGCGAAAAGAAAATGTTATTGCTTTGACAGTTTATGAGAGATAAATTTGTAAGAATGGGATATATATTCAAGGAAAATTTTTATTGAGTTTAAATAAGTACAATTCAATAAGAAAGCTCTTTAAAAGATTTTTATTTTTTAAATAAAAATATTCAGATATTTAATGCGTCTAAAGGGTATCTTGGAGGAAAGGGCTGATTTACACTATTTGAATAAAACGTTGTGTAAGATTTGCATCGACAGTTTAAAACCTTTTCCAGATATGACTGAAAATTAGGTATATTTATAATGCTTTTTTCTTTAGGATAAGCAAAAAGGTAATTTGAATGGAAGAAAAGATTATTGAACGCTTAGATCAATAAATAGTGTGTTAAAGTATTGCATAGTTTTTCAAGAATAGAACTTAAAAACGCTAAATTATGTAGAGGCAAAAAGCATAAACTTTAACAGACAAGGTTTTAAAAGCCGTTTCATTCACAAATATGTGTAAAATAAAATATTTATGTCTAATATGAGAGAATAGGTTGTTCCTGATTCTATTGAGTTTTATAGGCCTCTTTTCCTCATCTTTTTGAAGCTTTTTTATGGCTTCAAGAGCGAGTTTTTTACGGTCTGCGCTCTTTGTGTAAAGAGATGTCATAGTGTCGTCTGTCCAGCCAAAAACTGCTTTGAGTTGCGAGACTGTTGCACCAGAATTAACTGCGCGTGTTGCTGCTAATTTTCTTAAGCCATGTGCTGATTTTTTGATTCCCGCTACGTTACAAGCCTCACGAAAAAGGTTGCCAAAACTTTCTTTAACTAGTTTTTTACCTTCTTTACCACAAATGAATGTTTCTTCTCCAATCACATACCTTCATAAGGATGAGTTCTTTTTGTTTTTGGGTGACTTTAGAAAGGCTATGCCAATTGGAGCTATTAAAATATTATTTAAGGAGCCATGCGAATGAACCTTCAACAAGTTTACCAGTTTTTGATTTAGGAAGTATAAGCCCTTGTAACTCGGCAAGTGCGCTTTTGTAGTTATCAACAAACTCTTGCGTTCCATAGGTACCGCGTATTCTAATACGTGGTCCATGACCAATACGTACATACCATACAATTTTGCCATGTTGAGTAATTTGTTTAACGAGATGAGGAGGACGTGGTTTAGGCATGGTATTTTACATCTTAGAGAGTGCGGTTTCGTAATATTCATTCTTTGACAAATCTAAAAGTTTGTCTGGGTGGCTAACTGAATTTGGTATTGGAATATCTGCTTTCAGATAGATAAGCAGTTCACCGGTAGGTTTGATTTCTATGAGTTCGCATTTTTGCTTTTTTGCTTCTCTTAAAGCTCGTGCAATGTCTGCTTGCGTTATGATAGCTTTACGAGGTGCCATATCTTTTCTCCTTACATTGAGATGCAATTCACGTGTGGCGTGAATCACGCATTACTTGAAAGTGTTAAGAAGGGTGGGGGTGCTCGTAGATATGCGGGGAACAAAACACCCCCATAAGGTTAAGCAGCTTTTGTTGAGAGTTGTTGTATCTCTCGTTCTATCTCTGCTAAAAAGGCTTCAACAACTTGATTGATCTGTTCAATTTGTTGATCATCACGGAAAAAACGGAAGAAGTCACCATCGCATTCCAAAAACCAGAGGGGTTTGATCCAATTGAAAATGCGATTTTGTATCATACAACAAGTGTAGCAAATGAGTTGAGGGTAGAAATGTGGGGCCGTTTCCTATGAGGAAGTTGAATGTTCAGGAAACATATGTGATTTTCACTTTAAAAATTCTTTGCCCAACAAAGAGGCAACTTATGGTAAGATAACTTTAGAAGATGGGATAGTATACAAGGCATTTACTTGGAATGAAGAGAGTGAAAGTTCGCTTTTTTTCAAGGGTACCGATGGAATAATTATCTCACATGATACAGAAAACTGTCACGCAAGAATTTTCGCCTACTCGTCAAGGGATGATACAATCTCACGGCAATCTCATCATTAACGCTGATACCATTGACAACCATTATAGCTCTATGAGAGCAGGGGGAAATGCCGATATCCA
>NZ_JBHIRS010000049.1:0-2973 GCF_042197365.1 Bartonella sp. AA168HLJHH | reverse complement strand
CAGAGGACTGAGAAGGCTTTGGTTCAACAGGGACAGAAGGAGGAGAAACAGTATCCAGAGATGAAGTGTCCTCCGGAGCAGAGGGCTCAGATGGCAACGACATAGAAAGTGGATCAGGGCGTGGAGAATCGACAGGATCAGAGGACGTAGAAGAAGGAGGGTCAGACACAAACGACGTAGAAAGTGGATTGGGAGGGGGAGGATCAACAGGATCAGAGGACGTAGAAGAAGGAGAGTCAGATGTCAACGACGTAGAAAGTGGATCGGGAGGAGAAGATGGAGGATCAACAGGATCAGGGGATGTAGAAGAAGGAGCGTCAGACATAAACGACGTAGAAAGTGGATTGGGAGGGGGAGGATCGACAGGAGCAGAGGACGTAGAAGAAGGAGGGTCAGACATAAACGACGTAGAAAATGGATCGGGAGGGAGAGGATCGACAGGAGCAGAGGACGTAAAAGAAGGAGGGTCAGACACAAACGACGTAGAAAATGGATCGGGAGGGAGAGGATCGACAGGAGCAGAGGACGTAAAAGAAGGAGCGTCAGACATAAACGACGTAGAAAATGGATC
Organism: Bartonella sp. AA168HLJHH; assembly: GCF_042197365.1. Taxonomy (NCBI): domain Bacteria; kingdom Pseudomonadati; phylum Pseudomonadota; class Alphaproteobacteria; order Hyphomicrobiales; family Bartonellaceae; genus Bartonella; species Bartonella sp. AA168HLJHH. The sequence goes on along the minus strand of NZ_JBHIRS010000049.1, from coordinate 2,402 downwards.
GGGAGGGAGAGGATCGACAGGATCAGAGGACGTAGAAGAAGGAGGGTCAGACACAAACGAAGTAGAAAGTGGATCGGGAGGGGGAGGATCGACAGGAGCAGAGGACGTAAAAGAAGGAGGGTCAGACACAAACGAAGTAGAAAGTGGATCGGGAGGGGGAGGATCGACAGGAGCAGAGGACGTAGAAGAAGGAGAGTCAGATATCAACGACGTAGAAAGTGAATTGGGGGGAGAAGATGGAGGATTAACAGGATGAGATAATGAAGAAGGTTTACCAAATGGACCATTATAAGAACCTATTCTAGAAGAAATATAAACCCCTTCGAGTCGGAAATCCCAAAATTCCCCCTCACCTTCCACTAATCTTTGCGTAGCATCTGCTTCTCCAAAGGGCGAACCTGGACCATAACCACGAATACGATATTGATAAGGAAAACCTTTCACCGTAGTATAATCATCATAACCATTGGCGAGTCGAAAAGAACCTGCCTGCGCTGTTCCAGCAACTTGAATGAGTGAAATGCTTTGATCTTTTCCCTCATAGACTTCTTTACTTGCATATTTTGGAAAATTTTGCACATGAACGAATGTCGTTCCAGAAACATCCCCATAGATCAATATGCGATCCGTCTTTTGGGGATTAAACAAACCCTCATCATTCAAAAATGCATTCAACCTAATCTGAGCGTTTCCCTCGGCACTGTAGACTTTTTTATCTTTTGATGCGAGAATTTTATCTCCTGCACCTATATCTGCTTTTTTTCCAATGCGTAGCGTTTGATAACCACTGTCTTCATCAAAGATCAATGTGCTATTGGAAAGACTTAGAGAAGAAAGCGATGAAACAGATTCCTGTAAACCGTTGTATTTACTTTTAGTAAGATACCATTTTGAATAACGAATTAACTCTAAATCAATAACCGATCTACCCTCAACACGCGTACCTCCTGTAAGAGAGGAAGCGTTTGCTTTCACCAATAGAGAAGCATTATTTTTAGCTTTTAGCAACAAATCACCAGAGATTTTTGTTTCATCCGATAATTCAAGAGTGCCTTTTACTTCATAGTCTTTATTCCCCTTCGCATAAATCGCAATCCCGTCTGGAACTGTCATATTTGTCTCTGATAAATAAACAAATGCCCTCCCCGTGATAACTTTTTTGGTTTCTAAAATTTTTTCATCATCTCGTTGCCTCAACATTTTAGCAAGTTCTTCTGGAGCTAAAACATTAAAGCACAGTCCATATACTCCCTCACCCTGAACAGAAATATTGTTTTTTTCTATCTTAATATTTGTATTCTTAAAGCCATCTGGTGAAATATATTTTTGAATTAACTTACCATTATCATTTACATAACCTGAAAAGTTTTTCATCAAGAATGCATGCATATGGTTCAGCTGAATAAAATTGTTTTTCAAATGAACGTCACCACCTTGAAAAACCTCAAAAGCTTCTGGCAATACCCCCATAGCTCCATCACCATCTGTTAAAGTTTCCTCCCTCCTTCCTTGCCCCGTAATCCCCATAGTATCAAGAATATAATGCCCCCCAAATCGAGTTGAAAATGAGCCAATCTGGTTAAAATTAACGGTACCGTCTGTCATTTTAACCATTGCATCAAAACCACTCATAATACCGATCCCTTTTACATTCAAATTATCTGGCTCAATATTGATATTCACACTCACTAAAGCAATATCCGTTCCTCTCCCCCATGCATAAATAGCATGTGAAGTCCCCTTAATTTCCCCTACTGTCATGCTAATAACGGCATTTTGAGCACGAAGAGCAGGTATATTCTTAAAATCTGAAGCTATTAAATTAATTTTTCCACCATTTCTTACATACGCCCCATACGCAGATATTTTATCTGGATCATCGCCAAAAACTGTTATCTGAGAGGCATTAACAATAGTGCCTGCTTTTTCTACATATATAGCTGCAATAGGTGCAATATGAGCAGACGTCTCTTGAGAACTTTTTAAGTAATAGATTTTATCTGCGAGAAAGTGTGTTTTTCTATCATCGCATTTATAAAATGCCCCTCCTGCATCACTTGAAGATCCTGCAGCATTAACATACGTAACCTGCAAAAAATAAAGAATAGCTGTTGTAACGTTGCATAAAAATACATATTTATGAAATACATAAATCATAACTCTTGCCGCCTCCTATTCCCCTACTTCTATTCATTGAAGAATAATATCTATATTAAGCTAATAAATTTCTCAAAATACAATAAATATAAAATGAAATATTTAATTTAATACTTAATACAATACTATATACTTATATATAAGTTACTATATAGTTTATGTATCGCTAAAAAAGGTGGCGCAATCCAGCAGAGAAACTCGTTCCAGAAAAACCAATTTTCTTAAATCTATGCTGATAAGTGACA
>NZ_JBHIRS010000048.1:0-3248 GCF_042197365.1 Bartonella sp. AA168HLJHH | reverse complement strand
AACAAAAGATTACAATGGCTTCATTGTTTGATGCTGTTGTTTTTAACGAAAGGGTGCCATTCATAACGTATGGTAGGGCGAACACCTTATGAGCTATTTTCACTTGCTATTTGACGAATATGATTGGAACGACATAAGAGCTCTAAAGCTTGCTTAACGGCTCTATTATCTGTTAAACCGATCCAACTTCTTTGATGAATATCACGTAAAGTAAAGACATCGGGTAAATGATCACAGCGCTCGACAATCAATTTTGCCCCCTCTGTTGCTAAGCTATCCGCCGCCGCATAGAGCCTTTTGACATGACTGAACAAATATTTTTCCCATCGCAAGGCTGTTTGAAGGGCACCTTTATTGATTTCAAAACGCCCCCCTTCGGTTAATTCAAAAATCAATGCAAGACTTACTATGGTCTTAGGCATTTTCAAAAGATGCGCTTGTAAGCTTTCAGAAATGTTATTCTCTTTGGCTTCTTTAAAAATCTTTTGCATCCATTCACGAAAGATCTCTTGAGCTTCAGCAGAAAAGCGCATCACAAGAGGGTGTTCTGGTGAACCAAGGGGGTTATCATAAAGAGAACGAAATGCCCCTTCATAAGTTTCCCATGCCTCTTGATTGGGCGGTCTATCAACCCATTTCCAATCTTTTGTCTCATCGGGAAAGACCAGCATTTGAAAGCGTTGTAAGAAACCATCATTGCCTTTGCCATATAAAACATTGCGTATAAAGGGCAGAATGCGAGAGGGTTGAATGCCCCCTATAATAGAGACGGTTGCATTGGGAATAAAAATGGTTCCACGCCCAATCCGGTCATAAGTAAATTGATCATCGCCATTAAAAGCTGTTAAATAAAAGGAACGGTCTGTTTGATATTCCTTCCGTTCCATATCTGTTAAGAAACCGGATAATTCATCACGCACCATCAAGAGACCACGGGGGTTTTCTTTTAAAAGTTCCCCAAGCTTTTCAACGGTCACATCATTGACAATAAAACGAGAGACATCCTCATCACGCGTATTGTCTTTAGAGAGGGTTTCAGACAAAAGAGCACGGGCTGTTTCAAGATCTCCTTTTTTGATTGCTTTATGGGCTTGTTTTTTCTTTTCGGATTTGTCTAAAGTTTCAAGTATCTCTTCAATTTCTTGTCTCTCTTTCTGCTTTAGCCAGTCTTTATACCATTTCTTTTGAAGGCAAGTGATGGGAGTTAAAGCGGCTTGCATGGTAGGTGTTTTCATGGTTGAAGGTTGACCAATAAGAGCGCCCCAGAGATTAGGGACAATCTTCCAATCATCATGTTGTTTTGGAGCAATCCGCACGCCATTGCCGATGAGAGCAGCCAAGCCACACAAAGCAGCGACAGCCACAAAATCAAGAGGCGCTTGTTGACGGTCAGCAACGTCATAAACATAGCGACTTAAAGTTAAAGGCATTTGCGCAGCATGAAAAGACTCGACGGGTAAGAGAGTATATTCAAGTGGTTTTAATTCCCCCCAACCGTTTTGTTGCAATGCTTGTTTATAAGGAATGGCTTCTAAACAAGTCTTATCATTTAAAGAGCCATTATCGTTATCATTGAATGAAACATTTTGATTGTTGGTATCGACAATATTGTTTTTATTCTCTCTCATTTATTTATACCTTTCAGTATCAAAACATCATTGAAATCTAGACCGTAGGGGGCTTGCATGATAAAAACCTCAAAGCCTTGTCTATAGGCACGCGCAGCGAGGTTAAAACCTGCTTTACGCCCCGCATCATCGCCATCCATTGCAATGGTGAGACGGGCTTTTGTTTTGGGTAAATTCACATGCATCATGCCATGGGTTGAAAGGGACGCCCATAAATCAACGGGCTCTGATAACAACCCAGACAAAAGAGCCAGACCGGTTTCAATGCCTTCACAAATGACCAGATGTTTTGGATTGGCTTGACTTAAATGCACCGCGCCACCCGTTACAGATCCCAACATGGCTTTTGCTGGTTTTTGGTCTGTTTTGCAGCCATTGTCTTTTAAAAAGGTTCTATGAATGGCAAAGGAACCAGCGCCCTTAACAAGAGCCACCAACGCGGGCAGTGTACCCCCAGAGGGGTGCGAACATTTGTCGTAAAAGCGTAAATCAGGAGGCAAATCACATGTAATACCCCGCATACGTAAATAGGTTTCTGCTAAAGTGTTTTTAATTGGTTGGCTTTGTTGCCAAATTGCTTTTGCTCTCTCTGCTTTCTGTTTTGCTCGTTTGAGATCAGCACAAAACTGTTTGGAGAAAGAGAGCGTCTGATCATAAGCTTGTTTTCCAAGCAATCTAATTCTAATAAGCGCTTGTATGATCTCTCTAAAAGAGCAGCCAGAATAACAATAGAGCAATAAACGCCCATCATGTCCATTGGCAAGGGATAAGCTAGGCAACCTATCATCATGAGCAGGGCAACGGGCTGTTCCATAACGCCCATGCCAAGTACCACGCAAGGCACGTGTGATACCTTGCGCATTCTTAAAAGAACACATCATTTTAAATCCTATAACGTTGCGTCATAGGACGGATTGTGCTATCTCTAGGGTGATGAGTTTGAGAAAGCCTTGTCCGTCCTTACGCGACAAGGTTTTTTTATGCCGCGTCACTTTGACGTTGCTGTTTTGCTTGCTCGATGACATTTAAGAGATCCGATTGTAACCAACGGGATAAAAAGCCAAATTTTAAAGGTTTTGGGAGAGAGCCATTGGTAACATGACGGCGGAAAGTTGAGACACTCATATGAAGCAATTTTGCACTTTCACGGTCTGTTAAAAGAATAGCATTTTCTGTCATACTAAAATCCTTTCTATCAAAAAATGGTAACAAATCATAACTATTTATTAACCATATTTTGGTTCATTTGGAAAGATGTTTTATTTATAGAAAACAATATTTTATCATACAATTTTTGATGTGATAATTTATGAGTTTTATTGAGAAAGAATGAGAGAGAAGAGAGAGAAAGTTATCCACAGATCATGGGGTTATGCACCCCATATCTTAAGATTGACCAGTGACATAAGCCGCCCATTTATCCATATAAACACGGCGCTGTTCTAGATAGTCAGTACGACGATAGGCACGCTCTACTTTGCCGCCAACTGTATGACTTAGAATAGTTTCAGCGACCTCATAGGGAGCATCGGTTGTTTCAGCAAGCCAATTGCGTAAACTAGAACGAAAACCATGCGGGCAGGCTTCAAGTTTATTGTCTCTCATATATTTTGCCATACA
>NZ_JBHIRS010000047.1:0-3312 GCF_042197365.1 Bartonella sp. AA168HLJHH | reverse complement strand
TGGGCAATTTCTTCATTGGGAGAAAATTCTATTTGTACCGATGAGCGTATGGAGCCAATAATTTTTGTGACATTATAAGCATCATAGTTGATAAAGCGAATGCGGCTATCGCTCGGCGCGCGGGTGGGAAAAACACTCGCGTAGCTTATATTCGTCAAAGAAAAGGCAACAGCAATCCTAAGAATGAGAAAAAGAATTTTTTTTGTCATGATCAGTTGACCACTTCCGGATCAGTTCTATATTCATTAACGATAAACCCTAGAGGATTTATCAAGCGGTTTTGAACAGAGATAGGGGCATTGGTATATTCAAAGGTGAGTGTTGCAACCCAGTGGGTGATGAATTCTTTGTTGTTGTCGTTGTTACGCACAGTTCTGTAGTAACGCACTTGGGCGACATTTTCATTGATAAAAGAAATTGATTTTATTGTTATTGTAACGGTGGCGTGTTTATAAAGAATTTGAGGACTTTGGGGATTTTTTGCGCCGTACCATCCAGCAAATCTTTCTCGTTCTTCAGGTGAAGAGAGGAGAGAGATGGTTTCGAAGTTATTTTGTGTTTCTTCTACGACGAAACCTTCACGGAAGCGGACATATTTTGCTGCAAAATAGCGTGTGATGGCTTCGTCGACATTTGTTGGACCTTCTTTTAAGGCTTCTACGACTTCAGTGATGCCGGTTGAATTATCAACGCGGATGACAAAGGGTTCTACGGTTTTAAGGGGCGTGAGGGTGATGACCGCGAGAGAAGACATTATTGCAACAGCAACGGCTATGCCGGCGATTGCAAGCGAGATGCGGGTGGTGCGGCGTGAGGCGAGCATGCGATCTTGATCGAACGAGCGTGCTTCAGCAATATATTGTTCTACGGCGTTTTCTTTCATGCTTTTTGCCCGCAATTTTTGTAAGACTTCATTTCTTCGTCCGTTAATTTTTGTGCCAAAAGCGTTTCAAGTTTGCTCTCTTTCACAGATGATTGTGTATTGCCACTTATAATAATAGGTCTTGGAGTGGGCTTCTTCCCTTCCCAATTCCACATTGATCTGTTGAGTGGACGTTTAGAATATCCATCACACTTTGGGAGTGATTTCAGCGTGTTTGATGAAGACATACAGCCACTAAGAAAGAGAAATGGCAAGATAATCCAAATTTTTTTAACTCCCCGCATTTGTAGTATTACCTCCTCTAAATTTTGATGCCAAACCTCTAAAACCAGCAAGAGCACCACGACCAGCTAATCTGCTAGTGTGGTGAGCTAAATGTGTTGAACCTGCAAGAGATGCTCCTCCAGAAGCTAAAGCAGAGGCAATTCCGGGTAAATGGATAAAAAGATAAATGCCTCCGGTTCCAATAATCAAAAATTGAATTACAGAAAACATGATATCTTTAATGTCACCTGAAAGGATATCTATCGCAAGACTTACATATACGTTACCAAGCAAAGTGACTAATACCTGCAAAATGATAAAGTTTGCGAGTTGTCCTAACCATGCTTCTGTAAAACGTCTTGTCGTTGAAAACATATAAAGGCTTATGAAAAGTGGTCCAACCGATATGACAAGAAATGAACCAAGTTTAGCAAACATTGTGACGATAAAGCCAATAGTGCTAAAAAAAGCAGCAATTAATAAACAGATTAAACCAGCAACCCAATTAACAATATACTTCCCCATATCATACCATGCTGTATACTGATTTGCTGCATCAAAAACATGTGCAGAAGCATGTATCATCATATTGTCCCAGACATTTTTATCTGAATTTGCTCCTTGGGTGACATTTGCAATGGCATCAGGCAGATCAGTAAAAAATATGTCTTTGATCCAAGCATTATATTGAGAAGCGTTTGTAGTGAGTGTAACAACGATGGCAAGTTTAGCTGTTGTCGCTATAAAATCCCATAAAGGCATAGAAGAACGCCCATATATAATGTTGTAACCTATAAATGCAATATAGATTATACAAGATGCCGTAAGAGGAGCGGATAAAGAACTTGAAAGATTACTAATGGTCTTATCCATTAAGTCCCCAAGAGTATTCATTAAACGGTCATCTATATCACTGTACGTAGGAACGTAATCCATTAACGACATTGAATATCCTTTTTATTTTTTATAAAAACAACTATTGAGCGTTTCTTTCAGCTTCTTCTTTCTCTTTTTGTACGGCTTTAGCGCGCTCTTTTGCTTCTCGTTCCTCTCGTCTTTTATTTATTTTCTCTAGAGCTTTATTATAATTTTCTAAAGCTCTCTTAGAATGTTCTTCATCAAGTTCCTTAGCGGCTTGTCGCACATTTTGACAATTTTTCGAATTATCAGAAGCCCCACACTTCCATTGAAACTCTCTTATTAAGCTTTCATTTTTTTTAAATTCTTCTACGCTGTAAGTTTTTTCGCAACCAGTCGTGATAAGTCCTATGCAAAGCAGTAATGTTGTTATGATGATCTTGTTCATTTTCAATTCCCTCTTTTTAATTTTTAATGACCACGGATTTTTCTTGCATAGTCTTGGTATCTTTTACTAGATTCTTCTCTAGAACGAATAATTTCAGCTTCCTGTTGAGCTTGCTGAATCATAGAGGCGGCTTGTGTTTGTAAAGCCTCTGCTTGTAATATTGCTTGTATAGCTGCTAATTGTGTTTGAGCATCTTGAACTTCAGCAGCGGTTTTAGCATTTTTGAGTTTTTCAATAATCTTACTAATGGCTTCTTTCTTTTTATCGGCATCTTCGTAAACAGCTTGCCCTGTTGCTGCTTGTCCTACATTGCGATTGTGCAATTTTTCCACTTCTTGCTTGTAAAAGGCATCAACGGCTTCTTTTGATCCACTACCACCCGATGGTTCTTTATATAAAAGTTTTTCCTTCCATTTTTCAGTGTTTCCGCTACCACCCCCAGTACCATCTATTGATTGTTCTAAATGATTAAAATCAGAGGGGAAAGCAGCATTATTCCCTTGTTTGTTGAGCAATTCTTGAAGAGCGGATAAATCAGGTTTTCCATTTAAGGAACTATATAATTGTTTCGCTTGATCGAGTTGGCTCTTTAATTGCTCAAGCTGTTGTTTGCCTTGTTGAACTTGCTGTTCTGCTTTTGCAACTTGTTCTCTCAATTTTTTGGCTTGCTCTATATTTTCCAGCAGTATTTTATAATCAAAGGGACCACCTCCAAATGCATTTGCTTGAGGTCCAAAAGAAATTGCGCAAAGAGCTGTTGCCAATAAAAGTTTTTTCATTGTTTTGACCTTTCTTGAAAAATAGGAAGCCATTTTTCTGGAGATTGTCCAACTTCATCCATAATGGTCTCTAGGAGTTC
>NZ_JBHIRS010000046.1:0-3423 GCF_042197365.1 Bartonella sp. AA168HLJHH | reverse complement strand
GAATGAATGATAAAATCAACAACCTCAACGGGCGTATAAACAATCCCAAGCCTATCTGTTGTCTTTTTAAATGCCTTGGCAAAAAAACTTTCATAAAGTTTGATAATAAGATTCTGTTTTGCATGAGTTTCTGTAATACCTGCTGTACAGAATGTGACACTTTTGTAAAATTGATCAAGATCTTTGGTTTTTTCTTCAATGTTCGTTTTATCCAGTTCTCTTAAGATCTTGTCCATTGCTTGCGAAATGGCATTGTTCTGTACAAATTCATTACCGTCAAATAAAGCTTCAAACACGGGACGCGTGACAAGATGTTGCGCTAACATCTCAATCGCTTCCTCTTGCTTGATTTCACTGTTGACGTTGTTCTTTAATTCCTTATGGAATGCATCAAAGGCGTGAAAGGCTTCACTCTTTTCATCGGAAATCATATCTTTAAGATGATTGATATGGTTTTGAGCAATCTCAGCAACATTGTTCGCCCATATGCCCCAATAATCCGTGATTTTAAAACTATCCAGAAAAATGGCTTTGACAAAATCAAAAAATTCAGAACGGCGGAATAGGTCTCCTTGTCCTCCAGATACCGATTGAGATTTGCTTTCTGCTGTTCCAATGACACGTCCAGAACTTTCTGTTTTGGATGGTATCGAGATCTCATCAACCGTTGTGGTAAGCTCTTTTAATTCATTGGCTCGTTTAATCTCTATAATTTCAATCGTATGGCTGCTATCTTGTCCTAAAGACATCTGATTAATTGTCCGAGCAAGCCTTTCGTCATGAGAATGTAAAGCATGCAAAACTTGCCAAACAACACGGTATCTCTTATTGTTTTTTAAAGCCTTTTTGGCTTCTAAGTGTGAAGGAATGATAATGGGTAAAATGATATAGCCCGTTTTTTTATTTGGAGCACGACGCATCATACGCCCTACTGCCTGTATCACATCCACTTGGCTATTGCGCGGGTGTAAAAACATGATGGCATCAAGAGCAGGGACATCAATCCCTTCTGAAAGACACCGAACATTGCTTAAGATCCGACAAACGTTTTGACCCGCATCTTCTTTAAGCCAATCCAATTCCTCATTGCGTTTTTTGACGCTTTGCGTTCCGTCAATATGTCTTACTTCACAGTTTAGAAAGGGAACGGTTTGAAGGAAATCATCAATATGAGATTTGATAATTTTATTAAAGAGCTTTGTTATATATTGAGAGGTATTGATATCTTTGCAAAAAGCTAAAGCACATTGCATGGGCTCTGTATCATCATCATCAACAGCCGCTTGCTTATCTATTTTGGTAAGTGCTCTATAACAGCCAATAATTTTTGCCGCATCATCTAAATCAATTTCACGGTTTTCATTGGCAATAATCTCCTGTATGGCTGGTGTGATATAGGTTTCATTAATACCCAAGACCACAATCTTGTAAGGAGTTAAAAGTTCATTATCGACAGCTTCCGCGAAGGTATAATGATGAAGTTGTTTGCCATAAAGGGTTTCATCGTCCATAGATGCCAAAACAGCATTGATCTCATCCGCCCGCCTTTTAGCAGTGTCACTAAAGATACGCGGCGTTGCTGTCATATACAGACGTTTTTTGCCCCGAATGATGCTGTTATCATGAACCTTGATAAATTCAGATTCATGCTTTTCTGTTCCCAACACAACACCAGTTGTTCTATGGGCTTCATCACAAATGATCAGATCAAATTCAGGTAACCCATGGTCTTTTTGTGCATCCGAAAGCACTTGGATAGAATGGTAAGTTGAAAAGATAACCGTCATTGCATCTGTTAGGTTTTCACGCGCTTCTTTGGCAAGGGCTTGGGCATCCGTGGTAGCAGGGAGCACAAGATCTGATGTTTCCATGCCAACAATATCATCTTGGTTTTTACGACGCTTGCCTACTTTTGTATCCGAACACACCGCAAAAGAACGCAAAGGTACTTGTGCATCGGCTGTCCATTCACGGATCGTTTGTGAGACTAAAGCAAGCGAGGGCACCAGAAACAAAACACGCTTGCCTTTTCCTGCTATGTGTTCTGCTATCTTAAGGCTTGTGAAAGTCTTGCCCGTTCCACATGCCATAATCAGCTTGCCACGATCTGCTTCTTTTAACCCTTCACAGACTTTCTTGATGGCCTCTTCTTGATGTGGACGAGGCTCTTTTGTTGATTTCAGAAGAACTTCTTGTTTTGTTGCAAATATTTGCCAATCTATCCGACTGTTTTCCATATGACGAAGGTCAATACGATAAACGGGTATCGCTTGTCCTTTAATCATGGCATTCACATTGTCACTTAATTCCACTTCTGTGCTGTCAACGAGAAGACGATATTTAAAGATGTCTTTTCCAGATGCCGCGATAAAGCTATCAATATCCTTTTTACTGATCTGATGGTCTGCTTGATAAAACTTACACTGAATAGCGACATACCCCTCTTGATGACAAAGCTTAGCCACCAGATCAATGCCGATATCATTTTTATTCCAACCTTCATGCTCTTTAGCCCATTCATAATAGGTTTCTACCTTTTCGTAGCGCCCATAATGGAGAGGGTCATACATAAGATATTTTGTCACAAAATCTTCAAACACTTTCCCTCGTAGAGTATTTGAAGTTGTCTGTTCACGATAGGATTGTAAAAGGGAGCGTAAAGTGAATTGTTAATTATCAGACTTAATAGATTGCAGCATATTGTAATAAAAATCCCTTGCCTTATGAGATGATTAATATTCATCAAAAGAATCAAAACAAATTCAATTAAATGCATTTAAAGCAAATAACGATAAAAAAGGGAAAAAACGGCTAAAAAAAGCCGATATTTTTTTCAAAAGGGGTCTTTAAGGCTGCTTATCAACAGCCCATGACATGGAATAAGATCAGCAAAGTAGTGAAATTTGCTATTCATTTCACGGGTTAATCAAGATAAATGTACTATGGGCTTTAATATATCAGAATAAGTGCTTTGATAGATTTTATGAATCATTTTCCTTATAGGTTTTGAAGGTGTAAAAACCATCAAAACCCCTTCAAAACGTATATTATTAGTTGAATTTATAGGTTGTGTTATCAATATGAGTTGTTTTTTTAAGATCTGTAAAATCTTAACCTATTGAAATATAACGTTTTTACTTTTTATCGTTTTTTTATCTAAAAGGGGCAACCCTCAAAACTCAAAACCCCGTCAAAACCTATAGAGGTTGTGTTTTGGATATCTTTGACACAAGATTTAAAAGGACCTCTGTATGTTTCTTCTTTAAAAAATTATAAAACAAAAACCCTCAAAGATACTTTGTAAACCCTCTGTTGGTACGATAAGATCTTTGAAGGTTTTAAGAATAACAAAAGATTACAATGGCTTCATTGTTTGATGCTGTTGTTTTTAACGAAAGGGTGCCATTCATAACGTATGGTAGG
>NZ_JBHIRS010000045.1:1534-3452 GCF_042197365.1 Bartonella sp. AA168HLJHH | reverse complement strand
TCCTCTTCTTTTCCTAAGACAGATGTTCTGATATTGGCTAAAAGCGCGTTTTGTTTAGCCATATCGGTTAATCCACTGTAGAAGAGAGCATTTGGCATGACCAAATAGCTTGCGGTTTGTGGTACAGGGGCAACGGTAGGGATATTTGTTTCAGGATCAGGATTTGAACCAGAATTGGAGCCAAGCAGTTCGGGTTGCAAACGGAAATCCCAGAAATTTTTATTCTTTTCATCAAAGAGGTTTTGTGCAATATCGGCTTTGCCTTGGCTTGAGTCTGGTCCATAGGCACGTAGTGTATACATATCCGGTAAGCCACTTCTTGTGGTATAGCCATTTACCAGTTTGAAAGAGTTTTCTTCTGCTTTTCCAGAAACTTGAATGAGTGAAAGCCCCCGTACATTAGGAGCAGCAGAGGTATTTACTTGACTACTGTTCTTTTCTACGCGTCCTGAAACATAAACTGATGTGTTGCCAGAGACATCCCCATGGATCAAAAGTCTATCGGTTTTTTGGTCATTTATTGCAGCACCATCACTCCAAGCCGTGTTGAAGTAAATCTTTGCATCACCCGTTGCATTGTAGACTTCTTGCGTGTCTGGTTTACCAGAACCTATATGCAATGTTTGGTAATGATCTTCTGTTGGTTTCTCAAAAACAATGGAGCTGTTATCGAGATTAAGCACAGAAACATCAGAACGAGATCTTTGAGCGATATCAAGGAGATTGCTATCAGCATCTTTTTCGTTTTTGCTAATTTTCAACGTCCATTTTGTATTGTTTTTCAGATCAAAACGTACATTTCTGTCTTTAGCAATATTCGCTCTGCCTTCTAAAGTAGACTGATCAGCGCTTAAGGTGAAGGTGCCATTGGAGATGGCGTTTGCACCGACATAGTCCCAAAGCTCTTTGTCTTTCCAATAAACGCCTTTTCCTAATAAAACATCGGCATGGATTTCTGAATTTTTGATATTGGCTGTACCAATTGATAGGTCTGCATTGTTTTCGATATCGTTGTCAGTGAAAGCTCCGATAAGAATTCCAGCACCATTTTCTACGTGGATATCTGCATTAGTCACATTGATTTCATTGCTTTGACGTTTTTGCGGATAATTTTGATCTGTGTAGAAGAGAGACATGATTTGCAAACCACCGATTTGTGCTGTTGCAGAAATATCCTTGACATCGATATGTCCACCGTTTTCTGTATACAATGCAGCTTGTTTTCCAAATACTGTTCCGCCTGTCATTGTGATTTGGGATTGTGGATCGCTTGCATGTAATCCACTACCATCAGATGCGTTAATTTTAGCATTGTCTTTTATGATAATGGTGCCGCCACTCTCAGCAGATACCCCTGAGGTTTTTACATTAAATTCTCCCCCTGATACGTTTATTTGAGAATTAACAGCGGAGGCTATGCCTATATTGGCTTGAGTAACTGTTACATTTTTTAAAGTAAGGTTGCTGTTATGAGTGGACATTACCCCTAAGAGTTGTTGGTCATCGTCTTTACCACTTGATATTTTCACATTTTCTAGCTTATTTTCTTCGCTGTTTTCGTCGCCGAAGAGAGCACCCATTGCAATAGCCGTAATAGAACCTCCAGTCATCTTGATTGTAGCTTTTTTGTATGCCATAAGCCCTGTTGAAACATCCTTAATCGTTGTATTATGTAATTCAATCATGCTTCCAGAGTCATCGGCGCGTGCACCATCTTCGGTGCCATCTGTCGATGTTATAGTAATACCATTGACATCAATATGTCCGCCGTTTTCGGCAAACAATGCGCTTACACCCCGTCCGCTTACTGTTCCTCCAGTCATTGTGATCTTGGATTTTGAACCATCAGCATGGAGTCCATAAGCACTGGATGTTGTAATCTCAGTCTTGTTGTCGATAGTAACCGTGCTGCCATTTG
>NZ_JBHIRS010000045.1:0-1434 GCF_042197365.1 Bartonella sp. AA168HLJHH | reverse complement strand
ACCATCAGCATGGAGTCCATAAGCACTGGATGTTGTAATCTCAGTCTTGTTGTCGATAGTAACCGTGCTGCCATTTGAAGCATATATTCCATCAGTTTTTCCATCAAATGATCCTCCAGAGATTGTTATTGTCGAGTGATCATCTGCCTTTAGAGCAGAGAAGGCATGCATAACAGTTACATTTTTTAAGGTGAGCGTGCTTCCTTTGGTAACTATGCCTGAGAGTAATTGCAGGCCATCTTTATCTAAGTCTGATATCTCTACGTCCTTTAACATGTTTTCGCTGCTATTCGTGTTATTAAAAGAAGCGCCAACAGAGGCAGCTGCAATGGAACCTCCAATCATTTTGATTGTAGCTCCGTCTTTGGCTTCAAGACCGCGGAAAATCTCAGAATCAAGTTTTGGGATAATTCTACTATCCTGTAATTCAATTACACTGTTAACACCTTCAGCTGTTACAGCGTATACATCGTAATGGACTGGGTGGTTTATGGTTAAATGTTTTCCAATGATTTTGCCACCGTCTTTTGCGTGAATAGTTTCGTAGGTTTTATCGGATACTTCTTGTTGTTTTCCCCCAGAAACTACGAGGGTTTCAGCATGTGCACTGAACTGGATGTTGAACAGGATAATAGCGGCTGCAGCCGTGCATGATAAAAGGGATGTTTTATACACTAGTATTCTCCTTATGAGAGCCCCAAAATATTCATTTCCCCGCGAACTTCATAAGAAGAAGTGAAAATGGATAGTTGTTATTAATTTCAGTAATTGTCTTTATTTGGTAAGACATTTTTGGTTTTTTGTCAAAATTAAAAAATAATTGATATTAATTATGTCTAATACAAAATGTATTTATAATGGATTTTATTTAAAGAATTATAATTTTGAATATTATTATTCAGAGAAATATTGTGAGATACTGATATAGTGGTACCATGATATCTTTTACCTGATGGTAGGGATTATTATATGACGCAAATTGGGGTTATGAGGGAACAAAAAAGGATGTAGAAGAAGCTAGTAAAAAAGCTAACTTACTTGGGCTTAAAGTGGGTTTTCATCTTTCAACACAGTGGTATTAATTTATTTCTAATAGACTTTTCTTTTTTTCAAAGTAGGAAGTACTGTTCATCCACTGGGAATGGAAGTGCTCTGTTGCGTTTGTTGTGTCTTGTCTTGGGGATTTTCGTAAAGAACTAAGTATAAAGAGGGAAGGGTGCTTTAAAAGGAAAAAGGATGACTTTAATGTACAAAAAGGGCAGCATATTGTTGCTGCCTTTTTTGTTGATGCATAGAAAAGAAATACGCTATTTTTACAGCCTTGATTTAAAACTGATAGCGTATGCCACCTGAAAAGCTTGCACCACTTATACCAGTTTTCTGAAGCTTTTGTTGATAACTTACATCACCATGAAGGGAGAAATTGTGAGACAG
>NZ_JBHIRS010000044.1:0-3748 GCF_042197365.1 Bartonella sp. AA168HLJHH | reverse complement strand
TCAGCAGAAACCCATTACCATGATGAACAGGGTGATGCCACCATGCATCATAAATCAGAAGTCAACTCTGGAGGCTCGACGACACTTGCCTCTGGAAAAGATTTGAATATTTTAGGCTCTGATGTTCAAACAAAGGATAAACTTCTCTTGCAAGCTGAGAGGAATATTTCGATTGATGCCACACGCAACAGTATGGACAATCAGAATGGGAGTGAAACCTCCCATGTTGCCTTGCACAATGGCTCTCATCTAAGTTCTGGAAAGAATATGGATATCATATCGGGGCACGATATCCATGTCTCTGCTTCCGATATAGATGCCAAGGGCAAGGTGGGGCTGAAAGCCAGTAACGATATTTTAATCAACAATGCAGAAGATAGCTTAAATTATGAGATGTCTGATCACAAAGAGGATGGAATATTTAGTGAGAGAGTCCATAATAATGTTGAGGCTACCCAAGTCGTGAGCTCAAGTATAACAGGCGGTGAAGGGATAGCCTTTGAATCTGGCAACGATACAAAAATCATTGGGTCGATGCTTCTTGCTGGAAAAAAAGAGGAAACACCAGATCAAGCAAAAGCGGATATTTCTATTCATTCTGGTGGGAATATTCTTATAAAAGGCGCTCAAGAACACTACGACCAGCAATACCAATCGTCTTCAAGTAGCTTTTTGCATGAGGAATCGTCCGATAGTTCTCAATCGCATACCACAACGGTCTCCTCTATCCTTGGGGCGACGGGCAACATCGTGTTAGACGCACAAGGAGAAGCCAAGATTTCTGCTTCTCATCTGCTTTCCGGTCAAAATATCAATGTGAGTGGAGAAAGTGTGACGATTGATGGTATGACAGATCACCATAGCAGCTACTCAGAAGAACATGCATCTGGTTTGGGCGCGGGTTCAGGCAAGGACTTTTTATCGATATATGGGAGTGAGACAAAGACAGAAAATGAAGAAAGTTTTGAACATCAAGGCTCTTCTCTCAATGCGAATGGCACTATCAACATCACTGCTAAGAAAAAAGATGTGACAATTGTTGGCTCTGATCTTGCAGGTGAGAATATTAACCTTTCGGCAGCTCGTGATGTCAATGTGCTTGTGGGTCATAATAGCCATAAGTCAAATTCTGAAGAAAAGCGTTCAGGTTTTGGTTTTCAGTTTGGAAACAGCAGCAGCAGTGTTTCTGTAGGAGTTGGGGTTGAGAGCACGAAAGACACCAGCGATCAATGGGAAACCACTTCCACACAATCACACATCACGGCACGCCAAGATGTGCGGATCAGTGCGAACAATGATGTGACCTTGCAAGCAGCCGATGTTTCAGCAGGTCGTGATGTGAGTGTTGATGCCGGTAATAATATCACGCTTTCGGAAAGCCAAGATATCTCTAAGACACAAAAAAAACATGAAAATTTCTTTGCTGGTGTTACAGGTTCTGTCAATGTTGGCATTCTTAGTACCATACAAGATATAAAGGATGCAGGAAAACGTTTTGGTCATGGGGATACAAAACACAAAATCGGCAATGGCATCATTCTTGGTCTAAAAGGCAAAGATCTCTATAACAAAGGCAAAGATCTCTATAATGGGATAAAGAGCGGATCAACAAAAGATTCCCTTCTCAAAATGGTGGATATTTCTACCAGTGTTACCGTAGGCTTTAAGACTGAAAAGGAAGAGAAGTCTTCTCAGACATCTACTGCTGTAACCAATAGCATAGAAGCTGGGCGTTCTGTCAATATGAAAGCCCACAAAGGCAGCATCCATGGTGTTGGAGCCGACGTTATTGCCGGTACCAATCCTGTTTATGCGCTGGGCAATGATCCGCAGAGCGGGAATATCAACTTGGATGCAGGACAGCACATTACCTTTGAAAGTGCGCAAAACACGCAAAGCACACAAAACCATAACCAAAGCGCTTCAATGAATATCGGAGCCAGTTATGGTACCGGTGGCGCAGAGGGAACAGGCAATGCCTCCTTTAGTCAAGGAGAAGGCTCCAGTGAGGCGGTTCAACAAAAGAACGCCCATATTATAGGCACGGGCGCGGTTCACACCAACAGTGGGGGAAACACCACATTGGCAGGAGCAGTGGTTTCTGGAGAGCGTGTAAAAATGGAAGTAGGAGGTGATTTTACCGTTGTCAGCCGCAGTGATACGGGACAAAGTTCCAGCAAAAAAAACTCTGTTTCTGTTGGGGTTAAAGGCAATGGAAAGCCTGATGGTGCATCAATAAACGTCTCTTTCCAAAATGATCAATCCTCCAGCGATTATCACAGTGTTGTGGAACAATCAGGCATTAAAGCCCGTGATGACGGCTTTGAGATCACCGTTAAAGATAAAACAACGCTGACTGGAGGTATTATTGAAAGCACAGCCTTGGCAGAAAAAAACAGCCTGACCACAGGAAGCATCAGCACCAGTGATATTACCAACAGTGCGAGTGCCAAAGCCAGCAGTGATGGGATTAGCATTGCAGCGGGTGGTGCAATGGGCGAATACGACATCGCTAAAAACATTGCCAAAAATGTTTTAGATCATGCAGAACAACAGGATTCAAGGGAAGGATATACCAAATCTGCCATTAGCGATGGCACCATCGTCATTACTGATGAAGCAGGGCAGAAGGCATTGACAGGGCAAGGCGTTGATCAAACCATAGCTTCCCTTAACCGTAATACCGCTGAAGCTCATAAGGGTGTATCACAAATAGATGTCACTAAGCTGGAACAAACAGCTGGTGAAGACCGTGAAATGGCAACACAATTGCTGGAAGAAGGATTTAAATACAGCGATAAAGCCTATAAAAAATATAGTGAAGAAGCCTCTAAAAAGCGCAATGATGTAGCCCCTAAAAAGCGTAATGCTGAAGCCTCTAAAAAGCGTAATGCTGAAGCCCCTAAAAAGCGCAATGATGTAGCCCCTAAAAAGCACAATGATGTAGCCTCTAAAAAGCGTAATGCTGAAGCCCCTAAAAAGCGTAATGCTGAAGCTCCTAAAAAGCGTAATGCTGAAGCCCCTAAAAAGCGCCATGATGTAGCCCCTAAAAAGCGCAATGATGTAGCCCCTAAAAAGCACAATGATGTAGCCTCTAAAAAGCGTAATGCTGAAGCCCCTAAAAAGCGTAATGCTGAAGCTCCTAAAAAGCGTAATGCTGAAGCCCCTAAAAAGCGCCATGATGTAGCCCCTAAAAAGCGTAATGCTGAAGCCTCTAAAAAGCGTAATGCTGAAGCCCCTAAAAAGCGTAATGCTGAAGCTCCTAAAAAGCGTAATGCTGAAGCCCCTAAAAAGCGCCATGATGTAGCCCCTAAAAAGCACAATGATGTAGCCTCTAAAAAGCGCATGATGGAGTAGAAGGGGAAACCAAATCTGCTATCAGCGATGGGACTATCATCCTTACTGATACAACTGGACAGAGGGCAATGGGGCAAGATGCTGGACAAATCATTGATGCACTCAACTGCAACACCGCTACAGCCCACCAAGCAGTAGGACAGCTAGATGTCGCACCGCTTGAGGATATATTGCGTAATCGTTTAGGTATGAGAAATAAATGGGTAGATGAATGGTTTGATATATGGGATGGGGTTCGTAAAATGGCATTTTATGTTGACCATCCAGTGGGTGAGGTTGCGCATGATGAAAATGGCAATGTCCTCTATTTAACCGATGAAAATGGAAAACCTATAAAAGGCAGTGATGGAAAATATATCACTCTGTATCACTTTTTAAAGCCAGAGGAAGA
>NZ_JBHIRS010000043.1:0-4210 GCF_042197365.1 Bartonella sp. AA168HLJHH | reverse complement strand
AGTCCTTTCTTATACAAATTTTATCCACACACTCATCCCACTTGCTATGTGCAAACGAGTGGTTTTGATTGATTCAATATAAACAGATTTGAAATAAAAGAATCTTACGTTATTCGGGTCTTTAACTCAATATGAATAACGCTAGATTATCATTATAAATCAATAGCTTGCTACCAACTCACAAGCTTACGAAACAAACCTTCATGAGAGAGATCAGATACATTGCTGTCTTTCTCTAAATGTTCATCATCATGTATCATTCTGCCATCCATGAGGTACTCTCATATTCCGTTCTGCCGCTATAAGCTGGTCGCTTTTGTATTTCTTTTGGTGGTTTGTATGAAATACACATCAGTCCAAAGGCATCTGCCCCATGACTGGACCAATCATGCTCTGCTCCCAAGCCAATATTACGCTTCTCATCCCATTTCTCGTGATACCAGTTCAGTGCCTTACGTCCTGCTACTGTCGTCTTCTCATTAAACCAAACAGAAGGCAAAACACGGCGGACTGTTTCTATACGTATCTTAACAGCCCCTGCTCCCTGATTAGGGATAACTTTTGTTTGAAAGCCTGCCTGTTTAAGAGCGCTCTCAAAACTCACATTGTGCACACGGTCTCTGGTCGCACCATCATGGGGGAGAACCATCAATGCCTTCTCATAACCGTTTTGACGCAACCAACCGATATGTTCCGATAAAGGCTGCCCCTGTGCTTCGTAATAATCAAGCACTCTGATCTCTCTACCAACAAATTGCGCTATCCATATCGCTGTTGCATTTGCCTTGGCGCCCGTCCCCCCAATGTCCCAAAAAGCACGTATTTGCATTAAAGAATCACGAGCAACACGCCCTATCCGCCCCTCTTGCTCGGCTGCCAACATTTCCTTTTGATAATAAGCGCCTTGAACCGCTGTAAGATAAGCCCCTTCCCAGATATGCTTATAGGTCTCGGGGTGGTTTCTCAGATCATCCAATCGTGCTTCATTCAAGATCTTGGGAAACTTCGGATTGTCTGTTCAAGATATTGATTTATAATGATAATTCACTGTTTTGTATATTGAATGAGAGTCCCCAATATCGTAGGATTCTCTCATTTCAAAGCTGTTTATCTTTAATCAATCAAAACTACTCATTTGCACATAACAAGTGGGATGAGTGTGGGGATCAAATTTGTATAAGAAAGGACTTAAAATGGCTCTTATGAACCGTCTTAACGCAAGATCTATCGCAACATTGGGGGCTGGCAAATATAATGATGGCGCCGGCTTGCTTCTTCATAAGCGTAAAGATGGAGGTGCTCAATGGCTGTATCGTTATACCATTCATGGGCGCCGTCGTGAAATGGGCTTGGGGGCGTTGCGAAATGTTTCTTTAAAAAAAGCCCGTGAATTAGCAAATCAATGGCGTTCTGTTTTGCATGAGGGTCGTGACCCCATTAAAGAACGCAATAAACAAATTCGTCTTAATCTTTGTCTCAAACATGCGGCTGCTTTGGGTTTAGATGTTGATTTACAAGCAGTAACAAAAGCACAAGCTCTCTTAGGCAAACAACGCCATAAAATCAAAAACCTACCTGCAATGGATTGGAAAGATGTTCCCGCTTTTTATAAAACGCTTTGCCAAACAACAAACCCCACACAACTGGCTTTGCGTTTGCTTATCCTTACAGGGGTTCGTACCAATCCCTTGCGTCATAATGAAGCTATAGCAGATAGTAAGGGATTTTTCTATGGCATTAATATGACGTTGATGCAGCAGGCACGTGTAGCCTTTCCAGAGGTTGTACTTAAGACTGAGCTAAAATTAGCAAATTAAACCCTTCTTATTCGTATTTGCGCAAGAGAACTGAGGTGTAACTTGTTGAGCGTAGAAACACCATGCATGATTATGTGCGCATTGAGCTATAGGACTTAGTTGTATTTAGTATTTTGCGGCTTGAATTTACCGAGGAAAGTGCGAAGCGTTAAATTTATAACAGATGCTACTGACTTACCTCTAATCTAGTAAAGTTCTATCATGACAAAGCCATTTGTTGGGGTGTACGGAAGAGCTTTGTTTTTAACTCAAGTTAGAGGTATGTAATAGCAGATGAGTGCAGTACTCCTTTGCTGCAAAGTCCTCCAATCGGTTTAGCTAAAAATATTATGCCGCAATTAGGTGCCCAATATAGCTTGATCATGTCTATAAATTTTGGTTTAATACCTTTAGCACTGGAGAACTTTAGTAAAATTAATGCTGTGTGCCTCTATCAAGTTGTAAAATATATTATGCTTTAAGATCTCGGTAAAAATTTTCATGAGAGCCAAGTGCTAACAAGGTCAAAGTAATCGTGTGATCTTCATAGCTGTAAGCAAGCAGCGTCAATTGCTTGGCCATTTTAAATTTATAGACAAAAACACCAGAAAGATCACCTGTTTTGGCTTGACCAATGGTGGGCGTTTTCATAATGACGCGAACAGCTTGGTTTAGATCTTGTTTTTGGTTGGCATGCAGTTTTTTGACAGTTTTTTTAAATGAATGGGTTTGTAAAACTTGCATAGATTCAGCCAAATTCGAATGCTGTTACATCGCCATCTGCATTTTCTTGTTGTCCAAGTAAGATTGCTTGAATAAATTGAAAGGAGAGATCTGGATTTTCTTCGGCTATTTTGCCCATACGCGACCAATATTCAATTTGCTTAGGAACCGAGCGGCTATAAACAGACGCGTAACGCTTAGCCTCATTAATGAGATCATCAGACAGTTTAACAGTTGTAGCCATGACTATACTCCTACCTTACAATAAGGTGGTAATATAGTTCAAAAGGTGTTAAAAAGCAACCTTTGAAACACAATAACCTTAGCAGATCTCTAACACAATTCCTTCTCTCACAGCCATCTTTCTTAATATCTGAAAGAAGAGAAAATAAAAGATAAATTTAGAACTAAATGATCGAGAATAAGCTCTAAAAAGGTTCGGGATAGGCAGAAAATAAGTTAAAAGAATCAACGGAATCAAAATTCCCGAACTTCTATATAATCTATTGATTTTATATAAATATAGCATTCCTACCCCCTCCGCCACAGCACTTTTGTCGTGCTATAAATTATTGATTCTATATGTCTTGTATGTAACTTGTCAGCAGGTTTTGCAGCAATTCATTTTTAAAATTCACGTCTTTTTTAAAAAATTAAAGGGGTTTTCAAAGGGTCTTCAAAGGCCTTTCAAAGATCATTTAAAGACCCTTTAAGGCAGCTTTTTCTCCTTTGCTAAAAGTCGCAATTTGAGATGATGAGCTCTTGAGCTGGAATTGGATTATTTGAACTGCATGTATAAGATATGGTGACTTCTTTTATCTTAAATGGGCTAAAGCTTTTGCGAATCTCCGGCACATCATTGAGTGACAGAAGAAACTTTCCCTTTAATTGTGCAAGCAGTGTGGACATCCTCTGATAATCCTCTCGCTTAAACAAATCCTTGCCATAGTAATCCTCAACACCCCAATAAGGCGGATCAAGGTAAAACAAGATGTTGGGACGATCATAGCGCCTAATAAACTCAAACCAATCTAAATGTTCAATGGTCACACCTGCTAAACGACGGTAAATAAGCTTTAAGGAGGCTTCAAGTTTGAGACTATTAAACCGTGCACCACGGTGTGGATCAACTCCAAACGTCTGTTTTGCCACTTTGCCACCAAAACTCAACCGCTGCAGATATAAAAACCGCAATGCCCGCTCTAAATCTGTCAGGGTCTTGGGATCTTGGGTGCGTAACCGTTCAGACGCCTCACAGCTACTCACCTGGAACTCCAACAGATCCATGAAAGGGTAATAATGGCGTTGCAACACCCGAAAAAAATTCACCACATCACCTGAACGATCATTGATCACTTCATATAAAGGAACTAATTTTCTCCTTAAAGATACAACGTATTGATTTATAATGATAATCTAGCGTTACTCATATTGAATTAGACCCTCGAATAACGCAAGATTCTCTCATTTTAAATCTGCTTATCTTGAATCAATCAAAACCACACCTTTGCACGTCACAAGCGGGATGAGTGTGTGGATCAAATTTGTATAAGAAAGGATTTAAAAATGGCTCTTATGAACCGTCTTAATGCAAGATCTGTCGCAACATTGGGGGCTGGCAAATATAATGATGGTGCCGGCTTGATCCTCCATAAGCGTAAAGATGGTGGTGCTCAATGGCTTTATCGTTA
>NZ_JBHIRS010000042.1:0-4356 GCF_042197365.1 Bartonella sp. AA168HLJHH | reverse complement strand
CGCGGTCCCCTCGCTGAGAAGTGTATGGCTCAATATATGAGAGACAATAAACTTGAAGCCTGCCCGCATGGTTTTCGCTCTAGTTTACGCGATTGGCTTGCTGAAACAACCGATGCCCCCTATGAGGTCGCTGAAACTATTCTAAGTCATACAGTTGGCGGCAAAGTAGAGCGCTCCTATCGTCGTACTGACTATCTAGAACAGCGCCGCGTTTATATGGATAAATGGGCGGCTTATGTCACTGGTCAATCTTAAGATATGGGGTGAATAACCCCATTATCTGTGGATAACTTTCTCTCTCTTCTCTCTCATTCTTTCTCAATAAGATTCATCACGTATCACATCAGAAATTGTATAATAAAATATTGTTTTCTATGAATAAAACATCTTTCTAAATGAACCAAAATGTGGTTAATAAATGATTATGATTTGTTTTTATAGTGAAAGGATTTTAGAATGACAGAAAATGATATTCTTTTAACAGACCGTGAAAGTGCAAAATTGCTTCATATGAGTGTCTCAACTTTCCGCCGTCATGTAACCAATGGCTCTTTGCCAAAACCTTTAAAATTTGGTTTTTTATCGCGTTGGTTACAATCAGATCTTATCAATGTCATTGAGCAAGCAAAACAGCAACGTTATAATGACGCGGCATAAAAAGAAAGCCTTGTCACGTAAGAACGGACAAGGCTTTCTCAAGCTCATCAAACCTGGTGCTTTATTTGGTGTAAATTCAAGGCTTTCTCTGCTGAAGCAAGACTTAAGGCTGGCATTCAAGTTGTTCTGAATGTTTTTTACAATAAGGGCTATTTAAGCGTCTCTCAACACTTCGCTGAGGCGTGATAGAACCACTAAGAGGATACACCGGAATCCTATCATCTTGACAATTTTCACACCACTTTCCATTTTCACTTCTATAGTGGAAGCCAGATTGAAGCATACAAGTATGAATTATTGCCCATTCACCGAAACCTAATCCACTATTTTCTGTATCGACATTATAAGGAGTTGGCTTACCACACTCTAACAATGCTTTTGCTACTTCAGTAGAATCTGCATCTGGCTTTTGCCATATAACAAAGTATTTTGAAGGAGGCTTTGAGTCACATCCAGCGATACTTAACAAAGCCATGCAACTCAACAGTTTTAAGATTTTCTTCATTTTTCCCCTCTTTCAATGGATTTATTTACGATAAAACAGAGCTCATAAACCTGTTGATATTTCCTGTCACCGCTGCTTAAAACAACGGTGAACAATATTGAGATGATTGGTTGAGAAAACAATCCCACCATTCCAAGCGAAGGCAAGGATGGCGGATTGTTGATCATCACTAGCAAGACTTAAGGTTTGCATTCAGGTGCATTTTTATATTTTTTACAAAAAGGGCTGTTTAAGCGCTTCTTGACACTGCGCTGTGGAACAACAGCGCCTGGACGACAAATGGGCAAGTTTTCGGCTTTATGGTTTACACACCACCCCCCCCTTTCATCTTTATAGCGGAATCCTGATTGAACCATACAAGCATGAATTGTTGCTATTGCATTATTACTGAGCTTGCTGCTTTCTGGATCCTTATCATAAGGGGTTGGCATACCACATTCTAACAAGCCTTTTCCTACCTCAGTAAAATCTGCTCCCGGTTTCTCCCAAGCAGTCAAATATCCTGAAGGAGGCTTATTAAACTGACATCCAGCTATACTTAACAAAGTTACAGCACTTAATAATTTTACGATGTGTTTCATTTTTTACTCCATGATTTACTTAAAGGAAATTGTTCACGATGAGATGAACCATAATCATATCTACATTTATAACCCACATCTCCAAGACAGGTATGGGAGCTTATGGGATTCATGATCACTCTCCACCATTCTGTCCACCAGTTACTACCAGCAGATATTGTCTCATAAGCATAGCCATTGCCACCAATCAATCTGCTTACAACGTCAAATCTATGCCCATAAAAACCAATAGTGGTTTGTTTGCCACCACTCACATAACCTAACAAACCGGATGCCGCCAAAACATTAGCCGCTGGTCCATGGAAACTGATCGTTGTATTGCCTGCTACATCATTTACACCTTCTTGTTTGAAAGAATTCATCATATTAAAGCCTGTCAAACTGCCACGACTATGGGCATCAAAATGCAATCCCGTGTTACCATAGCTATACATCAAATCTTTTGCTTCTTGTGTGGAATTGGTCAAACCCCAAAAGTTATTTTCCATAAACTTCTGATAGCCCGCGACTAGAAGTTCTGAGATAGCAGAATCGGCTTCTGGGAACACAACAAAATAAAGCGGTTCATTTTTATCCTTCGCATGTTGAACCGCATAAACAACGGCTTCCTCTGGTGGAGTAAAGATGCCATTAAAGGACACATGCACCTTGCCATCAGCACCCTCTTGTAAATGCTGCTTTTCTTCATCCGTTAAATAATGTGCGTGAGGAAACAATCGCGCCATTCCAAGTGAAGGCAAGGATGGCAGATTGTTGATCATCACAAGAAAGACTTAAGGATAGCATTCATATTGTTCTGGATGATTTTTACAAAACGGGCTGTTTAAGCGCTTCTTGACACTGCGCTGTGGAACAACAGCACCTGGACGACAAATCGGGAGATTTTCGGCTTTATGGTTTACACACCATCCCCCCCTTTCATCTTTATAGCGGAATCCTGATTGAACCATACAAGCATGAATTGTTGCTATTGCATTGTTGCTTAAATTTCTGTTTTCTGGAAATACATCATAAGGAGCTGGCATACCACATTCTAATAAGGCTTTTCCTATTTCAGTAAAATCAGTAACACCATTTTTCTCCCACGCGCTCAAATACCCCCCAGGAGTTTTATTAAACTGACATCCTGCAATACCTAACAAAGTTACAGCACTTAATAATTTTAAGGTTTGTTTCATTTTTTACTCCATGATTTACTTGAAGGAACTTGTTCACGATGAGATGAGCCATAACGCACGTTACACTTATCGCCCGCGTCTCCAAGACAGGTATGGGAACTTATGGGATTTGTAGCCACTCTCAACCATTCTGTCCAAACGTTACTGCCAGCAGGGAGTGTCCCGTAGGTATAGCCATTGCCGCCAATAATTCTGCTTACAAAGTCATATCTATTCCCATCAAAACCAATAGTGGTTTGTTTGCCATCACTCACATAACCTAACAGACCGGCTGCAACTAAAACATTAAAGGCTGGTCCATAGAGATTGATAGTCGTGTTTTCGTTGGCTATACCGTGAACACCTTCTTGTTTGAAAGAATTCAGCATATTCCCCAATGTCATTGTCCCGCGACTATGTCCATAAAGTTCTAATCCTGTAAGACCATAGCTATACATCAAATCTTTTGCTTCTTGTGTTGAATTGGTCAAACCCCAAAAGTTATTTTCCATAAACTTCTGATAGCCCGCGACTAGAAGTTCTGAGATAGCAGAATCAGCTTCTGGGAACACAACAAAATAAAGCGGTTCATTTTTATTCTCCGCATGTTGAACCGCATAAACAGCCGCCTCATAGGGTGGGGTAAAAATGCCATTGAGGGACACATGCACCTTGCCATCAAAACCAGCTTGTAAATGCTGCTTTTCTTCATCCGTTAAATAATGGAAAGTGAGGAAACAATCACGCCATTCCAAGCAAAGGCAAGGATGGCGGATTGTTGATCATCACTTAAGATTGGCATTCATCCGCATTTTTATATTTTTTACAAAAAGGGCTGTTTAAGCGCTTTTCAACACTTCGTTTCGGAATGACCGCGCCTGGTCGACAAATCGGAAGGTTTTCCCTCCAATGATTCACACACCAAGATGGACCGCCATATCTGTCACGGAATCCTGCTTGAATCATACAAGCATAAATTGTTGCATTATCATTATTGCTGAGCTTTTGATTTTCAGCCTCAAGATAATTAAGGTGTGGCATGCCACATTCTAGCAATGCTTTTCCTACCTCGGTAAAGTCTGCTCCTGGCTTGATCCACCCATATACTTCCCCTGGAGGAGATTTGTCCATATCACATCCAGTAATACTTAATAGAATGAGCAGGCTCAATAAGTTAAATCGTATTTTCATTTTTTGTTCCCTGTTCTCGTGGAATAAAATTTTATAAAATCAAATGAACCGTAATCATTTTTACACTTAGCACTTGCATCAGCATAACAATTATGGGTACTAGGATTATAGCCGATGATCGCTCCCCCCATCTCTCTGAGGGGTAGAATTAACGGATGTAATGAATCATATGGTTTGGAACGTACCCCATAAGCCGTAGGCCAATTGTAACCAATCACTGTACTAATGGGGTCTAACATATGACCTTGTATGTAGATATAATTTT
>NZ_JBHIRS010000041.1:0-4511 GCF_042197365.1 Bartonella sp. AA168HLJHH | reverse complement strand
GTCTTAATCCACTTGAATGAATGGAAACATTATTTCCAGAATGAAGAGAGAGACTATCATTCGAATTCAGTGAAATGCTACTACCTGCCTTCAAAGAGATGCCGCCTTTTGCGTTTAAATTTATATCGCTTTCTGAAACAATCTTTATGCCATCTGGTGCGGTAAGCTCTAGCTTGCCACCATCACCTTTTAGTGACACACCATCAGCAATCGTGAGAAGAAACTTTCCGCCGGATTTGATGTGAATTCCATAAGTGTTTTGTTCATCATCATATTCAAGGCTGGTTCCATCAGGGTATATCGTTCGGTGAATGCTGCCCTTATCGGCTGCTTGATTAGCATCTGTATGAAGTGAACCAATAATCACCCCTTGTGATAAATCCCCTGATGACGAGATAACAACTACTTGCTCTCCAACATCGCGTCCTTCATAAGAACGTGTTTTACCGGCGCGGGCTTGGGTATCTGGAATCCAGTCACTGACAAGATTGCCACTTTTTACCCGATAGCGTGCGTTTTTATGGTCGACATGGCTAATCTTCCCCACCACAACCATATTTGCCACACGTCTCTTTAGATCTGTGATTTCTTTATCGCGCCGCTCTAACATGTCCACCTTCAATTTTATGGTATTTATCTTTGTTTCTCACGCCTGTTTCTGGTTTAAAACCGACAACGGGTTCAACAACTCTTTCGGTTGCCTTTCCTTCATCAAGGCAGGGGATATTGGTGACGTAAGTTACGTCAAAGGTTAAAATCGCACCATGGAGCGCTAAGGCGCCATTATCGCCAAAGGCAAAAGCAATATTTTGCAGGCGGCATGTTTCAACGCTGTTGTTGAGATTGGGATTAGCGTAGAAAACCTCCTCAACTTCCCATGCTAATTGGTCAACAAAACGTGCTCCATCTTCACATGTCGCATAACATTCAACATCTAGCGTTAAAACACGCCGTCTTACTCCATAATCATAGCCATCTTCAATTGTTTCACTTTGTGTTGAGATATTAATTGCAGGCGTGTTCTCAGGGGAGAAGTTGAAATCACGCATATTGAAAACATTGTCACCAGCTACCGTCTTTGCTGCCTTTATCAAAGCAACAAAGCTTTCCCTTATCGTTTCTCTCGGATGCATGGGAGCTCCTGTTATTTAACATTTATCCTTTTCTTTATATTGGTATCGTGTTATGATACGTAAAAGAACGAATAAAGGTGATTTGGTGATTGAATCTTTTGCTGATAAGCGGTGTAAAGATCTTTTAGAAGGCAATCTGCCCAGAGGCTTTCCCACCACTCTAGTGCGTATAGCCCAAAGAAAGTTGTTTATGCTCGATAAAGCAGTTGATCTTAAAGATTTGCGCAGTCCTCCGGGAAATCGTCTAGAAGCGTTGAAAGGAGAGCGTAAAGGTCAATATTCTATCCGTATTAATGACCAGTTTCGTATTTGTTTTGAATGGCGCTCTAATGGTGCCTATGAAGTTGAAATCGTAGATTATCATTGATCTGTAGGAGGTCGAGATGAAAAATTATATAGCGATTCATCCCGGAGAAATTTTACGAGAGGAATATTTAAAAGAATATGCTCTCTCTGCTTATGCTCTTGCAAAAGCATTAAATGTTCCACGCACGAGAATAGAACGTATTGTTGCTGAAAATAGTCCAGTGACTCCCGATACAGCACTAAGATTAGCCTATTTTTTTGATACTACTGCTGAATTTTGGCTTAACATGCAAGCTGCTTATGACGTTAGTATATTACAAACTGAAAAAGCAGACGAATTTGCCAAAATCAATAAATTTGAATGTAGGGTTTAACCACTCCCTACCTTTAACGATAGGGAGGGGAGTTCTATTTTTTTAATTAAGCAACCTTTTTAATGGGGCTCTCTAAATCTGGTTCATAAGTTCGCAACAAAGAATCCATGCTATGCGGTAACTCTGAATCACCAAAATCTGTTAGAATTGCTAAAATCTTCGTAATATTGGGTAGTTCATCCTGAAGTTTTGAAATTAAAGCTTTTTCTATGACACTCATAGTATCAACCAGAGCTGTACAATCTTTGTCATTCATATTCTCATGTCTAGAAAATTGAGATAATGCTATCCATAAATCGCATAAGAAGTTGGTATCTATCTTCATTGCACACCCCCATGGATTTGTTCTCTCAAACATGCCAATCCTCTGGATGTGATTTTTGTTGAAGGGAGCACCTTCTCTGTACCATCCGGTCTTTGAATGGTGATAGCAGGACAATCCATAAATCCTTTCTTGATCTTGTCCTGATAAGGTAACAGAGGCGCCCCTGGAGCCCGTCGATAGACCCAATCATTTTGTCGCAAGTAATTGGTTAAGTCCTTTGGTCGCACTTCTAACATTTTTGCTGCTTCAATAAGACCAAACAAACCATCAGAGCGTTTTAAACCATCCAAAGCTTCTGCTTTTGGTGCTAATTCAGCAATAACATGGTCTTTCTGTTCGATTTGGCTTTGTAAGTGATTCAAAACACCAAGCAATGCTTCAGGTTTGGAGTAGTCAACTTGTGATGCAGCTATCTGTGGAGCAGCTACTTGCTTCAAAAGCCGTTCACATTTGATAAAGTATAAACGAGCCTCTCTACCTTTCTTATTATTCTCAAGCATAGAGAGCTCTTTGGCTACACTTAAAGTTAGATGATAATCTTTAGAGGGACGACCACCTTGGAGGTTTTCCCCAAAGTTGGTGAAAACTAAATAATCCTGATTTTCTAATAAATTATATTTGTTGATGCGATATTTAATCCAAGTAGAGAAATCTTTACCTACTTCTAAAAACGCATGCAAATCACGAGCGTTAACAGTTTGAACAGTTTCCTGATCAATAACCTGTTCTCTAATTTCTATAAGAGTATTCATAATGAATTCCTTATGGTTAGACGTTTGTTAATGACACTCAAAAAGAGTGCCGGGCGCTAACAAACACGGCCATAAGTCCGTCGTTACACTTTCCCCGCAAGGGTATTGTATAGCGTAACCACACCCGACAGATGTTATTATACGCATGTAGCATATAATGAGTCAAAGTCTTTAATGTATAGAAGACTGATTATTTCGGTAACCAATCCGCTTATGGTTCTAAGGTGTTTGTTAGGCACCTGATTCGATTATTCATACTCCTGTCACAATGTCAATAAGTAATATTACATTTTTCTAAAAATCGTTTTTACACAAGTAATCGATTAAATTCTTTAATTGTGATCCGAATATCCTTTCTTTTCCAATAAAATCAAACAAGCCAGTGATAGGTTTGAATTCACAATCGTTTGTTTTTTTGTGTTTAGTCTCTCACCCCAGTTGAAATAATTTCATTATCGTAAATTTCTGCTGTTCCGCAAACTCGCGCTTTTCCACAAACTTGCACACTGTCAAAAATTGATGCCTCGCCATAAACTCGTGCATTACCAGAAATTTGCGCTTCATTAGCAACCGATGCTTTACCGTAAACTCGTGCATTATCGAAAATCTGTGCATTGTCAGAGATATCTGCTTTATCAAAAACTTGTGCATTATTGCAAATTATAGCATTTCCCCAAACTGATGCCTCATCATAAATTTTTGTATTGTCATAAATTTTAGCATTTCCGGAAATAGATGTTTCACCGTAAATTATAGCATTTCCAGAAATGTGTGCATCTCCGAAAATAGATGCTTCACCATAAATCTTTGCATTGCCGAAAATTTTAGCATTTTTGGAAATAAATGCTTCACCATATACTTTAGCGTTTTCAAAAATACATGCCGAATTTGTAATGCATACCTCACCAGAAACTGATGCTTCATCATAAATTTTTACATCGTCAGAAACAGATGCTGTTCCGAAAACTTTAGCGCTGTCATAAACTTTAGCGCTTCCCCAAACTGAGGCCTCATCATAAATTTGCGCTTTACCAGAAATTTGCGCTTCACCAGAAACCGATGCTATACCATAAACTTTTGCATCATCCCTAATTGTAGCATTTTCAGAAACATATCCATTTCCGTAAACCTGTGCATTATCAAAAACCCAACAATTATCGTAAGGACTTAGGTTTCTTTCTTTTTCAATATATCCACCTAAATCACCTTTCTTAATTGTACCAAAATTTTTGATAGCTTTAATACGGTAAAGAATAAATTCGCCAACCTTAATTGCTTCATTTGTTAATTTGTATTTTTTTCTTCTAAATATAAACATGTACTAGATCATTTCTTTATAAGCATATCTTTACTTTAGCTCCCGCAAGATAAGCTTATACATACCGGATTCTGAAGCTTGTACATCTATCACAATGAAATGCTCCTGAGAAGAGGGAGCTTTGCTGTTTTCAGGGGAAATGATTACAACATTATCTTCAGGTTTTGGTGGTAATCCTCCGATATCATTGATACAAATATCAAGTTCCTTTCTTGCAATTGTCGTGGGGATTCTGCCACCGGCGTCCGATTCTGAATGCTTAATGCCGTAAATCGCTGTAATTTGAAACGATTGCTGATTGTC
>NZ_JBHIRS010000040.1:0-5186 GCF_042197365.1 Bartonella sp. AA168HLJHH | reverse complement strand
GGAGCCGGTTTTGTAAAAGTGCATCACACCCAAAGCACACTGTTTATCATTGGCATCGCCACAATGATCACAGGCATCTTAGGTTTTATCTTGAACAGTGCCGTACAAAAAAAACAGAGAGAATTTGATAATGGTTAGTGGACGAGGCGTTTTTCTCAAGCAAACCATACACCACAAAAGGACATGACAATCACCACCCAATCAAATTTCAATAAAATCCCTATCAAATCGTTGTATCCCATGCAACCCCATACCAACCCAATAGGACTTTGATAAACCACTCTTTAATGTAGAGCAACTAACAACCCTCCCCAAAGCTTGATATTTTAAAGTAAAAAAAAACGATAACATCATGCAACAAGACCCTATAGGCTTAAACTTTTACAATGGAACAGGCGGCTATGTGTGGCAACTGGCAGACTATATGCGACATGATTGTCATGAGAGCTCCCACACACTTGAATTGCAAAAACCAACGCCGCCCATAGCCATCAATTCTTTCGCTGTCTACCCAAGTGAACTCAATCCTTTATCACGCGTTCAATGGGCAAAAGATGTACAAATAATAAAAAACAAACCAGCACTCATTGGCAAACGGCAAATACAACCCATCACCATTGTTTCTACAAAAGGAGCGGCATTTGGCGGATTCGACTTTCCCACATTTGAAGCACTTCGTGAAGGCTGCCTTGTCCAATCACTGAGGGAAATACAATTCAATGGTACTCTTCTTGCCTCTGGAAGTCTTTTGATATCACTTTTACGACACGGTCTCATCGAAACAGATCAAAAAGCATTTTCAGAAAATGATGCAACCGCTCTTTTACGAGAGCCAACATGTATTATCATAGATTCTTCTCTTGGCAGTCTTGCCATTAATCAACTCAATGGGCGTACAATCCGGCTTCATGAAAAAACAAAACATCTCTTGAAGCAAGCCACCACACCAATACGTATTCAATATCCGCTAGAGGATTCAATAAAGTTTTTTATAAAAGCAGGAATGCTACGATTGGTAAAATTATAAGGATAAAAAGATGCAGCTGATAAGACCTGGCATGGGAACAGAAAATAGTGCACAGCTCATTTATGCGCTTATTCAAATGGCAAGACCGCGCACAGTCATTGAAATCGGTGCTGGTGATAGTACGCGCTTGATTGCTAAAGCACTGCAAAAAGCAAAACAAGCATGGCAACAAGATAAAAAACTTTTAGAATCTTCCACCTG
The DNA here is from genome assembly GCF_042197365.1 of Bartonella sp. AA168HLJHH. Classification (NCBI taxonomy): domain Bacteria; kingdom Pseudomonadati; phylum Pseudomonadota; class Alphaproteobacteria; order Hyphomicrobiales; family Bartonellaceae; genus Bartonella; species Bartonella sp. AA168HLJHH. The sequence goes on along the minus strand of NZ_JBHIRS010000040.1, from coordinate 3,958 downwards.
GGAAGAGCGCACAGCTTTGCTTGATCCTTCAGGAATCCTTGAGAATTACGAACCTCGGCTTATCACCATTGATGATTTTACAGTCGAAGGTCAATCAGCCGAAGAAGCATGGCAAGAACTGCTTCAAGGCGGTATTGAAAAAGATACTGTAACATTTATCCATGAGAATTTTTTCTCTCTTGATGATGAAACGCTCAAATCTTGGGGACCAATAGATTTTGCTTGGCTTGATGCTGGTACTCCCGCAGATGATGTGCGATTTGTTATAACCCTTTGGGAACACATCACCGCGGGTGGTTATCTTTGTCTACATGAACCAACCATAACAACAACAATTTCTCTCAATGGCGAACAGCGGGTTCGACGCGTCAGAACTCCTTTGTGGGAAGAAATTCTCTACCGGCTTGATGGCTCCTATGAAGCTTTAACACTCCCCGAAAACCACAAATATCGCCAAAGTGGTCTGGGGATTATTCGCAAACGCACCCCAGCCGAACAAATTGTACGCGCACAATCGCTCCAAGCAGAACTCATAGAAATCAATGAACTGCCCATTCGCAATGATCTTTTGCCCATGGGGAAAGAAACCCTTCACAAACGCAATACCCGCAATTCACTGATCTCTGCCATGACGTCACCGACACTGCGTACTGTTTATGCCGCCATTATCCTTGGTGCAAAAAATCTTACTGATATCCTCAAACATGTCGATTCAGATGCCAAAAACATTCACAAATCCATCAATCGCCTTTTGAATCTCGGACTTATTCACAACACAACAGAAGGATTTCAAGCCGAAGAGACAGTGTGGAAAATGCTAGAAAATAAACATGAGCGGAATAGGGAAAATTTAAGCGACCGCCATTTAGAAACAGAAGAGATGCTATCAAAAATTGGTGAAGCCTTTCAGAAGGAAAAAATCTATAGCGAAACGGAAGTTTCCAAGATATGCAACCTCTTTACGATAGACTTTGCCCGATTACGACGCACTCTTGTTGAGAGAGGTTTTTTACAACGCCATGGAGGAAAATATCAACGCATGCGCTAAAAGAGAATTGAAAAATGATTAGCGAACGCTATCGTTTTTCTTCTCTATTTCAAGAGAATGAATAACCTTCCACTAAAAAAATATAATTTCATTAAAAGGTTACAAAATCATTCATCCCATTCATATGTTGACAATCTATGGAGATGAGATTAGCGTGCCCTCTTCGCAAGAGATGCAATGGGGAGGAACAAGAGTGCGGGATGCCAATTGGTTATCAAAAAGGATTGGGTGGTTATCAAAAAGAATTAGAAATAGTCAAAACCATCAGGAGAAGATATAGGATCAAGGTCTCAATGATCTTACGATTGTTGCGCGAACATCCGGGCACAGTGTTGTTGCTCAATCCAAATCATGCTCGATATTTCTAAAAACATCGTAGAAAAAACAATATTCTTGCATTGGACTGGCTAGTGAATCAAGAAAGATACTATTTCAACGAAATGTGCACAGCAGAAATAGGGCTGGCAAAACTTCCTCAAAAGATACAACAAAATGTCTTTGATCATTTAACAACACTTCTATGGAAATTCCATGGGCAAAAATAAAATTCCTTTTTTCATCTATAGCACAGTTTTTCTTTCTGAATTTTCCTTTTTCTTTGTACTCCCTCTGCTTGGAAACTCTTCTCTCATAACTGCTGCCAATGTTGCTTTTTATCTCGCTGGATCGGTAATCCTTGAAAGCATTCTCATGGTAACCACAACAGGTTTATTAGAAAGATTTTCGCGTAAACTCTTAATGGCTACCGCCTTTATTTTAAGGAGTAGCGCTTTTGTGTGCATTATCCTATCGCTCACACCTTCTGCATGGTTGATCTTTTTTACCTTAATGGCTTTTTCGAAAGCAATTTCAAAGCCATTTTTGAGAGAAATTTTATCAGAACATCTCAATGAAAATGCTCTTAAACGCGCATTAACTCTCTATTCTTTTTTTCAAAATGCTGCTGTCGTTATCGCCCCTCTTGTTGCAACGAGTGCCATAAAATACAACGCATCAACCTTCTTAATGGCTTTTTTTGCACTCATTGGTTTGTATCTTTGTGTTCTATCCATTCAAATTGTTTATCATTACCCGCATAAAACATTATCTCTTGAAAAGAATAAAAAAACAAAAAAAGCTCTTCTTTCTTCTTTAAAAACAATAATACATAATCGTTCTATTGCTTATTTGCTGGTCACGGCTTTGCTTTGTGCATACCTCATGGGAATTTTCATCACCACCACAACACTTCTCAGTAAATTTGACAGCAATCTCGCCCCTTATAGTGGAATTTTCTTTTCAATTGTTGGCATCAGTATTTGTATCTGGCAAGGAATAATCAATAAACATCTCAGCCTTTCTGATAAATCAACTTTTTATCTGCTCTGCTTTATGGGAAGTTTCTCCTCGTTTTTCCTCATAGGTGGGGTCTTTACCGCTGTGACTGCGTTAATTGCCTACAGTGTCTATGAATCTGTCATGATTCCAGAGATATACTATCAAGCAGGGAAAACAACTACATCCCTCTCTGCCAGTGTTCTTTTCAGTTATATTCTTGTTATTTCAAATATTGGCCAAGCCGCCGGCTCATGGACAAGTGGATGGATTATCAGCCATTTCAACAATCATATCGCTTTCACCTTTTGCATGATTGTTGGTGCCTCCGCCTTTGCTTCTTGCCTTTGCCTCATGCAAACGAAAAAATAAGCAGCTTCCATGTCACATATAGTTTTTGCAACCGGTGGCACAACAAGAGCACTCAAAACACTTCGCCATAAATGGCTCAATTATGATTTTGTAACACACTCTGCGGCAAAAAAGCTCAAAACGGTCTTTTAAGATTGCTCTGTAAACGCCGTTGCAAATTGTCTCATAGCTTAAAGGATTATGGGGTAGACAAGCGTAAGGTAGCTACATTCTGCACGAATAATATTCTATTGATATCCATGTGCAATACAGCCAAATCATTTTTCTTATAATTCGCTCATTTCTGCCATGACCTCACCAACACTACGCGCTGTCTATACTGTTATTATACTTGGTGCTAAAATTTTTTCTGATATCCTCAAACTTGTCAATTCAGAGACCAAAAACATTCACAAATCTATTAATCGCCTTTTAAACCTTGGTCTTATTCAAAACACAACAAAGGGATTTCAAGCAATCGATAAATTATGGCAAGCGCTAGAAGATAAAAATGTACGAAATATGGAAATTTTTAGCGATCGTCATTTAGAAACAGAAGATATACTTACAAAAATTGCAGAAGCATTTAAAATAGGAAAAACTATCGCGAAACGGAAACATCAAAAATATGTAGCCTTTTTACTTTAGATTTTGCGAGATTAAGACGAATCTTGGTGGAAAATGGATTTTTAAGACGATATGCAAGCAAATATCAGCGCATACGTTGAAAGAAAAAATTCAAGCATTTGAGTTTTTCTTATGCAGCGTTTTGTTTTTTTGTTTTCTGTAAAGAGAGTTTAGGCCAGCTATGCGCCCCCCTTAGTATTTAGTGGTATAGATAGTTTGGAGTTCAAGGAATTGTTTGCAGTTTTTTGTTACAAAAAGTTAGCGGATTGTTTTGAGGATTTGGTTATACAGACTACACATAGGACAAAGGGAGAGATGACATAAGAACCAAGAGAATCTGAGTTTAGATTTAATTTCTACAAAGCCTTTATGCGCGTAAATTACATACCTATACGTTCTTTCCCTACCCTACTTAATTTTATAATAAGACAGCTCCGTATAAAAAACAGCACTATTCTTACATACCATAGCCATTATGTATGTTAGGATAGTGTAAAAAGCTGTTATTTCTCTATCTGAGCCGTAAAGCACTGCCTCCACAGATCATAGGCATAGGCTCGCTACCCCAAAAAGCTTTCTAGGTAAAAATCCCCCTTAGTATTTAGTGATATAGATAGT
>NZ_JBHIRS010000039.1:0-5719 GCF_042197365.1 Bartonella sp. AA168HLJHH | reverse complement strand
AGAGCGCGCTAAAGCTAAACAACAACAGGACAATAAATAATGAATAAAGTTCTCATAACAACATTGCTACTTTGCACAGGGCTTATCGCTGCTGGATGTGAAAAAACCTATAGCGTTGCAGAATTTAAAAAAGATGAAAAATTACGCCTAGAGTGGGATGCGAAATGTGGATTTGCAGGAACTTCAAAAAATTGTGAAAACATGCGGTTAGCATTTTTAGAACTTCAGAAAGAGTATGAAGCAAAAGCAGCAGAAAGAAGTCGTAAAATTGACGAAGAAAATCGCAAATCAATGGAAAAATTGAAAGCTGAACAAGACGCTTGGATTGAAAAAATGAGAGCTAAACGAGAAGCAAGAGAACGCGCTAAAAGAGAAGCTGAACAACAACAAAATAACAATTAAGACACGATGAAGAGCGGAGCATCTAAATGGCAATAGTAACCAAAGGCATATTCACTAAGATAGACAATATGTTGATGAATCCCATTACAAAGACAATGGATAGCACCATTACACATCGCTATTGCGCTTTAGCTGCTCAACTTAAAGAGCCTTACTAACTATACAATAGATTTATGGCAACATTATGTCTGTCATCTCAATTTATCATCACTGGTTATAAAAACCGATAACACAAGCATAATTTAAAGATTGTGCTCAAAACTTGTAAAACTGAAAGGAAAAAGGGGAAATATTGATGAATAAAGTTCTCATAACAACATTGCTACTTGGCACTGGAATTATCGCTGCTGGCTGTGAAAAAACCTATAGCGTCGCAGAATTTAAAAAAAATCCAAAATTATTTGATGAATGGGTCACGAGATGTGGAGGGATAGGAACTTCAAAAAATTGTGAAAACCTAAGAGTAGCAGGCGCTGAACTTGAGAAAGAACGTCAGGCAAAAGTTGAAGAAGAAAATCGCAAAATAGATGAAAAATTTAAAGCTGAACAAAAAGCTTGGATTGAAAAAATGAGAGCTGAGAATGAAAAATTCCGAGCCGAACAAGAAGCAAAGCGACGTGCTGAAGAAGAACAAGAAGCAGAAGAGCGCGCTAAAGCTAAACAACAACAGGACAATAAATAATGAATAAAGTTCTCATAACAACATTGCTACTTTGCACTGGGCTCATCACAGCTGGATGTGAAAAAACCTATAGCGTCGCAGAATTTAAAAAAAATCCAAAATTATTTGATGAATGGGTCACGAGATGTGGAGGGATAGGAACTTCAAAAAATTGTGAAAACCTAAGAGTAGCAGGCGCTGAACTTGAGAAAGAACGTCAGGCAAAAATTGCAGAAGAAAATCGTAAAAGAGAAGAAGAAGATATAGCTGAAATGAGAGCCAGACTAAAAAAAATGGAAGCTAACACTAAAAAAAAATTAGAAGAACAAAGAGCAAAACGACGTGCTGAGGAAGAACAAGAAGCAAAAGAGCGCGCGGCAAAACAACAACAAAATAACCATTAAGACATAATGAAGAGCGGAGCATCTCAATGGCAGTAGAAAGCAAAGGCATATTCACTTGGATAGATAATACTGTAATGCATTCCCTTACAAAAACAATGGATAGCGCCATTACACATTGCTATTGCGCTTTAGCTGCTCAACTTAAAGAACCTTACAGACTATACAATAGATTTATGGCAAGATTATGTCGCTGCTCTAGATTTATCATCACTGGTTATAAAAAACCGATAACCTAGCATAATTTAAAAATTGTGCTCAAACCTTGTAAAACTGAAAGGAAAAAGGGGAAATATTGATGAATAAAGTTCTCATAACAACATTGCTACTTTGCACAGGGCTCATCACAGCTGGATGTGAAAAAACCTATAGCGTCGCTGAATTTAAAAAAGATGAAAAATTACGCCTAGAGTGGGATGCTAGATGTGGATTTGCAGGAACTTCAAAAAATTGTGAAAACATGCGGTTAGCATTTTTAGAACTTCAAAAAGAATATGAAGCAAAAGCTGAAGAAAGAGAGCGTGAAGCGGAAGAGAACGATCGCAAAAGATATGAAGAATTTATGGCGAAACAAAAAGCTTGGATTGAAAAAATGAGAGCTAATACTAAGAAAATACTAGCTGAACAAGAAGCAAAGCGACGTGCTGAGGAAGAACAAGAAGCAAAAGAGCGCGCGGCAAAACAACAACAAAATAACCATTAAGACACAATGAAGAGCGGAGCATCTCAATGGCAGTAGAAAGCAAAGGCATATTCACTAAGATAGACAATATGTTGATGGACCCCCTTACAAAAATAATAGATAGCGCCATTACACATCGCTATTGCGCTTTAGCTGCTCAACTTAAAGAACCTTACAGACTATACAATAGATTTATGGCAAGATTATGTCTCTGCCCTAGATTTATCATCACTGGTTATAAAAACCAGAACACAGCAGAATCTAAAGATTGTGCTCAAAACTTGTAAAACTGAAAGAAAGAAGGGGAAATATTGATGAATAAAGTTCTCATAACAACATTGCTACTTTGCACAGGGCTCATCACAGCTGGTTGTGAAAAAACCTATAGCGTCGCTGAATTTAAAAAAGATGAAAAATTACGCCTAGAGTGGGATGCTAGATGTGGATTTGCAGGAACTTCAAAGAATTGTGAAAACATGAGGTTAGCATTTTTAGAACTTGATAAGGAACGTCAGGCACAAGCAGCAGAAAGAGAGCGTCAAGCGGAAGAGAACAATCGCAAAAGAGATGAAAAAGATATGGCTGAAATGAGAGCCAGAATTAAAAAAATGAGAGAAGAGAATCAAAAATTCCTTGCTGAACAAAAAGCAAAAGAGCGCGCTGAAGAAGAACGAAGAGCAAAAGAGCGCGCGGCAGAAGAACAACAGAATAATAATTAAGACATAATGAAGAGCGGAGCATCTAAATGGCAATAATAACGAAAGGCGTATTTACTGATATAGATGATATGTTGATGAACCCCATTACAAAAACAATGGATAGCACCATTACACATCGCTATTGCGCTTTAGCTGCTCAACTTAAAGAACCTTACAGACTGTACAATAGATTTATGGCAACATTATGTCTGTGCTCTAGATTTATCATCACTGGTTATAAAAACCGATAACACAAGCATAATTTAAAGATTGTGCTCAAAACTTGTAAAACTGAAAGGAAAAAGGGGAAATATCTATGAATAAAGTTCTCATAACAACATTGCTACTTTGCACAGGGCTCATCACGGCTGGATGTGAAAAAACCTATAGCGTTGCAGAATTTAAAAAAGATGAAAAATTACGCCTAGAGTGGGATGCGAAATGTGGATTTGCAGGAACTTCAAAAAATTGTGAAAACATGCGGTTAGCATTTTTAGAACTTCAGAAAGAATATGAAGCAAAAGCAGCAGAAAGAAGCCGTAAAATTGAAGAAGAAAATCGCAAAATAGATGAAAAGTTTCAAGCTGAACAAAAAGCTTGGATTGAAAAAATGAGAGCTAATACTCAAAAAATACTCGAAAAACAAAGAGCGGAAACACGCGCTGAAGAAGAACGAAGAGCAAAAGAGCGCGCGGCAGAAGAACAACAAAATAACCATTAAGACATAATGAAGAGCGGAGCATCTCAATGGCAGTAGAAAGCAAAGGCATCTTTACTAAGATAGATAATATGTTGATGGATCCCCTTACAGACGCAATGAATAACGCCATTTCCAATCTTTCATTAAGCTTAGGTGCTCCGCTTAAGCTGTCTTGTACAATCTATATTATATTTATGGGCTACAATATCATCTATGGGCGCTCTTCCATGCCCTTATGGGAATTTATAGTGACAACTTTCAAACTGGGCATCGTTGTTGCACTTGCTACAAAAGCCGATGTTTATAATGAGTGGGTCAGTGGTATATTTTTCCATGATCTGCCGAATGCCATTTCAAATGTCACCCAAGGAGCACATGTGGATCGAAATGTATGGGACAATATGATAAACAAAGCTGGAGCACAGGTTTTGGACGCAGCAAACCAGTACACAGGTCTGACTCAAATGGGGAAGTTTATTGCGACATGGATTGCTGGTTTTATCTGCCTAGTTGCTGCTATCTTATTTTGTCTAGTCGGTTTTGTTGTTTCATTATTTGCTAAATTGGGTTTGTTTCTTGTCATATCAATAGGACCACTCTTCATAAGCCTCTATATGTTTTCCTCAACCAGAAAATTCACAGAAGCATGGTTAGGGCAAGTTGCAAACTTCATCATTTTATATGTGTTAGTCGTGCTGCTTGGTGGTTTATATGTCAAGATTTCAATGAAAGTTTTTTCAGGAGGTGTTGACAATATCATCACTACTTTAATTCAATTCTTGGTTGTTGGTATTGGTGGTATTCACCTTTTCCTCAGACTCCCTGATATCGCATCAGCTTTAGCCTCTGGGGGAGCCTCCCTTACAGGATCAGGACCAGTCGCTAAAACAACGGCTCAACTAACAGGTAAAGCTGCTAAAGCAACAGCCAACACGATAGCAAAGGGCGTTAAAAAATTAGCATCACTATTAAAATAAAAAACTAGCATCACTATTAAAAAAGGTCTAAGTTCAAATGCGGGAATTTAAAAAAATTGGGATTATCTTACCATTTCTCTTTCTCAGTGGCTGTGTGTCTTCACCAAACACACTGAAGTCACTCCCAAAGTGTGATGGATATTCTAAACGTCCACTCAACAGATCAATGTGGAATTGGGAAGGGAAAAAACCCACGCCCACACCCATTATCATCAGTAACAACACCCCTTCACCCGTAGAAGGTAAGCTGGAAATGCTTCTGGCACAAAAATTAACGGATGAAGAAATCAAATCTTACAAAAATTGCGGGCAAAAAGCATGAAAGAAAAAGACATAGAACAATACATTGCTGAAGCGCGCTCGTTTGATCAAGATCGCATGCTCGCCTCACGCCGCACCACCCGCGTCTCGCTTGCCATTGCCGGCATCGCAGTTGCTGTTGCAATAATGTCTTCTCTCGCGGTCATCACCCTCACGCCCCTTAAAACCGTGGAACCCTTTGTCATCCGTGTGGACAATTCAACCGGCATCACCGAAGTTGTGGAAGCCTTAAAAGAAGGTCCCACCAATGTCGACGAAGCCATCACACGCTACTTTGCTGCAAAATATGTCCGCTCCCGTGAAGGCTTCACCACAGAAGAAACACAACACAACTTCCAAACCGTCTCCCTCCTCTCTTCTTCTGAAGAACAGGAAAGATTTGCCAACTGGTATGGAGCAAGAAATCCCCAAAGTCCTCAAATTCTCTATAAACACGCCGCCGTTACAATAACAATAAAATCAATCTCCTTTATCAATGACGATGTTGCCCAAGTGCGTTACTACAGAACCATTCACGACAACGACAACAACAAAGAATTCATCACCCACTGGGTTGCAACACTTACCTTTGAATACATCAATGCCCCTATCTCTGTCCAAAACCGTTTGATAAATCCTCTAGGGTTTATTGTTAGTGAATATAGAACCGATCCGGAAGTGGTCAACTGATCATGACAAAAAAAATTCTTTTTCTCATTCTTAACATCGCTATTACCCTTTCTTTAACGCCTAGCCATGCCAGTATTTTTCCCACCCGCGCGCCAAGCGATAGCCGCATTCGCTTTATCAACTATGATGCCTATAATGTCACAAAAATTATTGGCTCCATACGCTCATCGGTACAAATAGAATTTTCTCCCAATGAAGAAATTGCCCA
>NZ_JBHIRS010000038.1:0-6606 GCF_042197365.1 Bartonella sp. AA168HLJHH | reverse complement strand
CATTTCACTGAATTCGAATGATAGTCTCTCTCTTCATTCTGGAAATAATGTTTCCATTCATTCAAGTGGATTAAGACATAACGGCACCAATGTAGGAGAAACCCATGTTCATGGCGGTGTTTCCCCTGGTGGTTCTATGACAGGAGGTCCCAATTGAACAGTGGAATGGACCGTACAACAGGAAAGCCATTGACCGGCATTGATCATTTACGTCAATCAATCCTTGATATTTTGTTAACGCGGATTGGTTCGCGTGTAATGCGGCGTGATTATGGTTCACGTGTTGCTGAACTCATTGATGCACCGGTTAATAATGCTTTTGCTGTTGCTCTTTATGCTGCTGTTGCTGAGGCTTTAGACAAGTGGGAACCGCGTTTTAAATTGAAAAAAATTGATTTTAAAAGGGGTGAGAATGGACACGTTTCTTTATCCTTTGAAGGCATTTATTTGCCATCCGGCAAGCCCATTACCATGGAAGGATTATTGATAAAATGAATGGAGTGCTTGCAAAACCAGACATCATCACAGAACTTTCTTTTGAAGAAATACGCGCTGCTGCTCTTGTCCATTTAAAAGAGCTTTTGCCTGAATATACCATTCTTGAAAGTGATCCGGCCGTAAAAGTCATAGAGGCTTTTAGCTATCGAGAGTTGCTTTTAAGACAGCGTATTAATGAGGCAGCACGCAACAACATTCTTGATTTTGCAACCGGTGAATCTCTTGACGCTTTGGGAAACTGGCATGGTCTTGCCCGCATGGAGGGTGAAAGTGACGAGAGATATCGTGAACGCATACAGCTTCATGCCCGTGGAGGAAACGGAAGTGGGACAGAACCCTATTACAAACTTATCGCCTTAACAGCCGATAGCCGTGTGAAGGATGCGATTATTTATCGTAAAGGCAAAAACCCAACCATCTATGTTGCTCTTTTTGGTAATAATGAAGAAGGAACAGCCTCTGAAGATCTCATACAAACAGTCTCAGAAGCTCTTCACAGAAAAAATATCATCATGACCAATGATACAATCATTGTTCACGCTGCTGTCAAAAAAGTGCTGGATTTAGAAGCAGATGTTTGGCTGTTACCAGAAACATCTTTGAAAATTCTTACAACAATGGAAATAAATTTAAGAGCAGCATGGAGACAAGAACAAGCCATTGGTCGTGAATTAAGTTTGTCGTGGTGGATTTCAAAACTAATGATTGCTGGTGTCCAGAAAGTGATTGCCATTACCCCAACACAAGACAGTATGGTTTGTGATGAAGAAATTTTATCGATTGGAAAAATCACCTTAAACTTCAAAGGGCGTGCCCGCTAATGGTTGGTTCCCTCCTTCCCACAAATGCGACAGAATTTGAAAAGCGCCTTGCTGATGCTTGCGATTTTCATCAAGATATTGATGGTTCTGTTTTGGGGATTTCACGCGCAAAACTGATCACACGCCCTCCCCGTTTCTTGCCGTGGTTGATTGAAGAATACGGGCTTGGTGAACTGACACCTTATGTTCCAAATCTCTATGATTTGATTGATCAAGGGCTTCAATGGCAGAGGATACGTGGCTCCCTTGCGGCAATAGAGATGGGGCTTGAATGGCTAGAGATTACAGCACGCTTTCAACCCGCCTGGACGGGGCGCGCATGGTGGAACTCCTTTCAACTTGATTTTGATCAGTTGCCTGAACGAACACAGCTTGAAGCCATTGAAGCGATTACAGATCTCTCCAAAAGTTTGCGCTCCGATTTTCGTCGTGGTGTTGCGGGGTATGATGTGCAAGCTGTTGAATGCAATATGTCACGCCTTGATGACAGCATGTTGGAGTATGAAAGCGGTGTTCGCTTAACAGCTGGGGGCACTTTGTTTTCCTTTGGGCGCACAACAGAAATCAATCACACGCTCACAAGAGAAGAAGGCAGGCTTATTGGTAATTGGATAGATGATGGGGATGAAGAGTTAAGCTTTGAACAAATCGATTATCCATGGGACATGGCAAATTTTCCGTGGTGTTCGGTTAAAAAACATGAACGCGATATACTCATGGCAGAATGGTTTCATGGTCGCACGCTTTATCTCGTGTTAAAAGACAGCCAAAATAGCGTGATTGGGTATCGCAGATGCTATGCTGTAGCGCCTGTCGAACAGGCTTTGGATGGTGTGTACAACCATTGTGGCAACAGATTTAACCCTTCCCCAACCGGCACTCTGTTGTTTCTTGCAGCACGCACAGATTTTCACGATGTTGAGGACAAACAAGCAGCATTTGTTTCTATTCTCGTTCACGGCATTCCCAAACAAGATGTCCCTCTTGATATCCCCTTTGGAAAGCTTTGGTGTGATGCCAATGAACTAAATGGCGGTGTCGAGATACTCAAAACACCCATCAATATTCCTTTGCGCGCCGATGTTCGCGAACAATTCAAGATTTTATTGAGGTTTTAATATGAAGCATGAAAGTGGTTTACCCTTTGCAATTGACAGATCTCGCGGCAAAGAGGAACAACAAAGCGTGGTGTTTTATGGCACGCGTCCCTTTATTCAAAGTGGTGAACTCAATGAGGTTCAAACCATCATCAGGGGGCGTCATGACCGCTTGGGGCGCCTTGTTGCAAAAGAAGGAGACCGCGTTGAACGGGCTGATGCTTTTGTCAACAAAGAGACAAAGACCGTCACTTTAACGGATGGCAAGATTTATATCGCAGGCGATATTTTCCCCGTTGCACCAGCTGTACTCAACAATGTTGCCATGATTGGGCGCTTGGAAATTGGTGTGAAGCTGCAAAAAAATGGATAACTCATGAGGATGATCCAGAGCTCTTGGGGCAAGTCCCTGGCACCTTAGCAGAAGGAGAGCCTGGAGCGGCACGCGAAACAGCAAAGCTTGTTTGGGCACTGAAAGAGGATGCGCAGAATGGCACTTTCTTTCCGGTTTATATTTTACAAGATGGCGTTCTGATTGATCAAAAATCGCCCTCACTGCTTGAACCCGCCATGCAAGCTATTGCGACGTACGACCGTGCCCATGGGCATTATATCGTGAGTGGCTGCCGTGTGAGCGCATTGGGAGCCAATAACGGTTGCCAAGTGTTTAGTATTCAAGAAGGAGAAGCCAATATCAATGGCTTTAAACGCAAACGCTTAGCGGCTTTGCGCCATGAAGAACTCGAGGACTTTTCGACAAGCGTTGTTCCAAGCGAAACGCATATTTTTGCGCCCCCAAAAGGGAAAACAAGTTTCACCTTTAAACCCTATTATTTTCCTATTGCCGATATTCAGTCTCTTTTGTTGACAAAAGAAAAAACCGTTAACGTCACCCGTGGTGCCGTTGCCGCTGGGCGTGATGGTGTGCCGGATAAAAGCATCACCGCGTTTATTAAAGTCGTTCAAGGAAGCAAGGAATTTAAAGAAGGTATTGATTTTAAAAAAACCGGAGACACCATTGATTGGGCACCCGTGGGAGACGAACCTTTACCGGGCAGCAGCTATCAGGTGACTTATCGCTATCGTGCACGGGTGCAGGCTGATAAGGTAACAGCGCAGGAAATCACTGTCTCAGGGGGTGCGGAAGGTGGTGATATTATCGTCAGTTACACTTATAAATTGCCCCGCATTGACCGTATCGGTCTCAACACGGGGGGCAATGTCGTCTATATCAAAGGAGTTTCATCAGATCATCCCATGGCACCAAATGTCCCTGATGATGTGTTGTCCCTTGCAACCATTACCAACAATTGGCTTGAAACGCCGGTTGTGGTCAATGATGGCACACGGGTTGCCCCCTATGATGAAATGTGGCGCTATTTTCAACGAGTGCTTTCGCTTGACCGTCTGATGCAATTAGAGCGTATTAAAAGCAATGTTGACTCTAAAGAACCTGTTGCCAAAAAAGGCATGTTCGCAGACCCTTTTCTTGATGATAGTTACAGAGATGAAGGCTTTCAACAAACAGGTGCTGTAGGCAACGGCATTTTACAGCTCGCCATTGATCCAACCTTTTACACCGCTAATCTTACAGCGCCTGTTACCCTTGACTGGACAAATGAAGTGATCATTGCGCAAGAGTTGACAACGGCTTGCGAAAAGATCAACCCCTATCAAAATTTTGCACCCCTGCCTGGTACAGTAACCCTTGAACCCGCAACAGACTTTTGGCATGAACAACGCACCGATTGGCTCTCGGGTATCACCAATCAAATCATTATGGGAAAACATCGCGGCAGTACCATACGTAGAACAGAAGTAAGCGATAATTTCATCAACACACACCAAGAACAAATCGACTTTTTAAGACAAATTACCCTTCACTTTAAAATTGAAGGTTTTGGCAGTAGCGAAATCTTGGAAAGTCTTACCTTTGATGGTGTGAATGTTTTACCAAAGAGTCTCCTTATTGCCGATAGCAAGGGCACCCTTGAGGGCGCTTTCACGATTCCACAAAATATTACGGCTGGCACAAAAAATGTTGTGGCACGGGGAAAAGGTGGAACAATTGCAACAGGGCTTTTTACAGGTCAAGGCGTGATTGATGTGAAAGTGATGCGGCGCACCACAACAGTGAAGATCTGGACGCAATTTGACCCACAAGCGCAAGTCTTTACCCCCGATGAAACACGGCAAATCACTGGAATTGACTTTCATCTTTGCAAAATCGGCAATCAGAACCATGATCTGGTGATTGATTTGGTCACTACAGAAAACGGTTATCCGACCGCCGATATTCAAGCGCAAAGCTTTTATTCTATGAAGGGCGCAAAGGCAGGATGGGCAGATGCACGCTATGATGTACCACTCCTTGTGATGGATGACCGCTTAACGGCTTTTGTCATTAAAACCGATGATGCTGATCATTCTGTCTCACTAGCAAAGCTTGGGGATTTTGATGCAGAACACCAAAGATTTGTCTCAAGTCACCCTTACGTGACCGGTCCACGCTTTTCTTCTGTCAATGCTAGGAGCTGGACTGCTCATCAAGATGAGGCTTTAGCCTTTCGAGTGCTGGCGGCACGCTACACACAAACAGAAAAAACCATTGATCTTGGCACTTTTGATCTTGTGGACTGCTCTGATTTACAAATACGCGCAGCCATTGAATTGCCTTCAAGCGATTGTTCTGTCATCTTTGAAATTGAAAGAAACAACGGCACGGTTTATCAACTCCTTCCCTTTCAATTACTCAGTCTTACTGAATATATCAGTGAAAAGGTAAAGCTTCGCGCTATTCTCAAAGGGACAGAGAAGCTCTCACCCGTCTTGTTTGCGCCTGTTCAATTGATTGCGGGGAAGATTCATAAAACAGCCACTTATGTCACCCGTGCTTTTACCTTTGGGGAAAAGGCAAGGTTGACCAGCTATATCAAAACCTTTTTACCGGGCGGTGCAACCTTTACACTCGAGATGCAACTGGATGATGGTGCTTTTGTTCCTTTGAAACTCGACGAAACAGAACAACTCGCTGAACCGCTTTGGACAGAGCGCAAATTTGTGAGCAGCGATAAAACAGCCAAACAAGCGCGCCTCAAACTCACGCTTACCGGTGGACCGGCAGCGCGGTCCATGGTGTGTGATTTTGGCGCTGGCATATTGTGATGGGAGAACAGAGATGACAAAAACCAAAAAACTCGACATGGAATTGCCTAAAGAGGGGCGTTTTATCAGTTCTGAATTCCCAATCTTGCGCGAAAACTTGACAAAAATTGATCAGGCAATAGCCGATGTTGAGGACAAGGTAGACCAAAAAGCACCTTTACAACACACGCATACCATAAGCGAAATCATAAATCTAGAAAGCGCTCTCAATGGCAAAATGGCAGCGGATAAAACTTTCACTTTTGCCGATTTAAGCGATATCGAAGGCGCAAAAGATGCTGCCAACAATTATGTTCTCTATAAATCAAGCAATAATAACTTCACTTTTGGCAGTGCAATATCATTGTTAGGCGCGCATCAACATAAAACCGAAGATATTGTGGGGCTTGATGATTTTAGAGCCAAAATCAACGAAGATCTCACAAGCTATGGTCGCCTCACAAGTCCAAATGAATGGAAAAATTACAATAAATTTACCAGCAAAGTGACTATGAGTGGTGCCTTAGAGCTTTTGGGCAATTCGTCGTTTAGCCTCATCCACAATGGTGAAATGGTTACCAGTTTAAGCACAAGCGGAAGCTTTCTTAAAGGACCTTTAAAAGTCGATGGTGATCTTGTTTATACAAAAGCAGAAATAGATATTCTCAAGCAGGAAATTAAAAACATCAAAAAAGATTTGATTAATAAACTCATTATTGCCGATGCTGAATTGCTGTATACGCAAGATGGGAAAATTGAATGGCCAGATTGGGTAACAGACCAAACTAGGTTAGAAATCCAAGCATGGGGTGGCGGTGGTAGTGGTGGCGGAGCGGATACGCCAAGATTAGGAGGAGGTGGCGGCGGTGGCGGTTGTTCAGTCTGGTATGGCTATAAAGCCAGTTTAAATGGTCATGAAGATATCACAATTGGTAAGGGTGGAACTTCTGTTGCATCACTTCGTGCAACAGGTAATTCTGGAGGAACAACGACCGTTGGCAAAAATTTTATTACGGCGACAGGAGGATATGGTGGTGGGGGTGCTT
>NZ_JBHIRS010000037.1:0-6731 GCF_042197365.1 Bartonella sp. AA168HLJHH | reverse complement strand
GGTGCCGGTGGTTCCTTTAATGCTGGTCTTGAATTTGGAAAATTATTGACTGAAGTAGCAACGCTGTTTTTGGGAGGTGCTGGAGCAGCCAAGGGAGGCGTAAAGCTTGGCGAAAAGGTTCTGGCTAAATTCGCTGCTAAGACTGAAGAAGCGGCTGCAAAAGCAGAAAAGGAACTTGCCCAATCAGTTGGAAAAATTGGCTCTGAAGACAGTGCCAAGGGCGAAACATCCCCAAAGCCTTCAAAAAGTAATAGCAATCGTGAAACACTCGAAAAAAATAAGGAGCATCATGACGGAAAGCGTACAGAAGAAATGCAAAAATTACAGGAAGCAGGATGCACAACATGTACGCAAGAAGCATCGTTTAAAAAAATAGTTGAGAAACCTGATGGTAAAGGAGGGACAAAGGAAGTTGCAATAAGATCCCGTCCTGATATTCTCTATATAGAGGATGGTGAATTAAAAATTGTTGAGGTAAAAACGGGGAATGCTGGTCTAACCGAAAACCAAAAGATTTTGGAAAAGGAGTATAAAACAGGAGATGCGCAACCCACAGGAGATGTTGTTTTAAAATTCCTTGAGGAAAACAAAGAAAAGCTAAATAAATATCAAGAAGAACTCAAAAAATTTATAGAAAGAGAAAAACCAACGGAGGAAGCATTGAGGAATTTTAAGAAAAATTGGCCTAAAGAACAACTGGGCAAGGGTTGGGGGAGACCGATAAAATACGAAGTTATTCGTCATCCGAGCCGTTTAACAGAGCTTCTTGCACAAGGAAAGTGAGTCATGATGCAAACTAAAGATGTCACAGAGATTTTAAAAAGACTGGGCTGGGAGCCTTATCGTGATAACGTGGGGGATACTTTTGCGCATTATCATCTTCCCGATCGCATTGTCGGTATTGGCTATGGTGTAAAAAATTATGGAGAGAGAGGCAAAGAGTTTTTGCTTTCGGCTGATCTCACCACCGCTGCTTATTGTCTTGGCTGGGAATATTCTAGAGGTGAAAAATCACAGCGTAAATATGGAGATGTGCTGTTTTACGCGAAGGAGGATTTTAATGTTAAAGCTCCGGATCTTTCCGAAAGCCATATCACAACAGCTTTAAACAAAGTGATTGCATGGGCGCAAGCACAGGATATTGAAAAAAAATTACGTGAAGAAGCTGCAGATCATTCTCTTGTCGCAAAGGCTTTGCTTGGTGATGTAGAGACTTTAAAGAGTTCTGAGGTTACATCTCAGTTGTATGTACCAGAATTTTCTGATTACAAAACAATGACGAGGTATGATCGCCTGCTTTTTTTTGCACAGGCCTATAAAAATGGGGAATTAGACGATATTCTAACGCGCAAGAAGCCAAAACAGCGCTCGATAAGTCTCATAGCAGCAATGCGCGTTCTTAAAACACAAGGGTGGTTTTCAACGGAACCTGGAAAAATGTGGTTGATTTTGCCCGACCGCTTTATTCAATTTGATTTTGGTTTTATACGTCTCCATGACAATTACAATGTCCGTATTGAAGCTGAAATATCTAATGAAATGATTTCTGTCGCTTGCAATTGTATTCACTATAGTAAGGAATATTGGTGTGTTTCTCCTAAAAATATTTATAATTCTTTTAATACGATTGGGGGGGGGATTTTTAGTGGTTTTGGTAAAGGCATTGATATTTGTGTAGAGACATTAGATGAGCAAGAGCTTATCAAAATCTCTGAGCGGATAATACAGTGGGCACGTGCCCAAGATTTACAAGCATCAATAGAAAGCAAAACGCTTATCCAAAAATATAGCTACAATATAGATATAGTCTGGCATTTAGCTTGTTTAGCATTAACAGGTCAAATTGATATCCTGAAATCCTATCAAAATTTTTTAGAAGCAGGTACGATTTCTGAAATTTTGGATGACCGTGAAGTAGAGAGATATATTAACCAGGCCGTTCAATTTGCTGAAGAATATCTGAAAATCCTTAATGAGCGAAAAGCTATAGATGATCGTCTTAGTTTACAAGATTTGTCTTTTCTTAATACAGTTTCTGAAGACTTAAAAAGGATGGACTGGACAGTCTATCGTGATAAAAATTACAATTGCAATGCTTATTTTATAAAGAAAGATCGTATCATTAATATAGTGTACAACCTTGATAAAAACGGAGAGACACCATTTGTTACCTTCAAGGTTTCTCTTTCAACACTTGGTTTTTCTACAGCTTATCGATCTATTTTTATCGATACTCCCCAATATACCGTTCTTAAAGAATCAGAAGAAGTTTATGCAGTTTCTAGTACTGAATTGGATGAAGGTAAACTGAAGCAGATCTGTGCGGATATTTTGTGCTGGGCTGATCGACAAAATGTGAATCAAATCATCTATGATTATGCGGCTTTGTCCCCAGACAGTGAATATGATTTTGCGAAGTTGCACCTTATTGCACTTATTCTTATTGGGGATGTTGAAAAACTCAAATTTTATAAGGAAAGTTTGAAGGATAAAAACTTTTCAGCTTTGATAAGGGAAAACATAGCACATATTATTGATAACGTCCTTGCTCTTGCACGCCGTTATCGGACTGGTTTTCCTAAAAATGCTCCGATTTTAAGCTTGGATGCGCAAACAGCATCTGTTGCTTCTAAAACAACTTCTGTTGAAGTGGCAGAGGAAGTGGATGAAGTGGATGACACTGATGATCGTCTCACCATGGAAAGTGCTCATGCACTTTTAAAAAGCTTAGGCTGGTCAACCGAGAAAATCAATGAGAATGACCATATGGCAAGCTATCAATTGGCTGATCGTGAAGTAGATATTCTTTATAACGACGAAATTGCCAAAGACTACCCGCAATTTGATAGCGCCTTTTTGATTAGCACGGGCATTCTTTCCACCGCTTGTAAATTCATTGATCCTACCCACACGGAAGATATTCCAGATATACAGCTTAATTTTGAAGCAAAGGGGTTAGAAATCTTTGAACCAGAAGTTACTGCGGATCGCTTAAAGCAAGCACTTGATGACGCGCTAAAATGGGCGGTAACAGACATTGACCTTTCTAAAAGGCTACGCTCTGATTATGGTATAGCTCCTTGGGAAAAAGGCGCCACGTCTAAAGCAAACGATACGGATTATGCTTTACTTCATCTTGGCTCTCTTGCTTTATTGGGTGATGTTGAGACCTTACAATCTTATCAGAAAAGCTTTACGGCAGGTGATCACCTAGGCTTTGACGAAAGCATCAACAAAACCCATCTTGAACGTGCATTAGCTTTAGCCAAAGAAGTAGCAAAGGTGAAGCAAGTGAGTTACGCTTTGATTAAACAGGTGGCAGAAAAGCTTGATGATCCACAAGAGGTTACCAGCAAGGAGCAACCCCGCTCGTGGAAAGAGAAAATAGTCAATTTTATCGGAAAAAAAGACAAGAAATAGCACCTAAAAAATATCAAAAAGATTTCAAAAAATTTAGAAAATAAGGCGCGGTCCAAAGCCTTGATCATAGTTGAGAAACTCAACAGTGGTATGGCTCTGATCATGGTTTTGGTGCAAGATTTTAAGGAAACAACCTATAAAAAAAGATCTATAAAATTATTCCATAGATGATCAAAATCCCTTTTAATGGATTATTATCTATTTTATCGGTTATGTCAGTTTATTTAACAAACGAATCTTATGATTTTAGTGAATGATTAAAATGTGCTTTATGAAAAGCATATGATCCTTTAAAGCTTTTCAAAAGATAGCTTGTAACTTATAATAAATGTTATCAAGATCCTTATGGTTGTTAGTTTTGGTGGTTTTGTGGGTTCTTTTTATACGTATTATTTTATTTTTTTTATCAAAAATAAAAGTTTATTATATTTCAATATGTTAACTTTTATCAAGTTTCACAAAAAACAACCTATATCAAAATACAACCTGTAAATTCAACTAATGCTATATGTTTTGTAGGTTTTTTTGGGGGGGTGAGAAATCTTCAAAACCTATAAGTAATATAAGAAAATGAATATACATAATCCTCTTTAAACAAAGCTTTTGAAAACAATAAAGCTATCATTTTAGATTACGGTATAATCTTTTAAAGGCAATGTAAAAAAATCTAATTCTATTTAAGAGTGGATTTCTTAAAAGTCTTAAAGCAATCCAAATAAGAGTATCTAAAAGTGCAAATGGTTTCTTTTTAGAATAACGCATGATAAATTATTCCTTTTAAGATTATAGGTAATCAACTCACAAGATGATACGTTTAAAGAATTTACAAAAGTCCATTAAAGAGATTTTGATAACGTAATTATTTCCTATCTTAGTTTATCTCATAACAGATGATAAAATAGACTGTTATTTAAACTAATACATAAGCGGCTTTAATAAGATTAGCATGCCCATTATGTGAGCATGCTTTTAAGTTATTCAGTTTCTCTTAATACCAAATTTGGTAAGTTCTTAACGATTTTCATGGTTTCTAAACTTACGGTAATAACCCTCTGAAATAACTCTAGAGGGTAGGCAGGGTTGCCAATGGTTTCAACAGCATAGCGATTGGCATCATTGACAATGCCACTCTTTTTATCAGTCTTTACACATTGACGCCCCATAACCCATTCAAGAGCAGGTTTGCCATTGACGATATACTTATAAGCTTCAAGAGGGATATCTGTTATTGTGATATTGCTATTATAAAAAACAGTCGATTTATCCTTTTCCTTACTATTCTTAATTTTTGCGAATTTCATTTCAGTTACATAATAAAACTTTTCGGGATTAGAGATCTCTGTCTGTTTTGGATTACCCTTTTTAAAGGTTACTGGATAAGGTTTTACATCTTCATAATTCACATGCAAATGACCCAGTTCACGCCCTGCTGTTACAAACTTCCAAAAATCACCAGCACTCTTTACACAAGGGATACGAGGCAATTCTTTGCATAAATTATCAGCATAACGGGCGCGATAATCTTCCGAATGCAAAAGACCGTAAACATAATAGAATAGATCATCTTTTGTTATGGTTTCATTAGGATAAGCTGCTTTAAAATGTGCTAATCCCGCATCTGTAATGGCATCACGGCGTTGTAAATCAGCATTGTTGCTTTTTTCTATAGAATTCGTAAATAAATGTGACTGGTTATTATCTTTAGATTTTAAGGAGGTAATATCTTCATAAAAGTATCTTGGAAAGCATTGACCTGTATCTATTGCGTGAAGGTTAGGTAAATCCTTACTCATCAAAACAGAAAATCCACTTCTTGCTCCTACGCCTGTAACTTGTATTACCTTATTTTTTACCGCTTTCCCTATAGAGAATTGTAAAACTCTCTCATTAAAAATGCGATTGTAATAAAGCCACTGTTGTGTAAAAGGGCGATAGAGGCTTTGAATAAGGTATTTATCTTCAAATTCGAAAATCTTTCCACTAATTAATTGTTGTTTAAGAGAACGACTCCAACTGATTTTTTTAGCATCTGAATTTACAAAATTATCTACAATTTTTGTACGTGTTTTACAGTCAGTGTGATAAATATCATTAAAACGTTTCACTTCACTATTATAAAAATTAATCATATTACGCATATTTTTAGCTAAAGCTTCACGGCTTGAGTTATATGCCCACGCATCACGGCTAGTTGAGATACCACAAGAAAACGTTTTAAAGAGCTTTTTATTATGTCCTTTCTTATCTCCTAAAGCTAGGAATGTTTCGAAACTCTCATCACGTTGATGTATCCAATCACCATGCTTATCTGGTGCAATTACTTGCCAGCCCTTTTTATCCGTAATGCCACCAACACTACCAAAACATTCCAGAGCTGTAAGTTTTTCTTTTATCGTACGATTATTACCAATATCATGATAGTAAATTTTACAAGGTCCAATAGCATTGGGATTTTTGATAAATAACGTTACCGCAATACCAGTCATACTACCATTGCCGAAAACATTTTCACCTTCTTGAGCAACTCCATTGCTTAACATATTTTTGCGAAGATCTCCTCGTAAATTGAGTACGTAAATACTGCTAAATTCTTTGGCTAAAGATTTTCGTAAACCATCCATTGTAGACTTTTCTATGTAACCAGAACCAGAAACAAAACCGATTACTCCAGCATTATCAATACGATCACTAGCCCAGCGAATGGCACGAATATAATTATCATATAGATTTCGTATAAGATTTGCATTTGACTGAGCGGCATAAGTTTCACGAATGCGGTCATCTAATATCGGATAAGGTGTATTCTTTGCATTATCATTAGCACTTTTTTGACCTGTTGAATAAGGAGGATTGCCAAAGATAACTTCAATATTCATCTTCTTTTGATGTTCTAAATATTCACTGTTTTCTTTAAACAATTCCTGTAGTAAGTTCTTCTCTTCAAGCATCCGAAACGTATCGGTTAAGCCAATATGTTTAAAAGGAATATACTCTCCTTTCATAAGACTATGATACGTCGATTCAATGTTAATCGCTGCTATGTAATAGGCTAAGAGAACAATCTCATTGGCATGGATATCATGACGGAATTTGTATTCCATATCCTCTGGTTTGATCAGTTTAGATTGTAACAGCCGCGTGATAAAAGTACCCGTTCCGGTGAAAGGATCAAGGATAGAGACACCCCGTGATCCCAAGCTTTTTCCAAACTCTTGCTCTAAAACATCATTAACGGAATGAATGATAAAATCAACAACCTCAACGGGCGTATAAACAATCCCAAGCCTATCTGTTGTCTTTTTAAATGCCTT
>NZ_JBHIRS010000036.1:0-6886 GCF_042197365.1 Bartonella sp. AA168HLJHH | reverse complement strand
TAACGATAAAGCCATTGAGCACCACCATCTTTACGCTTATGGAGGATCAAGCCGGCACCATCATTATATTTGCCAGCTCCCAATGTTGCGACAGCCCTTGCGTTAAGACGATTCATAAGAACCATTTTCATTCCTTTCTTATACAGTTTTACCCACACGCCAGCCCCGCTTATGCCGTGCAAGCAAATGGGTTTGTTTGATTCAATATAAACAGACTTGAAATGAGAGAATCTTACAATATTCGAGACTCTCATTCAACATACAAAACAGTGAATTATCATTATAAATCAGTGTGTTGTAGGTTTACAGAAAAAGACAAGCCGCCGCGTTTACCTTGGTTTATCAGGAGCCCCTTTGCTAATTTTTTATATTATTCAACGCCTATAACAGAAGGTCTGAATGACAGAGAGCATCATGAACATCATCTCATGGCAGAGAGGGTTGGTGGTGTTGAAACGCGCCCCGTTAATGTGAGTGTAATTTATGGGATCAAGACATGAGGAGTTGAAATGTCATTAAAACCGTTTGCGATATCAGAGATTAGCGACCCGTCTCAAGTACGGGTCGTTTTGTATTCTGGGGGAGGTTTTGTACATGCGCCGCTTACTGGCGTTTTTGATTTACTGAAAGCCGCTTTGAAAACAGAGCTTGATGGTTCACTGAAAGATTTAGAGAAGCGCTTAGAGACCTTAAGAGAAGAGTTTGAAGATTTGAAAGAGTGTTCATTGGATGAAGCCCTCTGAATGAAGGAATAAAGCAGATGAAGATACCCGATCATGAACATGAATATTTGATACCTGTTGCAACGAAAGAGGAAATCAGAGAAGGGACTTCTCAAGACAGCGTTGTTGTTCCGAAGCTTTTAGGGACGGCGTCTTTGTATTCGTATGAAACCTTTGCGCCGTTAGAGCAGGTTGTTAATGCACGTCAAGAAGCAGAAAAAGCCATGTCGCGTGCGAATGGTGCGCAACAGGTTGCAGAAGAATCGAAGAGGGTTTCGGAACAAGCGCTTAGCGAAGTGACGAAAACAGTTCAAACAGCGACAACAGCGCTTACGACGTCTCATGAAGCGAAGGAAGAAGCTAAAGCAGCGACGACAACGGCTAGCCTTGCGAAAGAGACAGCGGATACAGCCAATGGCTTAGCAGAAGAAGCCAAGAATACTTCTGATGCAGCGAAGCGCATGGCAGAAGAGACAAAAGCAGCAGTCGATAGAGCCTCAGGGGAAATCAATAGTACGAAAGGTTCCCTTTCTACGGCATTACAACGTTTTGAAGAGGTCAAACAGAGCAGTGAGAATGCTGTTAATTTATCGACCGAAGCCAAGAGGTTAGCCGATGAATCGAAGACCATTGCAACGCGTGCAGAACAAACAGCAAGAGAAGCTTCACAAACAGCAACAGAGACGACGCAAGTAGCAGCGACGGCGGTAGCAACGTGTCATGAAGTTAAGACTGTAGCCATGCAAGCAAGTCTAAAGGCAGATGGAGCCAAACAGGCAGCCGATGATGCCAAGGATATTGCAGAACAAGCAAAAGAGTTATCAGAAGGTGCGACATCTTCTGTTACAGAACTCACAAAAACAGCCTCACAAGTACAAGCGGGAGTAGAGACAGCATTAACAGCTTCAAGAGAAGCCAAATCACAATCAGAGGCAGTTGTAAGCACGTCAGAAGAGGCGAAAGGTTTAGCGGAAAAAGCGAATACGGCATCTACAGAGGCGCAAAAGGCATCAGAACAGGCATTAAGAGAAGCGACTTCTGCGAAAACAACAGCGGGCGGGGCATCTAGTATAGCCAATGATGCGAAAGGGATTGCTGAGGCAGCTAAAACATTATCAGAAGAAGCAAAACGGTTGGCAGCAGCATCACAGGAGACAGCAGAAACAGCAAAGGCTAAAGCCGAAAGTGTAGAGGCAGTTGCGAATGAAGCAAAATCTACAGCGACTACAGCATTAACAGAAGCAAGAGAAGCTAAGAGTACGGCATCTGAGGCGAAGGGTTTGGCGGAGGAAGCGAAAAGCGCCGTTGATAAGGCGACAGGGAAAGTAGAGCAAGCTGTAAAAGAGGCTAGCGATGCGAAATCTAAAGCAGAAAATTTAGAGACTGTTGCGACTGAGGCGAAATCCACGAGTGAACAAGCAAGTCAAACCGCCTCTAGTGCAAAAAGCTTATCAGAAGAAGCAAAAGAAGAAGCAAGGAGCGCCAAAGCGACAGCCTTAGAAGCCAAAAGTGCGTTGGATAGTGCACAGACGAAAGCCGAGCAAGCGCAACAGAGTGCAACAGAAGCAACACGAATAGCCAACGAAGCGAAGGTAGCAGCAGAAGCATCGGTGCGTTCAGGAGAAACGGCAGGTGAAGCGAGTGTGGAGGCGTTGAAGGGTATAGCTACAGCAGCAAAGAGTAAAGCGGAAGCAGCAGAGAAGGTAGCAGAAGAAACGAAAGGTGCTTTGGATGGTCTAAAACAAGTAGCAGGTAGTGCGAAGTCTATAGCCGAAGAGGCAAAGAAGGTAGCTGATGGTGCACAAAAGAAGGCATCACAGGTAGAGACAGTAGCGGGTGAAGCTGAAAAGATAGCAAAAGAAGCCAAACAGACAGCAGGTTATGCTAACCATGAGGCGGCACAAGCGCGCAGTGAGGTAGAAAAGGCAAAAAGTACAGCTCATGAAGGATGGAGTAATGCCAATAAAGCGCAGGAAGTAGCAGGTGACGCTAAGACTATAGCAAGTTTAGCGCGGATGTATTCAGACGAAGCCAAGAAAAAAGCCGAAGCAGCAGACAACAAAGCTCATGAAGCGTGGAGTAATTCCCACAGCGCGAATGAAACAGCGAAGGACGCCAAGGTTATAGCAAGATTAGCGGAAACAGCAGGTGAAGAAGCCAAGAAAATAGCGGAGAAAGCCAATGACTACGCGTATGAAGCTAAGGGTGAAGTAGAGAAAGCCAAGGAAATAGCTAATAGTGCAAAATATGCAGCAGGAGAGGCGCAAAAGGCAGCTGAAACAGCGGGTAAAAAAGCCGCGTCTTTAGAAGCAGCCGCAGAAGAAGCACAAAAAATAGCTAAAGAAGCCAAACAAACAGCAGGTTATGCTAACCATGATGCGGAGCAAGCGCGTAGTGAGGTGGAAAAAGTAAAAAGCACAGCGAATGAAGCGTGGAGTAAAGCTTACGACGCGAATGAAGCAGCCAATAACGCTAAGACTATAGCAAGATTAGCAGAAATGGCAGGTGAAGAAGCCAAGAAAATAGCAGAGAAAGCCGATGACCGAGCGTATGAAGCCAAGAATGAAGTAGAAAAAGCCAAGGAAATAGCGAGTAATGCAAAATATATAGCAGGAGAGGCGCAGAGGGCAGCCGAAACAGCGGGTAAGAAAGCCGCGTCTTTAGAAGAAGAAGCGGAAGAGGCACAAAAAATAGCCAAGGAAGCCAAGGAGTCTGCTGGTTATGCAAGACATGATGCGACGCAAGCGCGTAGTGAGGTGGAAAATGCAAAAAGCACAGCGAATGCAGCGTGGAATAAAGCCCACAAAGCGAATGAAACAGCAGATAGTGCTAAGCTTACAGCAAGTTTAGCAGAAACGGCAGGCGAAGAAGCCAAGAAAAAAGCCGAGGCGGCAGATTCACAAGCCTATCAAGCCAAGAGCGAAGCCGAAAAAGCCAAGGAAGTAGCCGATAGAGCGAAAAGGACAGCAGAAGAAGCCAAAACAACCGCCGATACAATGAAGAAAGAGCTTAGTGGTATCAAGAGTTCTCTGGAAACAGCGACAACAGCTCATACAGTAGCTTCACAGGCAAAAGCGCTAGCGGAAGAGGTAAACAATTTACTGAAACAGTCCAATTTAACGGTTCTTTCAATTTCCACGCCGTTTCTTATTGCAACAGGGAAAAAACAACTCACATTGAAGAAAGGAACGCGTATAACCTTGGCATTAGGCAATGATACTTTGGTTGCAAGTTATACGGAAGATACAATAATAAACGTTTCTTCTATTTCGGCGGGGAAGGATTATTATGTTTATTTGGTTTCTGATGGAAGACAGTCTCATAAATTTGTTTTATCAGAAAACTCTACGTATCCAAGGAATTACACAGTGAGTAATTCGCGAAAGATAGGAGGGTTTCATACGCTTTGTGCGGATGTTGGTACGATTTCCGGTCATCCATTGTCTGGTTATAGAGCAGGGGATATTTTACCCAATTCAGTTTGGTGTCTCAATCACCGTCCGCATAGTTCACCAGAAGGTATGGTTTATGACCCCTCTACAGATCTTTGGGTTGATATTTATCTTCAATCAGGGACGGGTGAAAATACGAAATCAATGTATCGTACCAATATAACAACAAACCGTAATTATACCGAACATGTAACAGATATGGCGCGTGTTAAAAAATCTTTACTGAGTGATGAAGCGTTTGCTTCTGCTATGTATGGAAGCAATGAAAAGACACATATTGTTGGCAAGAAAGAACCAACCTCTAAGGTTTCAGGTGGATATAAGGATACGGCGAATCGTCGAATGATCTCGCATATCGGTTGTGAGGATGGTTGCGGTTATGTTTGGCAATTTTTATCGGGCACGTTTCCTATACCCATAAGCCGTACGCAAAATACGTTTGAAATGAGAGCATTTTTAGGGGGTGGTAGCTGGAGTAATACAACGGATAATGGGCGTTTTACTCGAGCCACCATGATCGTCAATGGTGGAAATGAACAAGTTGCGGCGCGTGGATGTAGCCATACGCGTCATTTTGTTTAGGAGGGAGAGATGATAGAATATCCAGAACATTTAAATAGCAAGCAAGATTATCTGAACATGCTTTCTTTTGACAAAGTTGAAACAGTAAGAAGGCTAGGGAATCTTTTAACAACACGTTTTTATTGGGTTTTTGTTAAAGAGCTTGGAGAGGGAGAAGAGGGGATTGAAGATGACACGCATAAGGTTTGTCTAACAACAACCATGCCGTTTGATTTAAATGGTGATTTTGTAGAAAAGCGTTGTCAGTATGAATTACAGGAAAGCGACTATGCGCCGCTCTTTCAACTTGGCTTTCGTGTTGAAGAAGTCGAGCAGCTGATCAAAGAGCATAGCCAATAGAGATCATAAGAAAACATTTTTATGCCGCCTCACTTTTGTGGGGCTTTTTTTATGGAGCGTCAGATGAGAAAGATATCGAAAGAAGGATTAGAGCTTATCAAACAATGGGAAGGTTTGCGTTTAGAGGCATATCGAGATACGGCATGTGTCTGGACGATTGGTTATGGTCACACCAGCAATGCGGGTCACCCCCTTGTCAAAAAAGGCATGTGTATTAGCCAAAAGCAAGCAGAAGAAATCCTTTGTGAAGACTTAAAGCAATTTGAGCAGACGGTAGAGGAATCGGTGACGGTTTCGTTAACGGATTGCCAATTCGCGGCATTGGTCTCATTTTGCTATAATGTAGGAACAGCTGCTTTTCGCAAGTCAACCTTATTGAAGAAGCTTAATCAAGGGGATTATGAAGCCGTACCCTTAGAATTACAGAAATGGAATAAGGTCGGTGGGAAGCCTCTTGCGGGTTTAGCCAACCGTCGAGCAGCAGAAGCGGGATTATGGGTAAAAGGGGCTTATGTTTCTTCGAATTATCAAAGGGTAGAAACGAAAACAGCAAGCGGTCTTTTAAAGATAGAAGCACTTGCCCCGATTATAGGGTCTTGTTCGGGGTTTGGAGGCTTGTTGGTTGGCAATGGTCCGGTGCAATGGGCTTTAGCAGGTATCATGGTTTTAGCGGCTGTAACGGGCATAGTGATTGTCGCCAAGCGGTTTGGGGAGCAACGCTTATGATTTTTTGGCTAAAGAAATATTCTCTTATGTTTACAGCGGCTTTAGCCGTTTTTTTTATGGCTTTAGCCAAGGCATTTCAGCTTGGCAAGCAAAGCGAACGGCAAAAGCAAACAGAGAATGCTTTAAAGACAGCAACAACCCGTCTTGAGGTAGAAAATGAAGTTAATCGAAAAAGTGATGCTGGTGTGCGCTCTGAACTTTCTCGTTGGGTGCGCGGCAAATAGGTCTGTTTCTTGTGGTGGCTGGTTGCCCATTTATTTGGATAATAAGGATGTTGCGGTCATCAGTTCCAACCTTGCAAGAGATATTTTGAAGCATAACAAGCAGGGAGCCCATTTATGTGGTTGGAAAGATGGTCAAGAAACGAAGCAGCAAAGATAAAGGTCTTACAGAAACAGAACAACAGCTCCTTCACGAGATGATAGAGACCTATCAAGGTTTAAAGATGATGTCACGCATCATGAAATTGATAGCCTTTATTGTCTTTATGTTTGTAATAGATTTTTCCCGTTTTGTGGACGCCATAGAAAATAGCTTCTCACATCTTAAAAGATGGATAACAAAAAGTTAGATATCAAATCTCTCCTTTAAAAATATGATGAAACAAGAATTTACACAAACATTGTTTGCGTGGATGGGTGGTAAACACTATCTGCGTAAGAAAATTATACCGATTTTAAATAATATTGACCACGAAACCTATGTTGAACCGTTTTTAGGCTCTGGTGTTATTTTCCTAAATAAAAGACCAGCAAAATATTCTGTCATTAATGATTTGAATGGAGAGATCACGAATCTGTTTCAATGCGTTCAAAATGACTTTGATGATTTAGCTAAACGATTGGAGTGGTTTGTTTGTTCAAGACAGTTGTTTTTTGAACTTGCGGCGATTGAACCAGAAAGCCTTTCCAAAGTTGAAAGAGCCGCCCGTTTTTTGTTTCTCCAACGTTGTGTGATGTATGGGAAAAAAGATTATGTCTCTTTTAGTTTTGGAAGGAAAAAGCCTATAGCATTTAATCCCGAAAAGCTGTTATCAAGGATGAGACGTGTTAGACAGAAGCTTCT
>NZ_JBHIRS010000035.1:0-7056 GCF_042197365.1 Bartonella sp. AA168HLJHH | reverse complement strand
GATAAAATGTGGATTTTTAGTTGGCACTTCAAGCCCCCCTCCGGTTGCGAGCGCCCTCGCATTGGTATTCCGGGAGTAACAAGTACTGAACCCTAGTCAGCTTTTTGCTTTTAGTGCTTAAAGCACTTGGACATAGCAAAAACTCCCGGAATTCTAAGGATATTCGAAAAAGTGGGCTCAATTGTACGTTAGGGTTTAGGGCTTTTAGTTCCCTGTTGATCGCTGCGTAGACGATCAAACTTACGATATTTATTCATAAGGCAGTTTCAGAAGGTTGGCAAGAAAAATGAAAAATTTTCTATTCTGTTATACCGTAAAACGGCGCTATTTGAAGGAGGAGTGAAGAGCTTGAATATTCATGATAGGGCTTGATTTGTTGAGCCTGATGAAGTGCTGTCGTTTGAGGAGGGTAGTCTGAAGACTGTAAGGGGACTAGGCAAAAAGCTGGGTTCGTTTTCAGAACAGTGTTTACAGAGCGGTGCGGGGTGGTGATGTGGAAATTTTATTTGGCTGACTTCTGTAATAACGTAAAAGCGTTAAAACGTATATCCGTAAAATGATGCGGAGGATTTGTACTGTGTGTATGCTTTTATCATGGCGTGGAATGTGGTGAGATAAATGGGGGAATACATTTGTGAGTGGAGAGGGGAAAGCTGGGATGAAAAGGGGTGTTAAATGCATTTTCTGGAGAAGAGTATGTGGAGAATATTTGGAGGAAGGGCTTATTTGTCTTGTCTGATAAAGCGCGTCTTTTGAGGGATGGTGATAATTATATGAAGTGATCAGTAGTCCTTCCCTAGATAAGAAGCTGGATTGTTTACGGACCAGTGTTTATCGAGCGGTGTGGGGTGGTGAATCTTTCGTTGGCTGTTTTCTGTGAATGTGTAAAAGCGTAAAAATGTGAATCTGTAAAAGTGAAGAGGAGGATTTATGGATTTATGCATTGTGCGTGTTTTGGGGGCACGTTGGGTTTTTGCATGGATGGGGTGAGATAAATGGGGGGAGAACGAGAGCTTGTGAATCGAGGAGGGAAGCTGGAATGAAGAGTGCTGTAAGTCGTGAATGTGTGATGGGAGAGAAAAAGGAGTGCGTGGAATGGGAGAGTGCCTATGGACAAGGGGGAGGGTGTGGATAAGAGGCGGGGTAGTGCAGAGGGATGCGTGAAGGGATGGTGTGAGGGTGATAGAAGAGGGAGGTGAGGATTTTATTAAAGGGTGTTGTGGTTTTGAAAGGGGGTGAGAATGGAGAAAATGCGCTGGAAAGTCTGGTGACGAGGGAAGTTAAAAGGGATGAGAGCAGGGCTCGAAAAAATAACTGGGAAAGGGAGCCGTGGTGGGGAAATGAAAAAAAACTTTCTCACCCCCAGTTGTTTTCAAAGGGGAGTGAGGGGCTTATCAAGAAGAAAAAAGCTAGTTTCTTTTCATAATCTTCCAAGTTTTTCCATCAGACATATACATAATCTTTTGACCCGTGGTTATCTTTTGTGTGCCGTGAGTGGTGTGAAGCGTAGAACTGAAAGCCGCTAGATGATCTATAAAGATTGATTTCCACTTAAATGAATCAGGAGATGGCAAAAAGATATTGGGTGCCCAAGAACGATTTTTTGAACGAATAACGACAAGCTCTTTTTGTTTCAAAACGTTAGAAATTGTTTCTGCAGACAGATCTTTCCCATTGGAAATGGGGACTTCTGGTTTAGCTGTAGGCGAGGCTAAACCTCCAAAGTTGCTTATACTTGTCATACAAAAAGTGAACGTACATGATGTTTGGATGAGGTCAGAATCTCGACACTTTCCTTGATTAGAAACTTTCAGACTCCCTTCGTGTAGCTTGTTTTGTTTTAAGCCATTAGGATCAAAAAAAATCGAACTTTGCGGACTTAAATCATAACAGGAGGAAAGATGTCTCTTCCAACGAGAATGGTCTTCAACAAAACTTGAAGATTTACGGAGTTTGCCAAATGTATTTGGTACTTCTATGGTCCCAATATTCACTTTTTTACCCGTTGTAAAATCGACTACTTTCGCTGTAACTAGATTCTCATTTTTTTCAACATATAATCGATATCTGCGTCCCATCTCCCATGGAAAGTTAATTTCACATCGTACTCCTGAACCTTCCTGAGTAAAATGCTTACATGTATTACCCTTCCATCCCGTTGCATTCCAGATAGAAAAATGAATGGTACGGCTGCTCCTGTTGAAAAAACCAATTTGTCCACTTTTTCCGTTTTGGAATTCAAATTTATTTCCCCAGAAATAGATGGAGTTAGGCCCACCATCGTAATTTACTTGCTGGGTGAACACAAATAGATCAAATAATGCATTTTCAGGCCATTCATGCTCTATTGTAATAACTTTGCCGGCAAAAACGGCATAGCTTGGTTTACTTATTAGAAGGAATAAAAGTATTAAAATAACCTTTTTTACAGTATGGTACATACTCAAATCCTCTATCTTAATAAAAATAGTGTAACTTTATAAGTATTAAAGCACATATTCAATGTTTTGTTAAGTAAAATTAGAGAAAATACTTTAATGTTTACTCTAAACTATATGCTGTAAAGACTACTTTGTTTAAAGTGTTTTTGCATGCTCCTTTTCTGCTGTTCAAATTTAAGTTTTAATGGTGGAATTTAGGGGTGATGGTTTAAAAGGGGGAGTGATGATGGGGGTATAAGAAAAGTTGCGGTTTTTATTTAAAATGATAGCGTATTTTTTTTCTCCCTCTTGCTATGAGGCTTGTAGAAACCCATATTCTTTTTAGCACTATGGTTCTTCTTCTTGCTGCTTTTTTCGCGGTGTTTTTTAGAGGCTGGATAATCCTTTCTGGATGTTTCTTTTGTGGAATATTGGAGAGGTTAAAGTGTGGTGATGGCTTGAGATTTAAGGAAAAAAAATGAACTTGGAAAAATATAGCGAACGCGTGCAGGGTTTTTTACAATCAGCACAAAATAGCGCTCTTGCTTCTGATCATCAGCAGTTTATGCCGGAGCATTTCCTGAAAGTGTTGTTAGACGATTCTCAAGGATTGGCTGCATCGCTTATCCAAAACGCTGGTGGTGATCTTACTCTTGTTCAAAAGGCGCTAAAAGAAGCACTTGATGCTTTGCCTAAAGTGCAAGGGGGAAATGGACAGCTCTATCTTTCGCAGCCATTGGCAAAAGTTTTCGCGCTGGCTGAGGATATTGCGAAAAAAGCCGGTGATCAGTTTGTGACCGTGGAGCGCATGTTGCAAGCGCTGATCATGGAAAAGACCGCAAAAACAGCCGATATTTTAACAAGTGGAGGATTGACCCCGCAAGCGCTTAATCGGGCAATTAATGCGCTGCGGAAAGGAAAAACAGCCTCAAGCCCCCATGCCGAAGGACAATATGATGCCTTGCAAAAATATGCCCGGGATCTCACAAAAGATGCCCGTGAAGGAAAACTCGACCCTGTGATTGGGCGGGAAGAGGAAATCCGCCGCACTATTCAGGTGCTTTCACGGCGGACCAAAAATAATCCTGTGCTTATCGGTGAGCCTGGGGTGGGGAAAACAGCTATTGTGGAAGGGTTGGCATTGCGCATTGTTAATGGCGATGTGCCTGAAACTTTGCGGGATAAACAGCTTCATGCGTTGGATATGGGAGCGCTTATCGCTGGTGCAAAATATCGTGGGGAATTCGAAGAGCGCCTCAAAGCGGTGCTGGCAGAGGTGCAAGCTGAAAATGGGCAGATCATTTTGTTTATCGATGAATTGCATAATCTCGTTGGGGCTGGAAAATCCGATGGGCCTATGGATGCTTCTAACTTGTTAAAGCCTGCTCTTGCACGCGGAGAGCTCCATTGTGTGGGCGCTACTACGCTCGATGAATATCGAAAATATGTTGAAAAAGATGCTGCTCTTGCACGCCGCTTCCAACCTGTCTTTGTACCTGAACCCTCTTTGGAAGATACTATTTCTATCTTGCGCGGTATTAAGGAAAAATATGAACAACATCACAAAGTGCGCTTGGCTGATAGTGCTTTGATTGCGGCGGCGCGTTTGTCTAACCGCTATATTACAGATCGTTTCTTGCCGGATAAAGCTATTGACCTTATCGATGAAGCGGCGGCGCGTTTGCGCATGCAGGTCGATTCAAAGCCGGAAGAACTCGATGCTGTTGATCGGCGTATTTTACAGTTGAAGATCGAACGGGAAGCTTTGAAAACAGATGTCGAGCCAACAGCAAAAGAACGGTTGGAAAATGTGCAGGAGGAACTCAAAACATTGGAACAACAGTCCGCTGAGATGACAAGTGCTTGGCAGGCTGAGAAACAAAAATTAGGGCATGCTGCTGATTTGAAAAAACAACTCGAAGAAGCTCGTAATGCTTTGGCTATTGCACAACGTGATGGACAATTCCAACGCGCTGGAGAGCTCGCTTATAGCGTTATCCCTGAACTCGAAAAACAATTGAGTATTGCGGAAAATGATGACCAACAAAATCATCTCGTTGAAGAGACGGTTACTGCTGAACATGTGGCGCGGATTGTTTCACGCTGGACCGGTATTCCTGTTGATCGAATGCTGGAGGCAGAACGGGAGGCGCTGTTGCGGATGGAAGATGAAATTAGCAAACGTGTGATTGGTCAGGGAGAGGCTGTGCAAGCTGTTTCT
Source organism: Bartonella sp. AA168HLJHH (assembly GCF_042197365.1). Taxonomy (NCBI): domain Bacteria; kingdom Pseudomonadati; phylum Pseudomonadota; class Alphaproteobacteria; order Hyphomicrobiales; family Bartonellaceae; genus Bartonella; species Bartonella sp. AA168HLJHH. The sequence continues at coordinate 2,415 of NZ_JBHIRS010000035.1, read as the reverse complement.
CGTGCTGTACGCCGCGCGCGTGCAGGGTTGCAAGATCCCAATCGTCCGCTTGGCTCTTTCATGTTTTTGGGTCCTACTGGTGTGGGGAAAACCGAATTAACCAAAGCTCTTGCCGCTTTTCTTTTCCAAGATTCCAATGCCATGTTGCGTATCGATATGTCGGAATATATGGAAAAGCATGCTGGGGCGCGGCTGATTGGGGCACCTCCTGGATATGTTGGATATGAAGAGGGTGGGGTGCTGACTGAAGCTGTACGTAGAAGACCTTACCAGGTCATTCTGTTTGACGAAATTGAAAAAGCACACCCTGATATTTTTAATCTCTTGTTGCAAGTGTTGGATGAGGGACGCTTGACTGATAGTCAAGGACGTACCGTCGATTTTCGTAACACTTTGTTGATTATGACCTCAAATCTTGGTGCTGAGTTTTTAACTGCTTTGCCTGAAGGGCAAACAACCGATCAGGCAAAAAATGATGTTATGAATGTCGTTAAAGCGGCTTTCCGTCCTGAATTTTTAAACCGTATTGATGAGATTATTCTCTTTCAAAGGCTGCAACGTCACGATATGGAAGCTATCGTCGATATTCAGATAGAACATTTGCAAAATTTGCTCAATGAACGCAAAATAACTTTGCAAATCGAGCCAGAGGTGAGAAAATTTCTTGCCGATAAGGGCTATGATCCGCTCTATGGTGCGCGTCCGCTTAAACGGATTATCCAAAAAGAAATTCAAGATCCACTGGCGGAAAACATCTTATTTGGAAAAATTCACGATGAGACAACGGTGAAAATTACAAAACAAGGAGATCGGTTGGAATTTTTGCCTGAAGATTAAGTTTGGAAAAATTCATGGTATAAAGGGCGGTGATAATCCTATTATGTGATAAACACCGCTCTTTGAAGCGTGCTGATTTAGAAAAATTCACGATGAGACAGCGGTATTTTATTGCAAAGCAAAGGGAGTGGCTGGTGTTTTTGCATGTTAAATCAGCGTTTTCGAATATCGTAGGATTCTTTTACTTCTGTTTGTCGTGAAAACTATTTTCTTGCAATGTTATAAGTGAAGTCACAAGCGGGATTGCTTTATTGCTTTGTGCGTAAAAACGTTAAAGAGAAATGCCGTTTATCCGCCGTAAAACATTGCTCTTTGAAGGGATGTGGGGAGCTGATCTGAATTTGACTTAAGGATGTTTCGTTGTTTGATATATTAACAAATAATGTTGATCGTTGCGCTTTTGCTTAATCAGAAATTAGCCACAAGATTGCTTTTTGTTTTTTCGGCTGGAGTTCTCTAAAGTTTCTCAACAGAGTGTGTTCTTTTTCGTTATAGGTTTCTTGATTGTGGTGTAAGAGGGTTTCTTTTGTTGAAAGATCTTCTTTTGTGGCAAGGTCTGCATAAAAAAAGTTTACGGGAACTTCTAGTTTTTGGGCGATTTCTAGTAAACATTTGGCACTTACACGGTTTAAGCCTTTTTCGTATTTTTGGATTTGTTGGAAACTGACACCTAAATGGCTTCCTAATTCTTTTTGGGAAAGTCCTATTGAAATGCGTCTGTGACGGATTCTTTTGCCTATCAAAATGTCGATAAAATGTGGATTTTTAGTTGGCACTTCAAGCCCCCCTCCGGTTGCGAGCGCCCTCGCATTGGTATTCCGGGAGCCTGAAAGCACTGACCTCGAATCAGCATTTTGCTTTTAGTGCTCATCGCACCTGGACATAGCAAAATCTCCCGGAATCCCGGGACACCCACAAAAGTGGGTTCATTCTTATGTATCGAGGTTTCGGGCTTTCAGTTCCCTATTGATCGTCGCGTATACGACCAAACTCACCCTTTAAGTAATAAAGTAGTTTCAGAAAATTGGCAAGAAAAATCAAGAATTTTCTATTCTATTCTGCCGTAAAACATTGCTCTTTGAAGGGGGGTGGTGTGTTGGTTTGAATGTGACTTAAGGGGGATATGAATGGAATAATGTTGATCGTTGTGCTGTTGCTTAATCAGAGATTAGCCACAAGATTGCTTTTTGTTTTTTCGCTTCGAGCTCTCTAAAGTTTCTCAACAGAGTGTGTTCTTTTTCGCTATAGGTTTCTTGATTGTGGTGTAAGAGGGTTTCTTTTGTTGAAAGATCTTCTTTTGTGGCAAGGTCTGCATAAAAAAAGTTTACGGGAACTTCTAGTTTTTGGGCGATTTCTAGTAAACATTTGGCACTTACACGGTTTAAGCCTTTTTCGTATTTTTGGATTTGTTGGAAACTGACACCTAAATGGCTTCCTAATTCTTTTTGGGAAAGTCCTATTGAAATGCGTCTGTGACGGATTCTTTTGCCTATCAAAATGTCGATAAAATGTGGATTTTTAGTTGGCACTTCAAGCCCCCCTCCGGTTGCGAGCGCCCTCGCATTGGTATTCCGGGAG
>NZ_JBHIRS010000034.1:0-7326 GCF_042197365.1 Bartonella sp. AA168HLJHH | reverse complement strand
TTGACATTCGCATCTGTTTCTTTGGTAATAGTCACAACTGTTTTTGCAATTTTATGCAATTCTCATATTCCTTCTGAATTGCAGAGCAATCCAAAATATAAAGGTGATGATACAACGGGTTGGGTGAAACTAACACGTGATTTACAACAGTATTTGCACAGACTCTTAAAACTAATAAGTTTAGCGTTTGTCGTTTTAATTTTCCCAAATAGTTATAAAGAAACGGTTTCTTTACCTGTCATTTCTAGGTATGTGGAGTACAAGCTTTCTTTTCCATTGGGATACTTTACTTTGGTACTCAGATATTGCTCTTTGGTATTCCTTTTTAGTTTGTGTATTGTTTCTTATGTTACGTACACGCAGTTTAATAAACATATCTATTTACCCACTACAGTGCTCAGTTTAAAAGCCATAGTAAAACTTCCGATTTTATAAAACTGTTTAGATTAAATGGCATTGTCTCTTCTCAATGTTCATAGATGAAATCAACAAAAACATCAAAAAATCATTGAAAAAGGCGCGTAACAATGACTCATGTCTGCTCACCATTGAGATATCCAGGCGGTAAGGCTGCACTGTATTGAAAAGTCAAAGAAATATTTGAGAAAAAGCATTAAATGGCTGTTCCTATAGAGAGCCATTTGCTGGCAGGTGTAGACTTGCTCTAAAGCTTTTTTAATGGTGAAGTTAAAGATATTCACATTAACGATATTGATCTGTTTATTTGGAGCTTTTGGTATTGCGTTTTGCACAAGACAGAAGAATTAATAGAAAAAATCAATACAACGACCATTAACTTAGAAGAATGGTACATACAAAAAGATAGATACATTTAACTCGTTTAAATGCACGGGAATCTTTGCTGCGTTATAGAACTGATGAAAACACCTTCTTTATATGGACCCTCCTTATTTTAAAAAAGGAAAAGGGCTTTGTACTTGGTTTTACAAAGCTAATGATCACCACAATTTAGAGAATGTCATCTCCCAACATGTGACAGCACCTTGGCTAATTATTTATGACAACGTTGAAGAAATTAAATTATTGTATAGGCAATATCTCTCAATAGAATTTAGCTTACAATATTCTCTACAAGAGAAAAGGAAAGCTACCGAATTGATGATTTTTTCACCTAAAATCAAAGTACCTCAATTTTTAGAAAAGAATATAGGTTCGCTTCTCAAAGCAGCTTAATTGCAGATTGCATTAATAGGAGCTTTAATCACATGCTTACACCATTTGGCAAAACCTTACGTAAAATTCGTATTGATCGGACAGAACGTTTATTAGATATGGCTAATAAATTAGGCGTATCTATAGCATTTTTATCTTCTGTAGAAATTGGCAAAAAGCCTATACCTGCTGACATGGAAGAAAAGATCATTGAGAAATATGCTTTAGATGAAGAAACGGCTTCTATCTTGAGAAGAGAAGCAAATATTTGTCGTAAGAATTTTACAATGAACTCTTCTGACCCACTTAACCATGAAATTTCTAACACGTTTGTTAGAATTTTTAAGTCTCTTTCACAACAAGATCTGACAAAGTGCAATGAACTCATGGAGAAAGTAGAAAAAAAACAGTGCTTGCAGAATAGAATACCTTGATCTCCTTATTTTATACACTGTAAACATAATTTTATATGTTAAAAACAATAATATCATTTTGAAATAATTGAATAAATATGCAAATCATTCTAAGATTTTTTATGTATAAATTGCTAATCTAATGGGGCTACAAATATGCTAAATAAAGTGACGTTAATCGGGCGCCTTGGTGCTGATCCCGAAAGCAAAACAATGAATTCTGGAGCAGAAATAGTCAATTTTAGTATAGCGACTTCTGAGAGCTATACAGATAAAAAAACCAATCAAAAAGTAGAGAAAACAGAATGGCATTCAGTTGTGATTTTTAATCCACATTTAGCAAAAATTGCACTTCAATATCTAAACAAAGGTTCAAAGGTTTACATAGAAGGAAAATTACAGACACGCAAATGGCAAGATAAAAATGGGCATGACCGCTACACAACAGAGATTGTCTTACCACAATTCAAAGAGGAATTGTATTTGCTTGATGCAAAGAAAGAGCAATCAGCATCCCCTACCCCCTCACCCATTACTTCTCAAAATTATGCTATCGCTTCAGGTGCTACTGATCATGGCACATCTCTTAATGATGCTATCCCATTCTGATTGATAACATATGACAAAGAGAAAAAAACGTACAAAACGCGGACATCCTCGGATTAAAGGATGTATCAGAGAACCAAACGGACGCATCTCACGAGCAAAAACACCGCATAAACCCATGGATAAATTGGCAATTGAAATGCGTGCCAAACGCTTTGGCTTGACCATAGAAGAGGCTAAAAATCCGCTTTCCAGAACCTATATCGGGCGGTTTTATTTGCAAGGTGAAATCAATCAAGACCAATATGATTGCTGCACAAAAATATCTTGAAGTGAAAAACAATTATCTATGTGCAAAAGAATTGCCTAATGCAATTTATGATAACTTTACTCCTTCATCAAATGAGGAGGCACAAAAACGGTGGATTGAAAGAGCAACTCATTGTTATGAAGAGACGAAAGAGGTTATCAAAGAAACACAACACCTCTATAGACAGTATAATCTTTACGCTGCATTACAATATCTTGTTATAGAAGATCAATCGTTAACACATCTTGTTAGCTCTTTGCGTATTGTTCTTAATGCGCTTCATAGGCATTTTAGCCATTAAAAAAGAATTGACATCAGATGAAAAATCATTAAAATGTGTATATATTTACACATTATGAGTTTAGGTAATGGAACAAGATAGCCGAAAAATCATTGCAAAATTAAAGCGTGATGGCTTTGAACTTATCAAAGTGAAAGGTTCTCATCATAAGTTTAAAAAAGATGATAAGGTTGTTATCGTTCCACATCCTAAAAAAAATCTTCCGATTGGTACAGCACGTTCTATCGCACAACAAGCAGGCTGGTTAAAAGAAGGAGAAGAAGAATGAAAAGATTTTTTGCTCTTGTTCATAAAGATGAAGAATCTGCTTTTGGTGTTCAGTTTCCTGATTTTGAGGGACTTTTTTCTGCTGCTGATGAGGAAGAAAATTTAATCGCAAATGCAACAGAAGCACTCCAACTTTATTGTGAAGATATAGATAGAGTGCCTATTCCTTCAAAATTTGAAGAAGTCATACAACGGAAATCTGTCAAAACAGCTTTGTCAGAAGGAGCTTTTTTAATACAAGTTCCTTTTATTGAAAATGATTCAGAAGTCATACGCACAAATATATCAATTGAACGAGGGCTTTTACGTGCAATTGATAATTGTGCACAAAAGAGAGGTTTAACAAGATCTGCTTTTTTGGCAACAGCAGCCCGTCACGAGCTTAATATTTAGCTCATCAATCTGGAAAAATTTCTCACTCTCGATTTTTTTACAAAAGCGTGTAATTGCATATGATCCGCAAACTATTAATGAAAATCAAAAGGCGGCAGGCAAACAAAACGCTATAGTTAAGAGGGATATAACTATCATTGATATTATATACATGGCATCTAATATTTCTGGACCTGTCATAGCCTTTCCCTCCTATAATAATTTCACAATAATTTATAAAATCTAAAATGTTTTAGAAAATTTTATATATTCTATTTTAAAATAAAAAATATAGATTTTTTTGTTGGCATGGTGTAAAAAATTGCATTTAATGACGATACTGCACTAGTTGTATTGCGTCTAAAATTCAAAAATATCCCCAAAAATTCAGTAAAATGTGAACTTGAAGCGTGGCTAGAAAGCTCTGTTTTCTAGATAATTCTGACTAATCAATTTTTCACAGAATAAAAATCAATAATTGACTAATTATGTCATTAATTATGACTCAAAAGGAGCAATGATGAAAGCTGTCATCACTAAGCCAATGTGTGTTGTTGGCGACAATAAAAGCACTATTCGCTTTGAACCATCAACACCCAATAATCCATTTGTTGAAGTTTCCAATCAAGTCTACGCACGTCTCAAGCGCGCCAATGCTGTAAAACCTTTTATTGGAGTCAAAACAACAGAAAAACCTGAAAAGACAGTTGAACAAATTAAGCAAATAGAACAAGAAGTAGCGCAAACATCATCTGAACCAATGACTGAAGAAACCTTACTCGAAAAACCAAAAGCATCTAAGGTCTCTCAATCATCAACACCTACTCTTAAAAAGGCTTAGACGTTGAAGTTAATCATCTACCCAAAATGGTATCTTCAACAGGTGAAGGATACCTTCACCAGTCTTCAAGCACCACGCCTTAATTGGGCTGTGCGTAATGCTCTAAACACCGCAGCAAAACAGTCGAACGCTTTACTGAAAAGCAAATTGCCGATGTTACATCTGCCCAATCAAAGCATGTTAAGCAAGGTATTTATATTAAAGAAAAGGCGACAGCAAGGTTTCTTGAGACAGATATCATTGGTTCTGGAACACCGATACTTCTTAAATTTTTTAAAGCAAAAGAACAAAACGCGGTGTGACTTACACAACTGTTTGGAAAGAAAGAAATCTTACCCCATGGTTTTATCAAGGATGGGAGTTTTCCAAAGCGTGTTGAATTGAAAATGGGAGGGAATGTGTTTCAAAGAGCGGATGGAGATCAATTCCCCATTGCAAAACAAGAGGAACCCTCAATTGCTAGGGTGATGTCAAAGCCAGAGATTACAAGTGCTATTGTAAAAAAAGCCAATGAGAGATTAATTGCCAATATACAGTACCAACTTGCTCATCATGAATACGCTGGCTGCTAATAAGAAAGGCTAGATTATGTTCTTAAACTTTATCTATATATTCCATATCCTTATGAGTTTATGCATTACACACTTTGATTGCAATTTTAAAAACAGATTATCACTTATGCTTTGTTTTTCCATAAAAAAGTCAATAAAATCAATGTAAAAGGTACTTCCCAGCGGGTTGGCTTCGTTGCGGGACAGGCTAGTGCGAACTATCGCTAGCGACAGAATTTTCAATTTGACTGTACATTGTACACTTAACTCATTGATAAATAACAATTTCAATATGTACACTGTACAGTATGTGAAACGTTTTCTTAGCAAAAAGTAATTTTTGTTGCTGGACAATTCTATAGTAATAGGTATTTTCGAATCAGGTGCCTAGAAAACACCTTAAAACAACTAGCGGATTAGTTGCCGAAATAACTAATCTTCCGCAATTTAAAAGCTTTAACTCATTGTATGCTAATAGCTTTGTCAGGTGTGGCTATGCCATATACCCCCTTCGGGGAAAGCATAACGACGGGCTATGTGCCGTGTTTTCTAGCACCCGGCATCTTTTAGAGTGTCAATAGAAAACCTTTAAGCACATAGGAGCCAAATCATGGCACAATATTTAATTGACTTACATCAAACTACGATTGATGGTGATATCGTTCAGACAGTGAATGCACCTGAATTACATACATTTTTGGCAATAGGTAAACGTTTTGCTATTTGGATTACGAACCGTATTAATCAGTATGAATTTGAAGAGGGAAAAGACTATATTTTAACGCTTTCCAAAATTGGGAAACGTTAAAATGTTATCAGCAAAGAATATCACCTCACCTTAGACATGGCGAAAGAACTTTCCATGGTTGAACGCAATGAGAAAGGACGTCAAGCACGCCGTTACTTTATTGAATGTGAAAAGAAACTGAGAAACCAAGCTGTTGATTATGATAATGATACACGCTTTGATGATTTTAACTATCTTCGTCAATATGTTTTGACAAATTATCCTAAAATCATGGGTATCATCTTTGGTTATCTTTTGAAAATAGATGAAATCGAAAAAGAGCTTGATCATTACAAATCAGTTACAAAAGAAGCTAAGCGCGTTTTAGCAAGATCTGTCGTAAAAGCTGCTTAGATTTAAAACACATCTCCCCTCCCCGTTCTCAAAATGGGAAGGTGGTTTAAAGATCAAGTTTTGAATGGGAGCCCAGACGCGCTAAAATCAATCGATCTTGACCAATCAAGCGATAAATCAACACTAGGTAAGGTCGAATATGGCAATCTCGATAATTGCTCCAATTCCCAGTCAATGCATGATCATGATATCGAGGTTCTAAGGGTTGATCATTTGCTAATGCTGCAATGATTTGGCGCAAATCAGTATCTAAAAGATGCCGATACCGTCCTTTCATTTCACGCTTGAAATCACATTTGAAGATAGTGGTACGTTCAATCGTCCGCATAGAGATCATCAAATAATTCGTCTACGGAATGAAACTTTTTTAAGTTACCTTCCTCTAGTTCTGCAAAAGCCGCTATAGTTTCCGCATTAGGTTGAAACAAGAAGGACGGAATAGCTTTATCTTGTGCAATACGCGTCATCAACACTCTCACAACATCACTTACTGATAAACCTGAAGCTTAAATAACTTGACTAGCGATATTTTGAATTTCTTCTGGTACACGCGCTTGAACCATGCGACTAGAAGCCATAATGAGCTCTCCTCTTGTAATTGTATTTCAATGTAATACAATTGAAGTTTAATTTCAACTGTAAAGCACATTTTTTAGAGTGGCGAGATCGTTTGGCTTAACAACCACTTGCTTTTTTTAAGACTTCACCCATACGTGTTCGCCAGTCTTTTCCTTGTTTTTTAAAAGAGGCAATAACATTTGGGTCAAGGCGTAGAGTAACCGCTTGTTTGGGAGATTCAACCGGTGGACGCCCACGTTTACGGCGTTCTTCTGTTACATATTTAAAAAAGGAGGCTGGTAAAACATCTTTAGCTGGCTTTAAGCGTGCAAGTTCTTCATCTGTCAATGGTGGGGAATCCACAGCGTCCCAATCTTCTTTTGTGTAGCCACATCCTGTTTCAAAGTTTTTTTTGATAATCATTGAAAACCTCTCTTTCTTTTTTATTCGCTTGACGAAAACTGATAATGGATATCGCTTCATTGCCAAGCTTTGCAAAAACAATAACTGTTGTGCCATCAGCAAAATGTCCAATAGCCTTCATGCGGTTTGAATGTGTTGCATCAATAAGAGCATGTTCCCAGTCAAAGTAAATAACATCAGCAAAATCAAGCTTATGTTTAACAATGTTTAAAGCTCTTTTTGGTTCATCCCACACTATCTTCATATATTTTATGTACACGAAAAATAAAATCTTGTCAATAATTAAAGTGTACAATAATTCGTATATACCATTAAAAATGGAGAAACTATGGATAAGAAGAATCGTAAGGGTTTATCGGTTCGTGCGTTTGCGAAGAAGATGGGTGTTTCACATAATGCGGTGGTTTCTCGGATAAAGACAGGTAAATTT
>NZ_JBHIRS010000033.1:2955-7356 GCF_042197365.1 Bartonella sp. AA168HLJHH | reverse complement strand
AGTAATCACCGTACTGTGATCATCACCTGAAACATCCCAATGTGTTGCTAAAGCGGGAACCATTTTAGCAGGATCATCTGTCGCAGTACTGACCAAATTATCACAAATATTGTAAATAATTTCACTTCCATAAACATCATTAAGTTGTGCGGGATCAAACGTACTGATTGCATCAAGATTCCAAGCCATCACAAGGGTATTAGCCGGTGTTTTTGCTGAAACTTGTTGTGCAACCATCGCCAATGCCATAAGAGCAGAAACAAGAGAGCTGCTACTTTTCAATATTGTTTTCTTCAAGTTCATAAACTTTTCCCTTTATTTATTTTTATCAATTAATGACGCTGAAATAATATAGCAAATTTATAATTATAACATTGAATAAATACGTTCTAATCGCCTATATTTTTAGTCACCTACACAGAGTCATCTACTTGATAAATTCATTGACTTACGTCTCAATAAACCATAACGAACATGCAATATATGTTTTGCTAACCAGTATTACATTCTTTTCATAACCTCTTTGCATATGATAATGCACTATATCAGTTCCCTATTAATCATCAATAAGCCTTGTCGCCCAAAAAAATAGTGAGCTTTAAAAAAATCATTACGCAAAAATTTATGAATTCATTATTCTATTCCTTTAGGCAACATTTAAAATAAAATATGCAAACTTTAAAAATAGTCATCCCCCTCAAACACTCAGTTTCAAGATGTGGCACATCTTTACTACATGACCAAAACGGCACTGAAACAGCAGAAAGACATAAGAAAATATCTTTTCTAAAACGCTATCCCCCACAAAAAGCTGCTTAATCTTTTGAAAAATAAGTGTCAAAAGTTTTACGTTTTTACCAACAAAACCAAACGCGTTAACAAAGATAAAGGAAAAATGAGAAGAATCATTCCTTCCACGCTTTATCTTTTGAGAAATAAAGCTTACAATAAAAGAATATACACTAAAATGCATCCCCCCATTGATAAAAACAAAATTCATTAGACGTTTCCCCCCTAAAGACATAACGAATATAAACCCTTCTAAACTTTGGCGTGCATCATTGCTTTACCACTATAAAAATAGAATAGAAAACAACATACCGCAACAGAACTCTCGTTTCCAGCGGAAACATACAGAGATTCAACGAAGTAATGTAGTGGATACAAGCCTGCATGAGCTTAATCATCTTCCAAAAAATTGGAGCGCACACGCGGCAAGATCACTCTACTAATAGAGGAAAGCTATCAGATAATAAAACCCAACACAAGCAGCTTGAGTCATTTAACTTCAATTTTTCATCGCTGCATTTCATTTTATATTGCCTAGGTAAGCATTGGGCAATCAACCTACATATAAATAAACCAACAGTCATACAAGCAAAGAAAAACAATGCAACAACAGCACCCCATCTAACAACCACTTTGCATTCGTCAACAAACATGAATAAAATATTCATTAATTATAACAGTCACGTTATTAACGGAAATAAAAAAAACTCTTCTGAACCATTACAAATGCCAAAGACTGTTTCACAACACTGAGAGCTAGTAAATGCGTGATGGTGCCGATTTGCTCCTTCATAAAACTAAAGATGGAGTGCATTATGGACTTATCTGTCATACCATTCACGGGCTGCGTCGCGAAATGGGCTTTGGTGTACTAAATGTTTCTTTAAAACATACAAGACATTACCATTATCTCACTTCAGATACATAACAGTTAAGATATCACTCCTTTTTGCATCTGTTTTTTCATCCTCAAAATTATACCTTTATCGTTTTTAGTGCCAACAACAATAGAAAATCATTAATATTGTATAGTTTGTATATTTCAATTATCTTATACAGCGGAATTGTATAATTTATACATTTATTAAATAATTCAATTATTATCCTATTAATCATTACTCTTATATTATCCTATTAATCATTACTCTTACAAAAGAAAGTTTGCCAATTTATCGACAAAAACATCCTTCAAGATGATCATTAACAATTCCTACGGACTGCATAAAAGCATAACAAATTGTGGGGCCAACAAATGTCCAACCACGTTTCTTCAAGTCTTGAGAAAGACGAAGAGAAGCAGGTGTCATAGGGTTAGCTAACAGTGTTTGAAAATCTATTTTTTCATAACGCTCCAATTGTGGTGGTTGAAAAGACCAAAAATAGTGGGACAAACTCCCCCACTCTGTTATAATTTCTTGTGCTCTCAATGCATTATTAAGCACTGATTGAATTTTTCCTTGATGGCGAACAATGTCTTTATTCTGCATTAACATTTGCACCTTCAGCTCATCATAATGAGCAATCTTTTCAAAGTCAAAGTGATCAAATGCAACGCGAAAAAAAGAGCGTTTTTTTAAAATTGTAAACCAAGAAAGCCCCGCTTGGAAACCTTCAAGACAAATTTTCTCAAACAAACGAATATCCTCAAAAATAGGCTTTCCCCATTCGGTATCATGATAAGCACAATAAAGTGGATCCGTTCCAGCCCATGCGCAACGAACTTTTTCATCCACTCCCTTAAGAAGACCTTCCGCAAGCATGGCATTAACCGTATTAAAAGAGAGTTCCTTGATCATCGCTTGGTGACTTTATCTGCTTGTGTTTTGATCTTTTAGCGGAAATAGGCTCTTGTGTTGCAACACTGATATCTCCATCAAAAAAGCGTAAATTTATTTGCCCTGTTTCAGGAAACTGAACCAATCGTTTAATGGGCTTATGATCTTTCCCCAAAGCCAAAACAAAACCGCGCTCCAAAATATTCTGATATGAAGTGCTTCTTAAAAGCCTAGATACTACCTCTAACCCAGCACGTTGTTTTTCCACACTACGCACAAAAGCACGCTGAAGACGTGCCGTATATTCCTTTGTATTGCGTTGTGCTTTTTCACTATTTAACAAACGCGGTGAAAAACGCACACCAAGTGCATGAAAAGAAAAACGTTTTTTATCGTAGCTTACACAAAGAGCACGCTGCAATCGACTTGAAGTTTCATCCAAACCACGCCGTGGTAGAGCAAAAAGTTGATCGGCAGTCGGAAGAGCTCGTAGAGTAGCACGCAATTTTTGTCGATAAAAATCCAAATAACGCGCGAGTCCCTTGCGCAAACGTGCATCAAGCGATGCCACCAGCACCTCGAGATCAAGCTTAACAGGAACAGCCCGTTCTGCTGCGGCGGTAGGAGTTGGAGCGCGCCAATCAGCCACATAATCAATCAAGGTCCAGTCCGTTTCATGCCCAACAGCAGAAATAACAGGAAGAGAAGATTCATAAACAGCACGAACAACAGCTTCGTCATTAAACCCCCACAAATCTTCTAAACTTCCTCCTCCCCGTGCAACAATAATAAGATCAGGTTTTGGAATAAGTCCACCTAGACCAAGAGCATTAAAACCTTCAACAGCAACAGCCACTTCCCTCCCACTTGTTTCCCCCTGAACACGTACAGGCCAAACCAAAATATGCAACGGAAAACGATCGGATATACGATGAATAATATCACGAATAACAGCACCTGTTGGTGATGTTACAACGCCTAAAATTCGAGGCATATAAGGCAAAGTTTTTTTCTTTTCTTCATCAAACAAGCCTTCTTCTAAAAACTTTTTCTTACGATTTTCAAGAAGTGTCATCAAAGCACCAACCCCCGTTGGTTCAAGAGCCTCAATGACAATTTGATATTTCGATGACCCTGGATAAGTTGTAAGTTTACCAACAGCAACTACTTCCATCCCTTCTTCAGGAGGGAATTTGAGCTTTTCCATAACTCCACGCCAAATAACAGCTTCCAACCTTGCCTTATCATCTTTTAAAGCAAAATAAGCATGTCCCGAAGCATGAGTACCACGGTACCCTGATATCTCCCCACGCACCCGTACATAACCAAACTTTTCTTCAACAACACGCTTTAGAGCCCCTGCTATTTCGGAAACAGTGAATTCTGCCACATTTGTTACACCTGTTTTTTCACTAAACAAACTTACCATTTTTCAATTCTTTACGCCCGTTTCTGTGAACCTTTTTGAAACAACACATCTTTAAACTTTTGATTTATAGCTTCATCAAAATACCCATAACACCGACTAGAACAGCTTATATTTTTAATTTCAAATCGATTATCAGGGTTGTAAAAAAAACTTGAAGCCGTTGTATGGGGATATCTAGAGTCATTATTTCATCCGAAAATTGTATCAATAGAAGTTAAAATACTCAATCCTAACATCCAAACAAACACATCTTCTATAAGAATTCCTGAAATAAAATTCTCTACACAACATAGTAATCCATTCCCGATAAAATTCAATGTATTGCAAAGTGTTAAAGAGCTTTGCAATACATCAAATATATCATGACCATGTTTTTTATATTTTATAAACTTGATACCTTCTTATTTT
>NZ_JBHIRS010000033.1:0-2855 GCF_042197365.1 Bartonella sp. AA168HLJHH | reverse complement strand
AAACTTGCACGTGGAATACCAACATCTTTGAGAAGAGTCTTACCGAGTCCTTCATAGTCAATAAGATAGCGCATCGCCAAACGCACTTTTTCATTGGCAAAAATAGGGTTTGTCGCATTAAATCCCCATATGATCATGGAGGGCGCCAACACTTTTTCAACTTTAATATCCGTTGTTGCTTGGAGATCTGCCAAATCCTCTGGCATCAGATTACGTGCAACATCGATATCATGTTTTTCCAATAATAAACGTTGCGTTCCAGGCTCCGCGACATGGCGAATTAAAATCTTCTTCAATTTAGGCGCCTCCCCCCAATAATTGGAGCTTGCACGCAACAAAATTCCTTCCCCAGGGCGCCAACTCTCTAGCTGATAAGGACCAACGCAAGCAGAATGGCTTGCCAAATACCGGTTTCCCATATCACCATCTTTTTCGTGTTTCATGAGTGTCTCACGATCCAGCAAGGCAGCAGTGCGATTAGTGGAAATATTGCTAAGAATAAGCTCTGCTGGATAAGGTTTATCAAATTTCATCACCACTGTTTTGTCGTCCGGTGCTTGAAAAGCCTCATCAACGTTTTGTTCTGTAATCCCATATTCATTAAATGTTGCCGCATTAGCCAATTTCAATTTGACAACCCGCTTCATACCCCAAACAAGATCATTGGCATTCGCAGAACGACCATCATAAAACTTTAAACCATCACGCAAGTGAAAAGTAATCACCGTACTCTGATCATCACTTGAAACATCCCAACTCTTCGCTAACGAGGGAACCATTTTAGCCGCATCATCTGTAGCAGAAACGACTAAATTATCACAAATATTGTTAACCACTTCAATTCCATAACGGTCATTGAGTTGTGCAGGGTCAAATGTATTTATTGGATCGAGATTCCAAGCCATCACAAGCGTATCGGCGGGTGTTTTTGCTGAAACTTGTTGCACAAACATCCCCATTGCAAGAACAGCAGAAACAAAAGAACTGCCCTTTTTCAATATTTTTCTTTTCATGTTCATAGAATTTTCCTTTTAACGTTTATTGTATAAATTCTCCATGCAGCAAAACGTGCTTAATTTAAGTTTAGACGAACGATAGGCTCCTAAAGACCAAACTTTAAAATCTTCAAGAACAAGCACCTCTTGCCAATGACTCCTCTTGTCTACACTTATAAGCCAAACTAAAACATACAAAGGAAAACACTCTGATATACAATGAACGCTCACCAACAACAGAGCTTAATCACGATATCATAACGCCTACTATTGAAGACTATAAAACCTGTATTTTTTCTATCTTGTTAAGCAAGCTTGTCTCGTATTTCTTCCGGCGTTTTCTATACCATCAAAGCACTACCCCTTTTAGCTCAAGTACCTTAATAACAACGAGCCTTCATAACAATTTGACGATTTGATAAAACAGAAAAATTCGTTAGTTTGCCAAATGCAACGACTTTTATTCCTTCTTCAAAAGAAAATTTAATTTTTTCATCACTCCCCGTAAAATAACACCCTCCAAATGACATCTCATCATCTTTCAAAGCAAAAGAAAATATAAACACCATAAAAAACTGATATCTCTTGTGTACCCCCATAACAAAACTTTCCTTCAACATCGCAAAACCTTTGCACCTTTAGCACCACTAAATTCCGCGATATTTGTTACACTTAGTTTTTTTATGTTACTCTCAGTTTTTTAACAAATAAATTGACCACTTTCTAATTCAGAAAAATTGAAATATCGATCTTAACATCCATTTAAATACACCTCTAATGAGAATGAAAAATATCTTTAAACGAATGTCTTGAAAAGACATTCAACAATATATCACGCATTACCTATGATCTTCGACGCATTGCAAAACTTGAAAATTTATACAATACGCCGAATATATCATGACGATGCCCTTTATCTATTGAACAGCATTGAAGACACTCTTATTTTTCAATTTTACTATAAAAAATATGTGGCGCACTATTCCAAACCCACTTTTTGATATCAGGCGTCATCGCGATAACAGTATATTTCTGAAAGATAAACGCATAAGGTCCTTTTTGCATCAATTCACGTTGTAAATCAGCATAGAGTTGTGCCCGTTTTTGCGGATCTTTTTGAAACAATGCATCCTGAACCTTTTGATTCATCGTTTCATCCAAATACCCATATTGCCAACTAGGATAGGCGGTATTTTTTGCCTCAAGCCGATTATCTGGATTATAAACAAGACGTGAAGCCATGGTATGAGGATCCGCAGAATCATTATTCCATCCGACAAAAATCGTATCAAAAGCCCGTGCATAAAGTTTAGAAAACAACTGTGTACCGGCCATCCGTTCAATTTTAAGACGCACCCCCGCCTTTGCGGCACTATCTTGGAGTGACTGAGCAACTAACACCCTATAAGGAGCATTTGATACGAGAAAATTTGCCTCAAATCCATTCGGATAACCAGCTTCTGCTAAAAGCTGCTTGGCTTTTTGAATATCAAGTTTAAAGGGTTGCCCTTCTTTTTCATCTAAAGCCCCAAAGTTGCCAAGAGGAATAAAACTGGCCCGTGGAACACCAACACCTTTGAGAAGCTTCTTGCCAAGACCTTCATAATCTATGAGATAACGCATCGCCAAACGCACTTTTTCCTTAGCAAAAATAGGATTTGTCATGTTAAATCCCCAGTACATCATAGATGGTTCTAACACTTCTTCAATTTTAACATCTGTTGTTTTTTGCAGATCTGCAAGATCTTCAGGGGTCAAATCACGAGCAACATCAATATCGTGCTTTTGCAACAACAAACGTTGTGTTCCGGGCTCTGCAACATGGCGAATTAAAATCTGCTTCAGTTTAGGCGCTTGTCC
>NZ_JBHIRS010000031.1:0-7489 GCF_042197365.1 Bartonella sp. AA168HLJHH | reverse complement strand
GGAGCCGGTTTTGTAAAAGTGCATCACACCCAAAGCACACTGTTTATCATTGGCATCGCCACAATGATCACAGGCATATTAGGTTTTATCTTGAACAGTGCCGTACAAAAAAAGGGACTTAATGATAGTTAGCGGACTATGTCATCTTTCTATCTAACCGGCCAAAACCTTCCATCTTCACAGTGCGTTCAATTTCACTGAGTCTACGTTGGAGACAACGGAGAAGCTCGTTACACCATTCGTACAGATCGGAATTTTCCCGACAAGTAGTCTTGCTTCCTTAAAACCGTTATAGTTACAGCCGCCGTTTACTGGGGTTTCAATTCAATGCTTGCACATCTCCTCTTAACATTCCAGCACTGGGTAAACGTCAAACCCTATACATCGGGATTTGGAATCTCTCCCATGTTCATGACTAAAGTGGTACAAATACCCGTGTGTATCTTACGTTAACTTAACAGATTAATTATCCGTAATTGCCTTTACAAGACACTTTTTATTTGTTACATAATGGGACACTATTCGATAATTGGTTATCAGTTCTTTAAATAAATTATATTCCCACAATCACCATAATAGAATGCGGGGGGAGGGTTGAGTGTGAGTTTACAAAAAGAAATAGATATCAAGAACCGTCTTTCGTTTTCTATTAAGGGGGCAATCGGAAAACTGCTCTCGTTTAATTGCGATGAAGCAACATCTTATGATCGGTATAAGTCCGTTCAACACAAGGTTTTCAGAAAAATGTATCACTGAGCTCATATGTTGGGCTGCAAAGAAATTCAAAGATATTGACGTATTGCTCCCAGATATAGAATCAGCCATGCTTCTTATTAGCTTCTGGAGTGCCTAAGGCTAAAGCAGAGAGGAAAACAAAAAAAGAGCTCAATCGCATAAGAGGCATATTATATAATATTCATGATTCTTATAATTTAGAAAAATCATTTCGCATTCTTGACTTCTCTCAATACAAGCAAAATGAAAATTATAAAAAATTGAAATTAAAGGCTATAGATTTGTGCAAAAAAAATTCAAAATTTCGTGAATTATGCACGAAAATGTCAATCCAAGCAGTTGAACGTCGGGCAAAAAGCGTGGGATTATCAATTGAAGAAACAAAGAATTTAGAAACAACAAATATTTCTCTTGAGTATATTTTGATGAAATCCCTTTCTACGTAAATAGCCCATCTTTACTTAAATAGAGAAAACTCAGTTTTAGCCTACCATCGTGAATGGCCGGTTGGAGAATTGTTGCTCAATTGTGAACAACCTCTCTGTGTTGATAAACAACAAGGTCACGGAATTGTTTCGATATGTACGCAAACTTATGAGAAGAACCAGTTTATGATTGAAGATTCAGGGGAAAATGAATGATGCGCAACGTTATTAAATTCAACGTTATGGACAAAAATTTCCAAAAAAATCCATATAATATATACCAAACTGTAAATTCTTCTAACTCTGTTCTTTGGGATGAAAATCTTAAAGCTTATTTTTTTGGCCACTATGAAGATGTCAGCGCAATTTTGAAGGATACCCGCTTTACAACAGCGCCCTTAGCCGTTCGAGCAGAGCCGGTAATGGGCCGATCGCGTATTGGCACAAATGGAAGGGCATGAGCACCATAGCAAGCGGCACGCCATACTTTCAAAACTTACTGGAAAAATGTTCCGCACGCACTATACTAAAATTATTGAAGAAATAATAGACCAGCTTCTCATGCCGCATCTTGCAAAGGGGAAAATAGATATTATAAATGAATTCGGTAAAGACTATAGTGTGCTTGTTACATTAATGGTCTTAGGCCTACCAATAGATTGCTACAAGGATATATCCATGTGGCATAAGGGAGTTGGATCTTTTGTCACCAGCCTAAACCAATCAGATGAGGAAAAAGAATTCAGCTTATCGTGCAGCAAAGATATCATCTCTTATTTAACACCACTTATAGAAGAATGGGACAAAAACGCATCAGAAGATTTAATCTCTGTTTTATGCCAGAAAACAAATGATGCTAATAGCATGACAACTTCTGAAATAGTTGCTCTCGTCCTTAACATGTTATTGGCCGCCATAGAACTTGCTGATAAAACATTAGCTTATCTTTTTTATCATTTACTCACACACCCAAATGAATTAGAAAAAATCCAAAATGACAGGAGACTTCTTGGCGATGCAATCACAGAAACACTGCGCTTGACTTCTCCCGTTCAGCTTATACCACGCCAGACCAATCAAGCGATAGAGTTCGCAGGAGTCACATTACCAGCCGACTCTCTTGTTTTTTGTATGATTGGAGCAGCTAACCGTGATCCTGATATTTTTGTGAACCCCAATCATTTTATACCAGAACGTAAACGGGGCAGTAAAACTGGGGCGGGTCTCATAAGGACCGCAAACCATTTAGCCTTTGGAGCAGGCGTGCACGTTTGTGTAGGTTCTGCTTTTGCTCTCATGCAGAGTGAATTGACAGTAAACAGACTCCTCGATAAACTCATTAAGATCAACTTAACCGATGGTTTTATTTTGGAGGAAGAGGGATTGTATACAAGGGGACCATCAGCACTTCCAATCATATTCATTCCAATATCAAAGCCGCAGATATCACAAACACGTGTTAATTTTTAAAAGTTTGTGAATGGGGCGGGGACAATATTTTAAAGAATATCAACAGGGGGCATAATAATGCAAAAGAGAGATTCCTACACTCAATCAGAAAAGTATGTCATATATACCGTAATTATTTCCAGCATACTTCCTCTGCTGGACGGGAGCATTGTTAATATCATCCTTCCGGACCTTGCGCATTATTTTTCCGTGGAAGGAAATAATATACAATGGGTTGTAACATCCTATTTTCTCGCCACCGTTCCAGGGCTGCTAATGGCCGCTTTTGTGCAAGGAAGAATAGGTATCAAAAGCACTTGGTTTCTTGCAAGCTTCATTTTTATGCTTGGATCACTGGGGGTAGGATTAAGCTATAGTTTTCCAACTATTATATCTGCCCGTATCGTTCAAGGTTTCGGGACAGGTCTTTTACTGCCCCTTAGCCAAACCATCATTGCATTACAATTTGGACAGACACGAGTGCGCCAAGCCATGGGCACCATAGCCGTACCAACAGTTTTCGCTCCTGCCTTTGGTCCGCTGGTAGGCGCCTCGCTTGCTCAGTATGTGTCTTGGCGTTTGTTATTTTTTATCAATATTCCGCTTATTTTATTGGCACTCACCCTTGGAGCAAAACATTTAAAGAGCAACGAAACAACAAAAACAAAATTTAACTTATTTGCATTTTTAGCGTTTTCCATCTCCCTTCTTTCGTTTTTTTACCTCACAGAAGCCAGAAACATCAATAACCACAACGCCCTCTTTATCCTAGCGCTTATAGCCATGATATCTCTCATATTATTCATTGTTTCTAATCAGAAAGCAAAAAACAAATTAATCGTCTTTAGCGGATTTCAAAATGCGCGCTACACATTACTCATGATCATGGGGCTTGTTGCTTCATTTCTTTTTTATAGCTTCCTCGTTTATTTCCCACTAGCAGTTGCCATGGAACAAGCCCATGAAAATAGCCTTCTCATCATCGGTGCCCTCCTTGCTCTGCAAGGGGTAGGAGCATGGATCGGAAGGAAATTTATTTACCAAAAATGGAAAGAAAAATCTCCCTTTTTCATGATAGGAATTGGTTTAGTGATATCAAGCTTTGGGTTATTATGCTTCGGCTATAATATAAGCATGGATGGACTGGGATTCTTGCTAAGAGGCATAGGACTTGGCATCACCACCATTGTCTGCCTTTCCGCCCCCATCCAATATGTCAACAGTTTATACGTCAAAGATACAGCCGTTATCACACGCATATTACAGCAAATAGGTGGTGCCTTAGGGGGTATATTCGCTGGCTTTTTGATCCATTCGCTGACAGAAGAATCCCTGTCCTTAAACCAAATATATATCGTATTCTTTATATTCTCTATCGCTACATTTTTACTGTTTTGCCTAGCCCTCTTCTTATCGCCTAAAGAGAAGAATTCCGATTTATGATATGCTTTATTTGAACTCCCTATCCATAACATTGGCAATAGCTTATAAAATCATACAGCATTCACCACTTTTCGAGAAACCAACACACTGAGACCTTGACCACAGCCTTCATCATTTTTATGAAAGAACACTAAACCGATAAGCTCCTTAAGCTCTAAAATTGATCACCTCCAGTAACGTACGGTGTTTGTAATTTTATGATACCTCTGTGCTTTTAGATCCCTCTAAAAACCTCTTGAAATATGGGATTTTCTGATCAGACCTTTGCAAAAATCCACGAAATTAAGCACGCATTTCAATGCGGAATAGTCCCATAAATGCGCTAACAGACGCCCTACCGAACCAGCATAGAATATAGAACCCACAATGCCCCCAAATGCTGACCATCTTCTGCCACGCATCGCGATGCAAAAAATCGCACTGTATTGCAAACTTGATAATGTTATTCGCCCCTTTTCAAAGTCATTGAATCACTATGCTTTCATAACAGCAATAGGTCCAAATGAAACTGAAGCGACAAAAACAGCTGGTAAAGCAGCATCTTCTCTCCATTTCATTGTTAACTGTCATAACAAATCTCCCCCACTTTAATAAAAAAGCCCTCTCTCATTGAGAGGGAAATTTTAAAAACATTGAAAATCATAAAGCATGATGACAGACAGCAAACCATCTCTAAAAAGACTGTTTCTTGATTTTCACAGCGTACTCTTAGATTTCTCTAACATTTTCCTGCCTTTAAATTTTCCTTATAAGTTTTACGGACAAAAGAAGCTTTTCAGAACTCTTTTACACATAACTTCATTGCTTCAAGCTCCCTTACAGACACGATAAACGCGTATATTTCCATCTACCAAGTATGCGAGCTTCACAGCGGATATAATGAAAACAGTCTTTTTATAGAAAACAGTAAGCTTTAACGGAATAAACGAGATTTTAAACTAGCCTCCCGCATTACTCATTACTCTATACCGGTTATGCAAATAAAGAGCGCCATCTACTTTTTCTGACAAGCAAAGAACACACACAACATTTAGTAACATGCCATTGTTGAAATTCTTGTCACAAAACCTTCCGTTCAGGGATTATGCGCATTGCCTGCTTCCTTCTCTCCAATAAACAATCTGCCAATAAAGAATGCTATTGTAGTTACGATAATACAAAATTATACTTCTGTTCTCATTCTATATTTTTCGAATTATCACACACTATTCCCCCCTTCACTGCTTCACTGTTATAACAATGAAAGGAGAAAAAGATTAAAACACAATATAGTATTTCTTTTTCACAAATCTTATATAAGCCACAAAATTGTTGCGCGACTTTCTAAGCAAGGTCAGTCAATAAAATCATACTCTAAAAACCACTCAACATACCACTTTTTGATATTATAAAGCCATAAAATGCAATTATCGTCTCCGCAAAAAATATCTCAGAAAAACAAAATCCCTCCTGCAACAATTAGGATACTCTCTCAAATATTACCAAAGTACTATTGGCCAGAGAATTTGGATGCCTTATTTTTTTATACACCATCTGCTCCTCATGAGAAGCTAAATGATAGTAGCTATGTCAAGATTAAGAAACGACTAGATACAATCAATGTGGAATGCAATGAACCGCTTGAAGTCCTTGGTAATTTGCTTGGGGATTTTTTGGACAGCGAGTGTCATAAGTTAGTCAGATCCATATTTCAAGATATATCAGAAGATCAAATGCTACAAGAGCTTAAAGAAGATCAACGTAAAGTTTTAGAAACGTTAAAGAAAGATGGATTGGAATATCAGCGTGGAGGATATATTATCAAGAATGAGATGACCTTCACACAAGAATTGCAAAAAGCTGGTCTCCTCTCGATGGAAGAGCTAAAAAAACTTATTGCAGAGAAAGAACTTTCAGCAGTAGAAATCGAAATAAATAGGGCATTAGAAAATATAGAAAAAGATCCAAGGGAGGCAGTTTTATTTGCAGCAAATCTGTTGGAAGCCTCTTGCAAAGCTTATCTCGACCACCATTCTATCCTATACGAAGAAAATGCCCATAATAAGCTGTACGCTTTATGGAAAGAAGTTGCTAAGAAGGCTAAGATTCATACTGACGATATAAAGCAAAAAAACTTAAAAAATCAAGATCTAGATAAAAATGACTTAAGAATGATCGCAACCGGTCTATCCAGAATCGTGAGTGGTACTATGAATTTAAGAAACAAGAAAAGTGCAGCGCATGGCCGCTCAGAAAAGGATTTTGAACTAATCAATCTCAAGCCTCGCCATGCGCGTTTAACTTTTAATGCCGCCCATTCTCTCTCAATTTATATCTTAGAGCTCATGGATCAGCCATAATAAAAAACATATCACGACTACCAGCATTTTCTCGTGCCATTTTTAATGCCTAAAAAGCATTAAAGGGGGTGGCCGCTGCTTATACCCTACAAAACCAAATATTTCTATAGCATGACAACATGAGTAGTCACACCGCTCTATGGTGTTCCTCTTCCCCACGTTTCTAGGCTCCGCTTCTAAAGTCAGTGGGCAATTTCTGTAAATGCAAAAGCCGCCCTTAAGGATGGCGAATGAGGATGGTGCAAAAGTATTGCCTTGATTATTTTTTTTAAGAACAAACTAGCTAGTGTACTATTTTTGGAAAGTTCTCGTGAAGAAATATTATGATGGAGAAGCTAGTCATTATGATAAAAATACAAGTCTTAACTCCCTAAAGAGAGAAAATCTGAGTTTAGATTTAATCCCTGAAAAGCTTTTATGCGTGTAAATTAGATACCTATACGTTCTTCTCCTACCCTACTTAATTTATAATAAGACAGCTCCTTATAAAAAACAGCACTATTCTTACATACCATAGCCATTTTCTCTGTACAGGCTTTCTGCTATAAACATAACACTTTACCCTCTTAAAACACTGTTTGCAAAAGGTTTGCATCATTACAATGATCATAGGCATAGGCTCGCTACCCCAAAAGCTTGCTAGGTAAAAATCCCCCTTAGTATTTAGTGGTATAGATAGTTTGGAGTTCAAGGAATTGTTTGCAGTTTTTTGTTACAAAAAGTTAGCAGATTGTTTTGAGGATGACGATATACAGGCTACACATAGGACAAAGGGAGAGATGACATAAGAACCAAGAGAATCTGAGTTTAGATCTAATTTCTACAAAGCCTTTATGCGCGTAAATTACATACCTATACGTTCTTCCCCTACCTTACTTAATTTTATAATAAGACAGCTCCTTATAAAAAACGGCACTATTCTTACATACCATAGCCATTTTCTCTTTACAGGCTTTCTGCTATCAACATAATGCTTTACCCTCTTAAAACACTATTTGCAAAAAGTTGGCATCATCACAATGATCATAGGCATAGGCTCGCTACCCCAAAAAGCTTTCTAGGTAAAAATCCCCCTTAGTATTTAGTGATATAGATAGT
>NZ_JBHIRS010000030.1:0-7532 GCF_042197365.1 Bartonella sp. AA168HLJHH | reverse complement strand
AGTCCTTTCTTATACAAATTTTATCCACACACTCATCCCACTTGCTATGTGCAAACGAGTGGTTTTGATTGATTCAAGATAAACAGATTTGAAATGAGAGAATCCTACGTTATTCGGGACTCTCATTCAACATACAAAACAGTGAATTATCATTATAAATCAATACCTTGTCCAAGGGGGACAACGTTCCACTGCTTCTGGATTAGGGGGAAATACTGATGGCATGCTGTCAAAGCCTGAATCAGGTTATATGTATGTTAAGGATGAAAATGCACTTGGTGGCATACGTGCGGTGCCAATTGCAGGCAGTGGTTCAGAACATAAATTAATTCAAGAACAGAAGGAGGAGGAGCGTAAAAACCAACAAATGCAAATGCGAATTCTGGAAACAGCAGACAGGTCAAATCGTATACTCTCAGCATCTAAAGAATTGCTAAAAACTATTGAGGAACACCCGCATGTTGTTGGTTTCACGGGTTCTATAGGGTCGTTCCTTCCTAATTCTAAGGCAAAAGATTTTGGGCATATGCTCGATTCATTGAAGGCAAGTATCGGGCTTGATGCCTTGAGAAAAGCAAAAGCATTTTCACCAAATGGCGCATCTGGCTTTGGGAATTTGTCTAATATGGAATTGCAAGCATTGCAAAACTCTGTAGCAGCACTGTATCAAGATCTTTCTGCAGAGCAAATGAAGAAATCTTTAAAAACAGTTATTGACACTTTCAATAAATCCAATGCAGCAACGCGCGCAATTCTTTTTGGTGGTGCAGAAGCAACAAACGAGCTCGTTCGAGCCGCCTATGGGCAAGATGCTTATAAGGGAAATCATGCACAGTCAAATGATCCACTAGAAAAACAGATAGAAGCATTGCCGGAAGGCATGTTGTTCGTTGATAGAGATGGACGCATTAAGGAGAAACAAACCAATGGCTGAAGTAATCCCCCCTCTTATTAATCGTAAAAACACAAGAGTCATTGGGACATAAGTGACTATACACCAGAACAGCTTCAAGAGCTTTTCGCGAAGAATAAGGAAAGGCTAAGTGGTTCTGTTACAGGAAATAATGGTGCAACAGAGGAAACAGAAGAAGATGGTCCACATCCAAGTGTTGCGGGTGCTTTTGGATGGGGAGCTCTTCATGGGTTAACTATGGGCTATGATGATGAAATAGCCGGAATATCAGAAGCGGGTCCTATTGCTTATTGGATGGGAGATAAAGAGGCAGTCAAAAAGTATAATGAAGTGACAAAGCGATGGCGTGATTATCAAAGAGCGGCGAACCGAGATCATTTTTATGCATCTCTTGCGGGGAATTTAACGGGTGCTGCGGCACCCGTAATTGCTTCTGCCCTCTTTCCACCCGCGGCAGGGGCTACTGCTGCTGCTCGTGCGGCAATTGGGGCTGATGTTGTGCTGGGAGGAAGAGCTGGTGTTGCAGGAGCACAAATAACCAGTAAAGCTTTAGCAGCAGGAGAAAGGGCGGTGCAATCTGCTTTAGCTGAGGGTGCGGAACGGGCAGCGGCAAAAGCTGCAGGTGAAGCAGCAATGAAAGCAGTAGCAAGTAAAGAGGCGGCAAAATTTAGCTTGGGGCGTGCAGCAAAAACTGGAGCCATTTATGGTGGAATAGCAGGCAGTGGTGAAGGGGAAGGGCTTGCAGATACTCTAGTGTCTGCTGGGTTTGGTGCAGGGTTAGGCGTTGCAACACCATTTGTGGCACATTCTGCTTTAAAGGTTACACCTTTTGTTACAAAACCATTCAAAGTAACGGCTTCTGGTGTTAAGAAAACATCTGCTGTTGTCAAAAAAACAGCTGAGAAATTGTTTGGTAAAACTGAACCAATAACACAAGGTGTAGAAAAAGAAGCATTTCAGATAAGCGATAGAGCGCTTAGGGATGTAAGCCAAACTTTAGGGGATGAAGGTGTTGATAAACTTGAAAGAGCATTAAAACAGCGAGGTCCTGATTCAATGATTATTGATCTTCATGATGAGCTTGCTAAAAGAGCTTTTAAGGCAGCAAAAAAAGACCATGATACATATTCGCTCATAAGTAATCGTTTGGGAGCTAGACAAGATGCGAGTGCACTGCGGGTAAAGGATGCGTTGACAGATGTGATGGGTCCAAAAGTAGATACGCTTGATTTAAAGCAAGAGATTATCAAACAAGCACAGAACAAGGCTGAACCATTTTATGAGAGGGCGAAAGCTTCTCCCATTTCTAATGCTG
Source organism: Bartonella sp. AA168HLJHH (assembly GCF_042197365.1). NCBI lineage: Bacteria > Pseudomonadati > Pseudomonadota > Alphaproteobacteria > Hyphomicrobiales > Bartonellaceae > Bartonella > Bartonella sp. AA168HLJHH. The sequence goes on along the minus strand of NZ_JBHIRS010000030.1, from coordinate 5,304 downwards.
TCAGTAAAGATTTATCGCGGTTGCAAGAAACTCCTGCCTTCCAAAAAGCCTATAAAAAAGCAATTGCGCAAATGCCAAATGAAGCGGATGCAACAGTTATAGGGAGCAATGGATATCCAAAGCTGAATATGCGAATTTTACATAAGATGAAAGAGGTTTTGGATGATCAAATTAATTCTGCGCGCATCAAAGGAAAACAAGGATATGCGCGAGATTTGACTCTGTTCAAACAACGCATTCTGGACGTTTTAGATACGTCCTCTCCAGATTATGCTAAAGCACGGAAAATTTATTATGACGAGCGTACTATTGGTGATGCCCTCGAGCAGGGAGAGCAAGCACTGAAGAAGAGCGTTAATCTCGACACAATTAACAGTCAACTTTCGGATTTTGGGTTGATGGAAAAAGAGGCTTTTCAAAAAGGTATACGGTCGCAACTAGAACATGCGGCAGGCAATGCACAGAATTTTGACCACAATCTTTTGAGTTTGTTTGACACGCAAAATGGTCAAGAAAAGTTGCAGCGTATTTTTGGCGAGGATAAAGCTAAGCAACTTATGAAAGTGTTGCGACCAGAAGTGGAAAGAACAAAGCTTTTTGCACGCTTGCCAAACCATATAGGTGAAGTGGAAGAGAGGGGGAAACAACAGACTATGGGTATAGGAAAGATTGCTTTCATCAAGGCAGTTGTAAAAAATTTCGCAAGAGAATTTGGACGCAAATTCTCAAGCGTCCATAAGGATACTGAGAGAGATATTGCAGCGCTTATAACAGCGCGGGAAAAAGGAGATTTTGGGTTAGCAAGAGAAAAAGCCATTGAATTAATTAAGAAGTTTCATGAAGCAGAAAAGAAACGCTTAATAACACGAGAAAATTATACGAAATTCATTAATTTTGTTGGCATTATTTTGAATAGCAGCGTTGATAGAACGGTTATAAACTAATGATCAATTTTCATCCTAAAGTGAAGCGTGCTATCTCACAGGCAGCACAAAAATATGGTTTACCAGAAAGCTTTCTTGAACGTGTTGCTATGATAGAAAGTAATGGTAATCCAAATGCAAAAAATAAGAACAGCAGTGCAGGGGGGCTGTATCAATTTCTCGATTCAACAGCAAAACACTATCAACTGAATGACAAGTTTGATCCCTTTCAAGCAACCGATGCTATGGCACGGTTAACGAAGGATAATACGCGTTATTTAGTCACAGCATTAGGCAGAGAGCCATCAGAGGCAGAGCTTTACCTCGCACACCAACAAGGACCAGCAGGGGCAGTAAAGCTTATCAAAAATCCACATATTCCAGCAAGCCAGCTTTTAGGTCGACAGGCAGTCACACTCAATGGTGGCAATATGGAAGCTACAGCAGGGGATTTTATGAATCATATTTATGGGCTTTACAATAAAACGGGAGATGCTTTGAAGAGAACGATACAGCAAAACCAAAGCAATGGACAAGCAGCACCAAACGAGGTGGGTCCTTTGCGTGGGTTTGAGAGGCTTCAAAAGACACTTCAAGGTAATCAAGTGGGTCAAGGTGATCAAGGGGGCAACCAATTGATGGCATATGACACGCCATTCCCAAACAGAATGATGGCACCTGAAAGCAGAGACAATTTAACAGGACAGATTATGGAAACCACACCATTGCAAGCACAAGGTATTGATGCAGGTGCTCTTAAAAAGGGCTTTTCCGGTTTGCTTCATTTAATGAGAGAGAATGGAGAACGACAAAAACAGCAGGCACAGATGGTACAGCAACAAATGTTACAGCAACCAGTCATGGCGGGTTTCTCACAATCGACTGGGGGACCGACAGATTTAACACCTCTTATTGATCCTTCTAGGCGGCAATCTGTTGGTTCCTATGGGCGGCAAAAAGAAGAGCAATTGCGCGAAGAGCTATTAAGAAGAACGGGAGCTTATCATGTCTGATATTTATGACTGGTCACTCACAGCTGATCAAAATGCGAATTCCGATAGTATCATTAATTGGGCAGAAGGGCAGCCGCCTAGTTCTGTTAATGATAGTGCGCGGGTCATGATGCAGCGTATACGTGAATATCTTGCCGATAATGGTGGTTCTCTTGACTCAAAGTTTATTGTGAATGGAAAGGAACAAACAACATCAATCACGTTGACGACGGTTTCGCCAATAGCAAAATATAAAAACGATATCATTATCCGCTTTAAGGCGCGTGGTATAAATATTGGTACGACAACAATAAACATGAATAATATAGGAGCAAAGCCACTCTATAAAGCCACCAGCACGGGAATAGTATCATTGACAGGTGGTGAGTTACAAACAAATGGTATTTATGAAATAGTCTATAATGATGGCGTATCAACAAAAGGTCTTGATGGCTGGTATCTTTTAAACCCTACCCCCATTCCACCACCGAAGGTCGAAACCTTTCCTTGTGGTTTTATTGCGACCTTTGCTATGCAAGAAGTCCCAAACGGCTGGCTTTTATGTGATGGCGCTACTTATGAACGCAAGGATTATCCGCAATTATTCAAGGCGATAGGGGATAAATGGGGAAAAAACAGCGATACAACCTTTAAAGTTCCAGACTTTAGAGGAATGTTTTTGCGCGGCTTTGATAATGGGCGCGGTTTAGATCAAAATAGAGACTTCGCAGAGGTGCAAAAAGACAGCATTAAATCTCATACACATGCTTGTACCATTGAAGAGGCAGGTCAACATACGCATAAGCATGATTATTCTATGGTTACAAGAGTTGGTCAAATAGGTGGCAGAAATCCTGCTTTTGGTAATTCATATTATACAAAAGATACACAACCTGCTGGAGTGCACACGCATAAGGTAACGATTTCTTCAACGGGCGAGGCAGAAACACGCCCTGTTAATGTACCGGTTGTTTATGCCATAAAATCGTGAGTTTTTCAAATGATCAATAATCCGTCTGCTATTGATGATATTGCGGACGCGGAGCAAATCCGCGTCCTTTTTTATGCAAGCAATCGAATGGTTCATGCACCCTTAAATAAGGTACTTGATCTCGTCAAAAGCGACATACAGCATGATCTTTTAAGCGCTTTGGCAGAATATAAAGAAGCGACAGATCAACGCATAGAGATCATGCAAAAACTTATTGATGAATTGCAGTCCTCTCTCTCACACAACAAGACAACGAACTGATTAAGGAATGAAACGCGATGCCATTACCCTATCACACACATATATTTAAGCTTGAACCAGCAACAAAAGAAGAAGTCAAAGAAGGTGTTTTAGATAGTAAGGCTCTTGCACCTGTTTCAGTGGGGAGTGCAGCAGCTTATGAGGTAGAATATTTTGCAACCGCTGCTCAAGGAAAAAAGGCTGATGATGCTATTGCAAAGAGAGATATTGGAGCTCTTGCTTACAAAAATAAGGTCACAATTCACGATATTGAAGCAAGTGGTGAAGCGCATGAGAATGCGATTTTATCAGGCGCTGGCTGGGTAAAAATATCGCCTTTAGGGATTGGCGATATGAAGGCTGCTACATATGATCCCGACAATGTGGGGGCAAATGCATTTTCTATGGAAAATATGCACGAGGGTCCTACCAAAAAGATCTTAACCATAGAGGAAAGATCAAAGCTACGATGGTTGAGTTCTACGCAGCCAACGATGGAAAAATGGCGGAGGGGAGATGAAGGTGTTTATTATCCCATATCTCCGGTAGATCTCAAAAATACCATTCGTTATTTTGTAGGCTCAAAGTCTTTTGGTATGTCAAAATCAGTTTATGATCCAGATAAAATAGAAAAAGATGTATTTGATATGGAGAATATGAAGGAAGGGAAAAAGCATCTTATCTTAACTCCTCCAGAACGTGCACAGATTGCAAAAATTGATAAAGTTGAAGATGTTGCACAACAAGGGATTCATGTTGCAAGTGAAGCGAAGAACGTTGCAGATAGTGCATTAAGAACAGCAAATGATGCAAAAGCTTATGCAGTAGATGCAAAAAAAACGGCTGAGACAGCACAAAAAACGGGAGACAGTGCAAAAGCTGAGGCAAATATTGCGCAAACAGCAGCCGATAAAGCGCAAGATACAGCACATAGTGTACAGAAAAAAGTTGATCTCATTCAACCTCTTGGCAAACAAGACTGGATTGATGGCACAAAAACAGTGGATGCACTTATCTCACCAGCCAAACTGATGGCTTCAATCAAAGCAAATAGTAGCAATAGCAGCGGCGGTAGCAACAATGGTGGCGGGGTTAGAAAACCTGTTGAAATTCTGATGACAGAAAGCGGAGATATTCCATTGCCTGATGGTATTACTGCTGACACCGATATCGAAGTATGGGCTTGGGGCGGTGGAGGTGGTGGCGTTAAGGATGGCGGCGGCGGCGGCGGTCAATGTGTGCATGTTAAAATGAAAGGTTCTGATTTAGATAAATTAAAAACAGCTTACATTGGTCGTGGTGGTAAAGGTAATGACAGTAACATTTTGTGCAATGGTGGTAGAACAATGATCAAAGGGCTTGTTACAGCAGAAGGAGGATATTCCGTTTCCATGACTCTCGTTAACTTTGGAGGGAAAGGCGGCGATGGAGGAGGAAACAGGGAGGGCAGCAGTGGTGAAAGCTTTATTTTTTCTGGTGGTAATGGTGGAGGGAGTGGAATAGACGGCAAGAGAGCTGGTACTGGTGGAAGTTCTTTTCTTGGCGGCGGCGGCGGCGGTAAATGTAAGGGTTCTATCATGGGGCAGGGTGGTGAGAGTTACAAAGGTGGTAACGGTGGTAGAGGTGGTAAAGAATGTGGCGGCGGCGGCGGTGGATATTTTGATGGGAAACACGGAAGCGACAAAATTGGCGGCGACGGCGGTGATGGAGCAGTACTCATAAAGGTATATTTATAAGGTGAATTGAACAATGGCACGGAAAATAAGTAAAGATTGTTTATACTGTTTAAAAAAGTGGGAAGGTTTGCGCTTGCAGGCTTATCAAGATGCTTCTGGCATATGGACGATTGGTTATGGTCATACGAAAAAAGCCGGTCAACCAACAGTTGTTGAGGGTATGGTGATTACAGAAAAAAAAGCTGAAAACATGCTTTTAGCAGATTTGCGGCAATATGAGAGGGCGGTAGAAAAAGCAGTTTGTGTGAATTTAAGCGACGAGCAGTTCGGCGCTCTTGTTTCCTTTTGTTATAATGTGGGTATTGCAGCTTTCCAAAACTCTACATTGCTTAAAAGGCTTAATCGGGGGGATTATGAAGCGGTACCAACCGAATTGCAGAAATGGACCAAAGCGGGAGGCAAACGTTTACAAGGTCTCGTAC
>NZ_JBHIRS010000029.1:0-7641 GCF_042197365.1 Bartonella sp. AA168HLJHH | reverse complement strand
CAAGGGTAATGTTGCTCTTGGCGCCCAAGGGGAGGTAACAATAGGGGTAAGAAACGATGAGATGGAGTATCATCTTCGCACCAAAAACACGAAAGTGGACATGCAAGCCTCTCATGCCGTTGGCTCTTCGATAAAATCGGGAGGTGACACCACTGTCATTGCAGGGCAGGATGGCAAACCGCATGATCTTAGCATCACAGGCAGTTCCATTGCTGCTGATGGCAAGGTGGGGCTGAAAGCCAGCAACCATGTCCTGATCAATAATGCAGAGGATAGCTTACATTATGAGATGTCGTACCATAAAGACGGTGGGGTGTTTAGTAGCAGCAAATCTGAGCATAACAAGATGGATGTGAGCCAAGTTGTGGGGTCAAGCATAACAGGGGGTGAAGGCATTGCCATTGATTCCGGAAACAACACGGAAGTTGTAGCCTCGATGCTCGTAGCCGGTAAGGCAGAGGAAAAGTCAGGAGAGAAAGCACTAGGAGATCAGAAAAAAGCGGATATTACTATTCACTCTGGGGGAAAGATTACTATCAAAGGCGCCCAAGAACACTTGGATCAGCAAGCACAATCGTCATCAAGTGGCTTTTTGCATGAGGAATCGTCCGATACATCTCAATCGCATACCACAACGGTCTCCTCTATCCTTGGGGCAACGGGCAACATCGTGTTAGACGCACAAGGAGAAGCCAAGATTTCTGCTTCTCATCTGCTTTCCGGTCAAGATATCAATGTGAGCGGAGAAAATGTGACGATTGATGGCATGCAAGATCACCATAAAAGCCATTCAGAGACCCATGAAACGGGTTTTGGTGTGGGATCAGGTAAGGGCTTTGTGTCGATATACGGGAGTGAGGGAAAGACAGAAAATGAAGAGAGTTTTGAGCATCAAGGTTCTTCTCTCAATGCGGATGGTACGATTAACATCACTGCCAAGAAAAAAGATGTGACAATTGTTGGCTCTGATCTTGCAGGGGAAAATGTTAATCTTACCGCAGCGCATGATGTGAATGTGCTTGTTGGTCATAATAGCCATAAGTCAAACTCTGTAGAAGAACGGGAAGGCTTTGGGTTTCAGTTTGAAAAGAGCAACAGCGGTGCTTCCTTGGGGGTTGGAATTGCAAGCGCCAAAGATACGGGCGATCAATGGGAAACCACTTCCACACAATCACACATCACGGCACGCCAAGATGTGCAGATTACTGCTGACAATGATGTAAATATGCAAGCAGCCATTGTTTCGGCAAATCGTGATGTCAACATTGATGCCGGCAATAATATCACCCTATCAGAAAGCTATGATACCTCTAACGCAAAAGAAAAGCATGAAAAGTCTTTTGCTGGTGTGACAGGCTCTGTCAATGTGGGCATTCTTGGTGCTGTACAAGATGTAAGGGATGCAGTCAAACGTTTTGGTCATGGGGATACAAAACACAAAATCGGCAATGGTCTTATTGCTGGTCTAAAAGGCTATGATCTCTATAGTAAAGGCAAAGGTCTTTATAATGGGATGAAAGGTGGAAACAAACAGTCTATTCGTGATATTGCTGATGTTTCTGCTAGCGTAACCGTGGGCTTTAAGACAGAGAAGGCAGAAGCCTCTGTTCAGACCTCTACCGCGGTAACAGGTACAATAGAAGCAGGACGCGCTGTTAATATGCAAGCCCACAAAGGTAGCATCCATGGTGTTGGAGCCGATATTATTGCTGGTACAAACCCGATACAAAGCAATGATGAACAGAGCGGGAATATCACCATGGGAGCAGGTAAAGATATCATCTTTGAAAGTGCGCAAAATACGCAAAGCACAGAAAACCACACGCAAAGCGCTTCAATGAATGTTGGGTATAGTTATGGTACCGGTGGTACAGGGTGGATGGGGAATGCTTCTTTTGGTAAAGGCAAGGGTTCCAGTGAGGAGGTTCACCAGAAGAACAGCCATATTATTGGCACCGGCACAGTTCACACAACGAGTGGGGCAAACACCACATTGGCAGGCGCCGTGGTTTCTGGAGAGCGTGTAGAAATGGAAGTAGGGGGTGATTTTGCCATTACCAGCCGCAGTGATACGGGACACAGTTCCAGCAAGCAAAACTCTGTTTCCATTGGGTATAATAGCCGAGAAAAGGATGGTACAGCCACAACCAATATTTCCTTGAACAAGGATAAATCCTCTAGTGATTATCATAGTGTTGTGGAGCAATCAGGCATCAAAGCGGGTGATGGTGGTTTTAAGATCAACGTTAAAGATAAAACAACCCTAACTGGGGGGCTTATTGCCAGCACCGCGCCGGCAGAAAAAAACAGCCTGACCACAGGAAGCATTAGCACCAGTGATATCAGCAACAGTGCCCATGCTAAAGCCAGCAGCCATGGGTTTAGCCTTTCTGGGAATGACACGATAAAAAACATTGCCAAGAATGTTTTAAATCACGGCAAAGCCAAGGATGGAGCAGAAGGGGAAACCAAATCTGCTATCAGTGATGGGACTATCATTCTTACTGATACAACTGGACAGAGGGCGATGGGGCAAGATGCTGGACAAATCATTGGCTCTCTCAACCGCAACACCGCAGCAGCACACCAAGCAGTAGGACAGCTAGATGTCGCATCGCTTGAGGGGGTAGTACATAATCGCGTAGATATGATCAATGATTTATCGGATGAAGGATTAGGATACTGGGACAAAGTGCGCGAAGTCGCAAATGTTAAAGAACATCCAGTGGGTGAGATTTTGCATGATGAAAATGGCAATGTCCTCTATTTAACCGATGAAAATGGAGAACCTATAAAAGACAGCGATGGAGAATATATTACTCTGTATCACTTTTTAAATGCTGAAGATGAGCAGTATTTACAAGCTGGCTCTGATGGCAACAGGCGTATGTTCTATAATGGTATTTTTAACACACCAGATGAAGCAGCCGGTAATGCTGTCCACTTAGCTGATAATGAACATGAACCCCTTTATTTTACATACCACCCACAAGCTAAAGACAGGCTCGTAGAGTACGGAGTAGCGATTTATGAATATTTTGGGAGATGGAGTAATTCGACCAAGAAGTTACAAGATTTTATCTATCGTTATGGCAATACAGGGGCGATTGTTAGTGCGCATAGCCGTGGTAGTTTGACAGTGGGCAATGGAATGCGTGACTTTGAACAGCGTGGCATTCACGGTATAGCAGAAAAAACAGATATCTATCTTTTTGGACCAGCTGATAACTCTCAATCAATAGCGAATGCACTCTATTATGTGAGTGATGGTAAAAAAGATCATATTTACTTACAAAACCATATATTCGATCCCATAGGTACAGGATTTGGTCACAATCCACCTACTGCTTATAAGGTACCCTTGAGGTTCCCTTATGCAATATTTCCACCAGCAACTCCAATGATAGAGCAAGGGGGAGCGTTCATCGGGCATAACCCTAGTACCCATAAGTGTTATGGTAATGCGGGGAAAAAATGTCAAGATAATTATGGAATACATCATAATGCAAAAATTTATGCACCTTATGCAATTTTAGATAATTTAGGTTTAGGTTATTTATGGAGAAAAAAATGAATACACTGTTTAAATTATTAAGTGGAATAGTTCTGTTAAGTATCTCTGGATGTGACATATCAAATATTGACAAACCTCCTCCAGGGGAAGTACATGGGTGGTTGAAGGCGGGAGCAGATTTTACTGAGATAGGAAAAGCCTTATTAGAATGTGGAATGCCGAGTCTTATCGATCCTGATTCAGAAAATAGAAACCTCAGTTTAAATCAAATGGCATCCATTGATGCTTGTATGGTCCAAGCAGGATTTCGTGATAGATACGGTGGTCCGTATTGGTGCTATAATTATAAAGACCTTCCCATTTGTCAGCCTGGTGCTGTCATCCCGAAGAGAAGTGTCGAAAAGCGCTTAAACAGCCCTTTTTGTAAAAGGTATAAAAATGCGGATGAATGCCAACCTTAAGTTTTGCTGTTTGTGATGATCAACAAACCGCCATCTTTGCCTTGGCTTGAAATGGCAGGATTGCTTCCTCACGCACATTATTTAACGCCTGAAGAACAACAGAATTTACAAAAAGGTTCTGATGGCAAGGTTCATGTTTTTCTCAATGGTATTTTTACAACACCAGATGACGCAGCCCATAATGCGGTTCAGTTGGCTGATAACAAGAATGATCCGCACTATTTTCTGATGTTCCCTCATAGCGATTCGTTCTTGGTAGAGTTGTTCATTGCAGGGTATCAGTATGCTCTAGAAGGTAAGTTGGGTATTTTGACCAATTCGACGAAGAAGTACCAGAATCTGTTGTATAGCCTTGGCAATATAGGATTGCATACTGATGCGCATAGCCGCGGCAGTATGACAGCGGGCAATGGATCGCATGATTTAGAAAAGCATGGTGTTCATGGTATAGCAAAGAAAACAACGATTAATTTCTTTGGACCAGCTTATAATACTCAAAACATGGCAGATACGTTATATATCTTAAGTGATGGAAAGCAGGATTACGTAAACTTGGAAAATCATAAAAATGACTTTGTGGGTACAAAGATTGGCAAAAATCCTTACACTTTTGAACAAATACCTCCTGGAAGTGGTCCCTGGAAAGGAGCATGGCAAATATTTAAGGGCTACCCCAGTGTCCATGATTGTTATGGACATCCAAGTGATGCTTGTACAAAGTTCTATGGATTACCTAATCGTACGCCAATTTATTCAAAATATTCAGGGAGGAAAAAATGAAACAAATCTTGAAATTATTAAGCGGAATAGTTTTGGTTAGTGTAGCTGGATGTAACATCGATAAGCCTCCTCCAGGGTATCTAAGTATGTGGGAGAAGTCTGGAGCAGATTTTACGGAGATAGGAAAAGCATTGTTAGAATGTGGTATGCCAACCCCTTATGATGTTTTTCCAGAAAACCAACAGCAGAGCATTAATGCTAAAGAAACAACTTATGCCTGCATGCTCCAAGCAGGATTCCACTATAAAGGGAGGGGTAACTGGTGTTATACTTTTAAAGAGAAAAACTTGCCGATTTGTCGTCCAGGTGCTGTCATACCACAGCGCAGTGTCAAGAAGCGCTTGAACAGCCCTTTTTGTACAAAGCATCCAGAACAACCTGAATGCGAGCCTTAAGTCTTGCTGTTTGTGATGATCAACAATCCGCTATCCTTGCCTTCTCTTGGAATGGCGGGACTGTTCCCTCAATCCATCATCTCAATATTGTTCACCGTTGTTTTAAGCAGCGGTGACAGAAAATATCAACAAGCTTCCGAGCTGTTTTATTGTAAAGAAACCCACTGAAGGAGGGGAATAATGAAGAAAATCTTAAAACTATTGAGTTGCATAGCTCTCTTAAATACAGCTGGATGTGTTAACCAACCTCCTCCATCAACTTTAGCATTATGGGAAAAACCAGGTGTCGATAAAGCGATGATCCAACAATCCTTATCAAAATGTGGTTGGAAACCGGTTTATGCTTCTTCTAGTGATATGAATTCGTATGCGAGTGAATTTGCCTCAGTTTATGAGTGCATGAAAAAAGCAGGTTTCCGGTATAAATTGCAAAATTCAAAAGGGCTCTATTTTACACAACCTCCCAAAAGTGGCTCATTCCTAAGCAATTTAATGATAGCAGGATATCAGCAATTTATGGACAATGACACCTTTGGTGTGACCAACAAAACGAAACAGGAACGGGCTTTACTAACGCATTTTGAGGATGAAAAAAAACGTCAGCAAAAGCAAAAAGCTTTACAAAAGCGATCACCAAAGCGTCCTCCCCATCGTTAAAAAGGTCGTTGGATAAAATCACGAATGAAGTAGGGGATCAAAGCCGTCTCCTTCTTTATTCAAGCGGATGACACTTTAAATAAGGCAGCATTCATGGTGTTGGAGCCGATATTATCGCTGGGACCAATCCTGTTTATGAAAATGGTGAGCAGAGCGGGAATATCACCTTGGGAGAAGGTAAAGATATCATTTTTGAAAGTGTACAAAACCAGCTCGTGGGTGTTGCTACAGCCCTTGGCTCTTAAGACGATTCATAAGAATCATTTTTACTCCTTTCTTCTATAGTTTTTACCCACACATCAGCCCCGCTTATGATGTGCAAGCAAGTGATTTTGATTGATTCAAGATAAACAGATTTGAAATGAGAGAATCCTACGTTATTCGGGAGGCTAATTCAATATAAATAACGCTAGATTATTATTATAAATCAATATTTTGTTATATAAAAAAACTAATCCGTAGGAGATTGTTGGAAATGTTGGAACTATCCTTGGTACTTTTGCTGGGCTTAGCAACATCAGAGCGAAAGAAAATATCGTACGAGTAGGGCAGCGAGATGGATACAAACTCTATGAGTATAACTACAGGGGCTATCCAGAGCGTTATCGCGGGGTGATGGCACAAGATGTTTTGAAGTCAAAACCTGAAGCTGTTTTCTTGCATAAGGCGATAGGTTTTGTGCATGTAGATTATAGCAAGCGTGGCTGTGAGATGGAAAGGGTGCAGTGATGGAACAAGAAAACACAAATTCTCTTTTAAAGTTGTTTGATCCAAAATTTTTGCGTCCTTTAATGTATCAGGTTATACCGCAGTTACCTAGATATTTATTGCAACAATGCTCGATGCCTCCAAGCACGCCGTTGGAAGGACGATACAAGCCAAGTTTTTTAGAACGGGCTGCTTGTCGCACAGACCCTTTTGATGCGAGCAATGGGGATAATACTCCGCAAAAATTGAGTCCTACAGAGCTTATTTGCGGTTCTCAAGCAGGGACAGAACAAGCTGGGAAAAAACGCCAGCAGAATTGATTATGTCTACAGATGATTTAAAGCGCCAAATGCCTCCATTGCCGGATGTTTCAAAGGATACTGTTAAGATACAAGAGGTACCAGAGCAACAAAAACATGATTTTTCAGAGCAGAGAGGTGTTGCATCAATGATTCCTCAATCTCCACTTGTTGGGAACATTGATCAGTCTAGTGGGGATGAAGCTGGGCGACAGCAAAAAAATGTGATGGATTATATTGCTCAACTTAATGAGAAATCTATAGCGGAAAACTCTTTGAAAAATGATTCTGGAAATGATGAGGAAAAGCTTTTTGATGCACCTATAGGAGAAGAAAAACATTTGAATGCACACTTACCAGAAGAGGAGCATTTAAAAGCAAGTGGTGATCTTGAACAAAAAACAGATTATATCAAGTCACTTGATAACTTTGTTCAGACAGGAGCAAATCCAAGTAGCTTATGGGAGCGTTTTAGAAAATCAGAATTTTCCGAGCATTTAATGGATTTTTTTGCAGAGCTTGCGTTAGGAAAGACACCACAAGAAAGTTTTTCAAATGCATCTATCCTTATGCGGCAGGGCAACAAGGAACGCGCACAACATAAACAAACTTTGCAATTTTTACGCTCTAAAGGGTATAGCGATGAAGATGCGCAAGCACTCACGCAATATCCAGATTTTGTCATGAAAATCATAGGCAGCACGTTAAGCTCTCAAGAAGGCTATAGAACACTACTTAAAAGGCTTAATCGGGGGATTATGAAGCGGTACCAACCGAATTGCAGAAATGGACCAAAGCGGGAGGCAAACGTTTACAAGGTCTCGTAC
>NZ_JBHIRS010000028.1:0-8102 GCF_042197365.1 Bartonella sp. AA168HLJHH | reverse complement strand
CCAAACAACAAACCCCACACAACTGGCTTTGCGTTTGCTTATCCTTACAGGGGTTCGTACCAATCCCTTGCGTCATATTCGTGAAGATCAGATTGATGGGGATATATGGACTATTCCTGCTGAAAATATGAAAGGAAAGCGCGATGCTACAACAGAATTTCGCGTCCCCTTATCATCAGAGGCAATGAAAGTGATAGAACAAGCCCGTTGTATCTCTAAAAGTAATTTCATCTTTTCTTTTTCTAGTCGGGCTCCTATTTCACCTATGGTTATGTCAAAGTATATGAGAGACAATAACCTTGAAGCCTGCCCCCATGGTTTTCGTTCTAGTTTACGCAATTGGCTTGCTGAAACAACCGATGCTCCCTATGAAGTCGCTGAAACTATTCTAAGTCATACAGTCGGAGGACAAGTAGAGCGTGCTTATCGTCGTACGGACTATCTAGAACAGCGCCGTGTTTATATGGATAAATGGGCGGCTTATGTCACGGGTCAATCTTAAGATATGGGGTGCATAACCCCATGATCTGTGGATAACTTTCTCTCTCTTCTCTCTCATTCTCTCTCAATAAGACTCATAAATTATCACATCAGAAATTATATGATAAAATATTGTTTTCTATGAATAAAACATCTTTCTAAATGAACCAAAATGTGGTTAATAAATAGTTATGATTTGTTACCATTTTTTGATAGAAAGGATTTTAGTATGACAGAAAATGATATTCTTTTGACAGACCGTGAAAGTGCAAAATTGCTTCATATGAGTGTATCAACATTCCGCCGTCATGTAACCAATGGCTCTCTCCCAAAACCTTTAAAATTTGGTTTTTTGTCCCGTTGGTTACAATCGGATCTTATCAATGTCATCGAGCAAGCAAAACAGCAACGTCAAAGTGACGCGGCATAAAAAAAACCTTGTCACGTAAGGACGGACAAGGCTTTCTCAAACTCATCACCCTAGAGATAGCACAATCCGTCCTGTGACGCAACGTTATAGGATTTACAATGATGTGTTCTTTTAAGAATGCGCAAGGTATCACACGTGCCTTGCGCGGGGTTTGGCATGGGCGTTATGGAACAGCCCGTTGCCCTGCTCATGATGATAGGCTGCCTAGCTTATCCCTTGCCAATGGACATGATGGGCGTCTTTTACTCTATTGTTATGCTGGCTGCTCTTTTAGAGAGATCATACAAGCGCTTATTAGAATTGGCTTGCTTGGAAAACAAGCCTTTTTTGATAAAGCTTATGATCAGACGCTTTCTTTCTCAAAACAGTTTTGTGCTGATCTCAAACAAGCAAAAAGGAAAGCAGAGAGAGCAAAAGTAATTTGGCAACAAAGCAAACCAATCAAAAATACTTTAGCAGAAATCTATTTACGCATGCGTGGGATCACGTGTGACTTATCTCCTTATTTACGCTTTTACGACAAATGTCCACACCCCTCTGGGGTTACACTGCCCGCGTTGGTTGCTCTTGTTAAGGGGGCTGGTTCCTTTGCCATTCATAGAACCTTTTTAAAAGACAATGGCTGCAAAACAGATCAGAAACCAGCAAAAGCCATGTTGGGATCTGTAACAGGTGGTGGGGTGCATTTAAGCCAAGCCAATCCAAAACATAAGGAATTATTTAACAAACTTTAGAGCTTTTATGCTGTTACAACTATCTTCGTGAAATTTATGAAGACAAAACCCAAAAGGCGGTCGGCCTACAAAACGCTATGAATAGCTCACCTTGGTGAAAAATCATAGGACCACACAATAGAGAAATCTCTTTTGAGAGTTTTTCAAGCCAATCGCTCAAAGCTCTTTTTAGTGATATTCTCTTCATTGCTCTTTTTTCAAAGAAAATGATCAGAGTTCTTCTTACAAAGAGTTTTGTTGCTTTTGGAAAGTTATTCCAATGTTTATGTTATTTTTTAAATAATAAAAAATAAAAAACATTATATTTTAATATTTTTGTTTAGGATCTTGAGCTACTCTATGGAAATTTCTATGTTTGTAAAAAATCCAAACGTGCAACAGCATGGTAAAATATATTTTTATGACGTTGGTGATGATCTCAAGAGAAAAGAAAAAAAACTTACGATAATAGGAGTCATTTGGGAGTATTGATGGTATTACGTGAATATCAGCTACAATATCATCTGGATTTATATTACTCGTAATTGGCATTTTGGATGCATGGCTCATTTGTTCTGCGAACTATTGGACTTGAATGTTTAATCTATAAAGCCCAGTATTGATGATATTAGAATAAAAGCCATCTTGATTTGTAAGTTTAATCGAATGCAAATTGAGAACATTCGATATAATAACAAGCGGATGCTTCTTAGCTAGCCCCTTTTAAGTAAGATAATAAGTCCACCTGCCATAGTGTTTTGATTGGGGTTGAGCTCAGCTTTATAATAAACATCAAGCTTAAAAATACCGTTCGCTTATTTTGAGTTATATCAAACTGAAATACCTATAATTCTTTCTCATCAAAAATCTTGAATAAAAAAAGGCAAGTTGCTGCTTAAATTACTGCTAATATCAAAAAAATCAAAGCCAATTTTGCCACCATCTTTGACACTTTTAGTATATAAGATCCCGATACATGAGACAAGCACCATATCGTTCTTCCATCGGTATGTCCTATATCTATTCACGAAACATAGCTGCTTCAGAGTGGGAAATACTATATATTTGTAGCAATTTCTTTTAATTGATTCATATCAAAATACAAATCCGATACCTTTTGGCAAAATTTATCAAGATAAATAAACAATTCATCAGAGAGAGAGATATCTTTTTTTCTCGAATTCTCATTAAATCCTCAGTTTTATTATTTAACGGATGCGCTTCAAAATTACTTGCACGATTTTCTGCTAATTTGGTAGGCATATAATGATTTATGATGTTACAAAAACTACAATCTAAAGGGCCTGAAACATTACTTCCAACCATACCAACGTAGTTATTTTTATTCTCAAAACACTTATATAATTCTTTAATATTACTTGCAAATGGCTTATAGACAAAAGCATTATAGCCATATTCGTGAATTTTTTCATAACCACATTTCACGAATGTCTCATCAGCGATATTTAAGAAACCCAAATCTGGAATTTTTGAAGGAAATTTCACAGGCTGTTCTATTCCAAACAAATTATTCTTATCTATCCTATCAATAAAATAATTCCACTGCTCAAAATTAATACTTACATTGAAATCAATAATAAATTTTACATTTTTGTTTTCATTAACAATTGCAATTGTATCATCCAAATACTGATTCGATGATTTCAATTTTATCAAATCGTAATTACGTATCTCATCATCAATAATTGCACCTATTCCTATCGTTTTAATAGATTTCATTAATCCAGAATTAATAATTTTAGCCATTTCAACTTTTTTTAAAAAATCTTCCAACCCAAAGAAATAGCTTAAAGAATTTACAAAGTGTTTACTTTTATTTATTGATCGTTCATTTATAGGTTTTATAAAATCGTCCGGCATTTCTCCGTGACTAGGTGATAATGGCAACTCCATAGCAAAGGGCGAAATAACTTTATCCTGAGCAGTAAATAAAATTATCAGTTCTGTTTTTTCAACTAATACACCAGAAGAACTGTGAAAAGAATCCGATAGTTTATATTTATTGGTGTAAACTCTGATGCGTATATCCATATTTTATCTCACAGCCAGAAAAAAAATCCCGTATCATATTTAACTGAAATCTATTCTCATACTTTTTTCTATTTTCAAAATTAACTAAAATGAACTCGGGAGTAGCGATACGTATTAGAGCTAACACTTCTGCCAAATCGAATCTCTCCGATAAAGTAATCGTCACACTATATGGTACGCTATCTTTTTTCATACATTCTATGTTACGCACCCACGTTTGTTTATATTTTTTACTGTCTAGATTTCTTATCTCTGAAATAACATCTGTGCCTATTTGTATCCCTAAAAAGAACGGATTACTCTTTAATAGCTTCAAATATGGTTGAATATAGATGTGCCCCCCTGTTGCAATCCGAAAATATTTTTTGCAAATGAGACACATACAAGTATATTTATGAAGTAAATCATAATCGAGCTCAAAAGGCTCTCCACCAGAAAGAATAATAAAATCAGATTTTATGTCATTTATTGTATATAAAGATTCAGGTAACGCGTCATCTCTCACCATATATTCCATCGAATACGGACAATGATTGCAGCCCGCACTGCAATTTTCATTACAAATTACAATATTATCGCCCATGAAATTTCTTATTCAAGTTCATATAATCCAATACTAATTGTTTCATGAAAATATTTTGGTATAGAGAAAGATCAGAAATTTTTTTAGCCACAAACGCTTTTATCATTGGTAAAGCTTCATCCTTTGATATAGACAGCAAATGAGAAATATAGTCTATCCGTTCTTCTAAATTGAGAGATAATCTTGGACTGGTGAAAAATGTTAAGATATCCAATTCCGGACTGGCTTCTTGACATAAATCCCAATCCACTACCATAAAAGAACTATCAGAAGTAACAATGATATTATCAGGATGTAAATCTCCATGTGATAAGATTATATTCTTGCTTAATCGATCTTGAAAGATCTTATTGATTTGATCAATAATCGCCTTTTGATGTAGCAAATCCATTTGGCTCAATACAGTACCCCGGATAAACTCCCATTCGACTATTTCATCGCAAAGTGTTATCAAATTTGGTGCAGGATAGAGACTTTGTCGAAAAGAGCCATCCTTGATGTTTTCATTAATGCACGATGCTTCCGGATAAATTTGCCCATAGCAAAACTCTTGATGCTTGCGTTTCAAGAAATGTTGTTTTGACGATTGTGCATTTTCAGGCTGTAACCAAATGATTTCTTGTTTTCTGACAAAAATAATTAAAGCAGACACCCCAAAAATCACAGCCATAATCACTGCCAACCACAAATTAGCTTGCCAGAATGTTGAAAAAACATGACCGTATAAAAAACTGAATGCAAAGGATACAACAGCTGTAATAATGGCTGTAAATGATAAAACAGTCGCGATAGCTTTGGGATCAATCAGTGAATTTATAAGAAGAGACGACAGATAAGATCGATAAGCAGATTTAAAAACACATAGCAGTAAAAATCCTAATATAAGAGCCGCAATGATTTGAAATGACATGAGAAAAAAAGCAATGGTTACCATACAACCAATCATTAAGACGGGAAAAATAGGATTTTGAAACTTTGAAAAATACTTCTGAAACAATATATTGGAACTTGCTGAAAAAAAATTCCCAATGATAAAAATAATCGAAACCAAAATAGCAGGTTGAAATGGCAAAAAATCAGAAAATGCGATAGAAACAGTTCGATTATTAACCAAAATAGCAAAAGCTGAAACTGCACTTAAAAAAACAAGAGTGAAGCGATAAGGGTTTTTGACTTCTTTACGGCTGGCGCACATAACTGTGAAAATACTCGGATGAGCGTTGATATGAAAACTATCTAATCCCTTCGTCAGTTTTGAAAACATAAAAATAGCAAAAATTAATGAAAGGATTTGAAAAATTACAGGCAATGCAGGATGCACATAATAAAGTATTCCCCCTAAAAAAATAAGTACCGTTGTCACACTATAGGTAACAGCAGCCACTTCGGACTTAACGGAAAACAGTGTGCGATGCTTTGGTACTACAGAAAAGAGTAAACTATCTTCCGCACCTGAGAAACAAGCGGCCGCTAATGTGATACACAACAAATAAGTGGCGTAAGCAAAATATGCATAATTCATAAAAAGAGCTAAAAAACCGCAAAGAAAGAAAAACAGCCCAGTATAAATAACGCGCTTACTTCCATAAACATCTGATAATAAACCCAAGGGGACTTCTAAGATCAAAGGAAGCAATAAAAAATAACTACCGATTAAAACAATATCCGCTTGCGACAAATGCAATTTTTCCGACAAAAAAAGTGGTAAAACAGCAACCACTAGAGCAGTAGACTTGCTAACGCTATAAATCTTAAATTGCTTAACCTTATCCACAAAATACCTTCCCACGACATCCGCTACATGCGCCAGATTCTTTCAAAGATTTTAAAACGCTTTGAGCAGACCAATCTATTGCCTCATAATTTTGTAGATTCCCAAAAGCTTCTGAATAAAAGCAATGTTTTAAATCTCCATTATAGTCCAATACCAAGGATCAAAATGGAAATAAACACATTAACGGCGACGAAACGTACGCAGAATTTTCGCCTAAGTAATAATTAATACAATTTACAAAATTTTGTGACGTCCATGAGATTTTCCTTTCTTGGAACTTTTTATCTATATAAATCTGGAGGGGGGATTCTTTCCTTGATAATTCATCTCTCAAATGAAAAAGTGAAGCGTTTGGCGGAAGAGTTTTGTTTCTTAAAGCCTTAGATCGATCCTTTGTATTATTTTTTCTAGAAAAACTAAATGACAACGTATCGAGCGGGCTGAATCCGATATAATCGACATCTTTGCTTATACAAAAATCGATAAAATTAATAATATTTTCTAGAATCTCTTTGGTAACTGTCGCTCTTATTCCTATACTTTGCAGAGGTTGAAGATTCTTAACTGTTTCAATGTTTTTCCACACGCGATCAAATTTATTCGCCCCCCGTATATCATAATATCCTTGGACACTAGTCGAATCCATAGAAATAACAATTTCTTTTATGTCATACTGTGAAATCCATAAATTTTTATGCAATAAGATGCCATTAGTATTTAATTCAACGGGCAGACCTAGTTCATTCAACGTTAATAAAATATCTTTAAGCTTCGGATGCATTAAAGGTTCTCCCCCAGAAAGCATCACTGAGGCAGCTCCTTTTTCTTTCAACATTCTAAATAAGGGTATTAAACTTTCTGGAGTATGCCAATTTTTTTCCTTAATCTTCCAGCAATCGCACATGATACAAGGGCTATTGCAATTCTGGATAATATGTATAATAGGTGTTACAGGTACCCATAATTTTTTAAGATCAAAAATCGAATCTGACGCACTAATCAAGTTTTCCTTCTTTAAAAGAAAGCCATTCTTTTCTAGTTCTCTTAACAAGATTGAAAAATCTGATGCTAGAATCTCTGTCTCTACATTAAGCTTTGCCGCAACAGTTTCAATTTTCTGATTCTGTAAAAAACTGAATCAATTAAAATTATAACTGAATCATTAAGCACAATAGTCTAAAAATCATTTAATCTAGTTATGCTATTCTCGTCGAGATTAATACGAAACATTTCCCCTCCTAAATTGTTTATTAATAATACAATGGATAAGGGCGCTGCAGCGCTCTTATCCTGTTTTTTTATTTTTTTCTATCTCACACCAATGGTTTATAACAAGTTAAAGTTGCACTGTTCACAGTGCCAATCACCTGCGGTTTTTTATATGACATAATATCCCCCTCATATTGTTATTATGTACTTTATTTATATTCAAGACAATTAGTATTTTATAAAAAGTTTACAAATTTATAATTGTAAAGTCAATTTAACTGTATTGCGCAATATTCAGTTTGGAAAACAAATTAGCCTATACCGGTATAAATCGAAAAACTCTTGTGCTCAGCTAATTTCCATTTTAATTAGTAAGTTCATTCAAAAAGTATTATTCCTGATTTCAATGGCTATTTCACTTAAATCGCAATAAGAAATATGCAATGTTCTGCTTTATCAAGTAATTTTAAAAAGATTTTTTTGGGCTGAAATAAAGAATAGTTGTTGCGTAAATCAGCTTCTCAGAAGAAAAATTTTTCAATTATTTTTCTGTTTTAATTGTAATTTTGTGAAATACTACTTGCGGTGAAATTACTTTTAAAAGAGGTTCTACTCGACGCCAAAATACAAACTTTTATTTCTTATTAAAGATACAATCATATTGATTTATAATGATAATTTAGCACTATTCATATCGAATAAGAATCCCAAATAACGTAGGATTCTCTCATTTCAAATCTGCGTATGTTGAAATCAACTAAAACCACTTGCTTGCACGTCACAAGCCGGCTTGCTTCTCCATAAGCGTAAAGATGGTGGTGCTCAATGGCTTTATCGTTATACCATTCATGGTCGGCGCCG
>NZ_JBHIRS010000027.1:0-8172 GCF_042197365.1 Bartonella sp. AA168HLJHH | reverse complement strand
AAACACCCATCTTCTTCGCAAACGCACGAACCGATAGACCCTTACGATTCTTCTTATCCATAGTTTCTCCTTGCCTTCTTCTCTGCCATAAGAAGTAAGAGTTTACTGTGTTACGAATGATTGACAATCGGGTATAATCGGGTATATATTCCGGTATGAAAACAGATACACTCCAAATTACACAAGAATTGTTGGCTCTCATTACTGAGATTGATGAGTTCAAAGGGGCATGGCGCGCTCTTGCTACTCTTGCACCTGAGCGATTGAACGCCCTTCGCCATATTGCTACTGTTGAAAGTATTGGATCTTCTACACGCATTGAAGGGAGTAAGTTAACAGACCGCGAAATCGAACAGCTTTTGGTAAACTTAGAAATTAAACGTTTCAAGAGTCGTGATGAACAAGAAGTTATCGGTTATGCCAAGGTTATGGAAACAATCTTTCAATCTTGGAGTGATATTTCTATTACTGAAAATCATATTAAACAACTTCATCGTGATCTTTTGTGTAATAGTGAGAAAGATCAACGACATCGAGGTGAATATAAGACTTTACGCAATGATGTAGCAGCATTTAATTCTCAAGGGAAAATGGTTGGCATTGTTTTTGAAACAGCTACACCATTTGATACACCATACCGAATGCAAGAGCTTATTACTTGGTTCAATAAAACCAATGAATTAAAGGATCTTCATCCTTTACTTACGATTGGTATTTTTAATGTAACATTTTTAGCTATTCATCCTTTTCAAGATGGAAATGGACGTTTAAGCCGTATCTTAACCACCCTTCTTTTGTTACAAAAAGGTTATGTTTATGTACCATATTCATCACTTGAAAGCATTATTGAGAATAATAAAGAAAGCTATTACTTAGCTTTAAATCAAACTCAAAAAACAATTTATACTAAAACACCCAATTGGGAGCCTTGGATACTCTTTTTTTTACGTGCTCTACAAAAACAAAAACGCCAATTAGAAATAAAAATAGAGAGTGAAAAAAATGCTCTTTTTTCCTTATCTGAATTGGCTCTTAATATTCTTGATTATGTGCGTAATCACGGACGTGTTACAACCCGCGATATGGTGCGTGAGGTTGGTGCAAGCGCTAATACACTTAAAGTAACTTTTACATCATTAGTTGAAAAAGGTCTTTTGATACGTCATGGTGGTGGACGATCAACTTGGTATAGTGCACCTTAATTTTATTGCCGTCTTAACCACCTCCCCGCCTAAAAGACGAGGAGATAAAATTATGTTGTAGGTCTAAGCTACTTTTGCAATCGGGTTCTCCAAAGTAGGAACATAGGCTCGCAACAAAGAATCCATGCTATGCGGTAGTTCTGAATCTCCAAAATTTGTAATCATTGCCAAAATTCTGAGTGCATTTGGTGATTCATCTTGAAGTTTTAAAATCAAAACCTTTTCTACCAGACTCATGATGTCAACCAAAGCAGTACATTCTTTGTCGTTAATATTTTCATCATTAGAAAATTGAAACAACGCTATCCACAAATCGCATAAGAAGTCGACACTGGTGTTCATTGTACACCTCCATGGATTTGTTCTCTCAAACATGCCAATCCTCTGGATGTAATTTTTGTTGAAGGGAGCACTTTTTCTGTACCATCAGGTCTTTGAATGGTAATAGCAGGACAATCCATAAATCCTTTCTTGATCTTGTCCTGATAAGGTAACAGTGGCGCCCCTGGAGCACGCCGATACACCCAATCATGTTTACGCAAGTAATCAGTTAAATCCTTTGGTCTTACTTCCAACATCTTTGCTGCTTCTATCAAACCAAACAAACCATCAGAGCGTTTTAAACCTTCCAAAGCCTCTGCTTTTGGAGCTAATTTAGCAATGATATTGTCTTTCCGCTCGTTTTCATCTTTTAAATGCGTTAAGACACCAAGCATTACTGCTGGACTGGAGTAGTCAATCGATTGAACATAGGATTGCTTTATCTCGCCCCTACGCCATGCAACAAATAATTTAATAAGCATATAACGGACTTGAGAAGATTTTTCTGTATTCGATAATGTCGCAATCAATAACGTCTGCTCTTCGTTAAGCCAATATTCTGTTACGTTATTGCCCTTTATTACGTGCGCCACAGTGGCGCACCTCCCAAACCGTTCTATTTCTTGCATATTTCTTGTAATTAATTTTCTAACGTCACGTGTACGAACAAACCCTAATTTTTCTGCTAAATCCACATCGCGAACACGAGGCTCGTTTTCGACTTCTCGTAATTTGATTAATTTGTCTTTATTGATAGGTAAGTATGTGCTATTATTCATTGTAATTGACCTCTTTCAGGTTAGTTAGATGTAAAGCGTTAGAGAGAGTTTTTGCGGACTTATGCTCTAGCGCTTTTTCTTTTTTGAGAATGTTAATTATTTCAGATGAAAGAGAGCGATCATTCTCAGTCGCCCGATTAAACAACCACTCCTTTAATGTATGTGGCATATTTATTTTATATTGGATCGTTTTCATTTTACCTCCATATGCACATATTTAGTACCATAAAGGTACCTTGTGTCAAGTGTATTTTAGGTATATTTTAGGTGCATGACAAAAAAAGATCGTGTGCAATTTAAATTTCTCATTCCAATTGAACTGAAAAATCAATTGGAAGAGCTTGCTGAGGCAAATCATCGTAGCCTTACGGGGGAAATTCTTGCTCGTTTAGAAGATTCTGTCCGCACTACCGTTACATTAAATCACCTGCTGGCAATGAATTCAGAAGATCTCAAAAAGCTCCTTGAACAACTACTCGTGAATAAAAAACAATAAGATGCCACACATAGCCCCCTCAGAACGCTTTAAGCCTTCAAGCGCTTCTGCTTTTGGTGCTAATTCTGCAATAACATGATCTTTCTGCTCTATTTGACTTTGTAAGTGATTCAAAACACCAAGTAATGCCTCCGGTTTAGAGTAGTCAACTTGTGGTGTGGCTACCTGTTTTTCCAATTCTTGCCAGCGGTCAATGATTTTGGCTCGTAAAGCAGTGCTGTAACCAGAAACAAGAATTAAACATTCACGTTTGGGTAAATTATAACAAGGGCGTGTTTTTCCTTGTTCATCAATATAACTGCTTAAAAACTTAGCCGGCTCAAATTTGAGCTCGCTAAATATTTGTTTAATGTCTCGCATAACATTTTTATGCTTCTTACTACATACCCCCGCAATTTCACGACTCGACATAGTCTGAGTGGTAGCACTATTAGCAACACTTTCTGTAATTTTTATAAGAGTGTTCATTATGAACTCCTAGATGTTAGAGGTTTTCATTGATACCTTTAAAAGGTATCGGGTGCTGAAAACACGGCATCTAGTCCGTCGTTACGCTTTCCCCATAAGGGTATTGTATAGCGTAACTACACCCGATGAGGTCATTATACACTTGTCGCATATAATGAGTCAAAGCCTTTGCAATGCACAGAAGATCGATTATTTCGGCAATCAATCCGCTAGATGTTTTAAGGTGTTTTCAGGCACCTGATTCGGCAGTATATATAAACGCAACAATGTCAAGAATAAAAATAATTTTTATCTAAAAATAATCGCGTACTGTACAGTACACACACTGAAATCATTATTTATCAATGAGTTAAGTGTACAATGTACAGTCAATTTGAAAATTCTGTCGCTAGCGATAGTTCGCGCTCGCCTGCCCCGCAACGAAGCCAACCCACTGGGAAGTACCTTTTGAATTGATTTTATTGACTTTTTTTATGAAAAAACAAAGCATAAATGATGATCTTTTTTTTAAATTGCAATAAGAATATGTAATGCTTAAACTCATAAGGATATGTAAGATATAGATAAAGCTTGAGAACATGATCTAGCCTTTCTTATTAGCAGCGTATTCTTGACGTTTAAGTTGTCTCTGTATGTTTTCAGTTAATCTTTCATTGGCATATTGTGCAATAGCACTTGCAATCTCTGGCTTGGACATCACTTTAGCAATTGAAGGTCCTTCTTGTTTTGTAATGGGGAATTGATCTCCATCCGCTCTTTGAAACACATTCCCTCCCATTTTCAATTCAACACGCTTTGGAAAACTGCCTCCCTTGATAAAACCATGGGGTAAGATTTCTTTCTTGCCAAACAGTGTGTAAGTTACGCCGCGTTTTGTTTCGTTTACTTTAAAAAATTTAAGAGGTATTGGTGTTCCAGAACCAATGATATCTGTCTCAAGAAACCTTGCTGTCGCCTTTTCTTTAATATAAACGCCTCTTCTTATACGCTTTATTTGGGCTGATGAGATGTCAGCAACTTGCTTTTCAGTAAAGCGTTCAACTTGTTTTGCTGCAGTGTTTAGAGCATTACGCCGAGCCCAATTAAGGCGAGGGGCTTGAAGGCTTGTGAAGGTATCTTTTGCCTGTTGAAGATACCATTTTTGGTGGATGATTAACTTCAACTTCTAAGCCTTTTTGGGGGTAGGTGTTGATGGCTTGGAAGCTTTAGGTGTTTTGGGTTGTTCGAGTGGAATTTCCTCAGCTGCTGATTCAGGTGATGTTTGTACGGCTTCTTGTTCTATCTGCTTAATTTGTTCAACTCCCTTGTCAGGCTTTATCTTTGTTTTAACATCAACAAAAGGTTTAGCAGCATTGGCGCGCTTGAGACGTGCGTAGACTTGATTGGAAACTTCAACAAATGGATTATTGGGAGTTGAAGTTTCAAAACGAACAGTGCTTTTATTATCGCCAACAACACACATTGGCTTGGTGATGATTGCTTTCATCTTCGCTCCTTTTGAGGCAATGAATTAATGACATCATTGGTTACTGAATGGCTTTTGATATGTGCAAAATAGATTAGTCTGTTTTAACAATAAAAACAGCAACTTAATCATTTTTGAAAGCTTAAGATTTTACCAAATTTTAGGGGATATTTTTGAATTTTAGACACAATACACCTGGAGACAGGACAGCCATTAAATAAAAATTTTTACACATTGTCAAGAGAAAAAATCTATATTTTGTACATTTTTTGTTTCTAAAAATCTAGACTTAGTATTCAGATAAACAAGAGATGCAATAATAATTCCATTTAAATGAATCTTTTACTTGGCTTTTTGCCTCGTTTCAAAGAACGATGTTTTACGGCACGAGATAAAGATTTGAACCAACTACGTAAGAAATGTTGCTAGCTTAGCAAGGACTTCGTTCATAATCATGGGGGGAACTGCTTCCATTTTCTTTCCCTGACGCACTCCAATATCAAGAGCACGTGGTTGGTCACAACGTATTATGCCCGTTGTATGTAATCCCACTCCCATTAATGAGACAGCAAAGCCTGCTGTTCTAGCAAAATTTCCTCCGCTTGTAATAGGCAAGACAATAGGTGTTTTCGTTACACGATTAAACGCTTCCGGTGATACAATTAATACAGGACGCGTTCCTTTTTGTTCATAACCCGAAGATGGATCAAGAGATACTAGCCAAATTTCGCCTCGCTTCATCACAACAGCTCTTTACCAACAGGTTTAGCATCAAACCATTCTATATCCTCATCTACAAAATCATCTGACGGATTACATTGGGCTAACAATTCATCAAGAGTATAATTAGGAAATGTTTGTGGTTTCACAACTAATTGTCCATTATCAATAGTCAAACCAACTTGCGCATTTTCAGTAAGATGAAGGACATCAAGCAGTGAAGGTGGTATAGAAAGCATCACTGACCCTCCAACTTTACGTAATTTCGTTGTATGCATAAAAACAACCTCTCTAAAATATTATATAAAAATATAACATTTTAAAAGCTATTTCAAGAGCTTCTGATGCTTTTATAAATATACTAGTAAAACATTTAGCATTTATTTTTTTGGTTAAAATATTTCTGGAGAGCGTTAAGGACTATTCGCAATGAAGGTACAAGGTACGGTAATTCTTGATCTTCACTAACAAGATACTGTAGCGCAGCATAAAAATTATGATGTCTGTAAAGGTGTTGTGTTTCTTTTATTACCTCTTGCATATTCAAAAATTGTTTTGTTGCAAATTCAACCCATTTTTTTCTAGCTTCTTCATTAGAAGATGAGGGCATTTTATCATAAATTGCACTAGGCAATGTTTTTGCACAGAGATAATCATTTCTCACTTCAAGATATTTTTGTGCAGCATCATACTGATCTTGATTAATCACACCTTGCAGATAAAGCCGTCCGATATAAGTAGCAGAAAGCGGATTTTTTGCTTCTTCTATGGTCAAGCCAAAACGTTTGGCCCGTATTTCTATTGCCAACTTATCAATGGGATCATGAGGCATTTTTGTCCGTGAGATACGACCATTTGGTTCTCTGAGACATCCATTAATACGAGGACGTCCACATTTTGCATGTTTTTTTCTTTTAGCCATATTTTTTCAATCAGAATGGCATGCTATCGTTAAGAGATGTGCCATGATCAGTAGCACCTGAAGCGATAGCATAATTTTGAGAAGTAATGGGTGAAGGGAATGCCGATTGCTCTTTTTTGGCATCAAGCAAATACAACTCGCCTTTGAATTGTGGTAAGACAATCTCTGTTGTGTAACGGTCATGACCATTTTTATCTTGCCATTTACGTGTTTGTAATTTGCCTTCTATGTAAACCTTTGAACCTTTACTGAGATACTGAAGAGCAATTTTTGCTAAATGTGGATTAAAAATCACAACTGAATGCCATTCTGTTTTCTCTACTTTTTGATTGGTTTTTTTATCTGTATAGCTCTCAGAAGTTGCTATACTAAAATTGACTATTTCTGCTCCAGAATTCATTGTTTTGTTTTCGGGATTAGCACCAAGGCGTCCGATTAATGTCACTTTGTTTAGCATGTTTTTTCTTACCTTAAATTTGTATTTAAATATGTAAAAAATCTTAGCATAATTTTATTATTTTTTCAATTATTTCAATGATATATTATTAATTGTTAACATATAAAATTATGTTTAATATGCTCTTTGATAAATAATCAATTGACATAAATGCATGGTGTATAGTATCAAGTATCAAGAGGGTATATATGGCAATCGTTAGTTTTAAGCATAAAGGGTTGAAATTATTCTTTGAAAGAGGAGTCTGCAAAGGCATACAACCCGCGCATGCTAAAAAATTAGCAAACATTTTAGTAATTTTAGATACAATATCCGCGCCTGAACAAGTTACTCTTAAATCGTATCGTCTACATGCGCTTACGGGCGATTTAAAAGGTTACTGGTCAATGCGTGTCAATGGAAATTGGCGTGTTACCTTTCGTTTCATTGGGACAGACGTTGAACTGGTTGATTATCAAGATTACCATTGAGTTTTGAGGTGTTATTATGATGTACAATCCTCCACACCCTGGCGGCATTTTGAAAGAAGAATTGCTTGATGAATTAGGGTTAACAGTAACAGAAGCTGCAAATCGTCTTGGCGTTGCACGTTTAACTTTATCCCGCGTCTTAAACTGCCATGCGGCGATTAGTATTAACTTAGCTTTACGGTTAGAAAAAGCGGGTTTAAATGATGCGGAATTCTGGCTTAAATTGCAACAAAAGCATGATTTGTGGCAAGCTCGGCATAACAGCCCAATCCCACAT
This sequence comes from Bartonella sp. AA168HLJHH, assembly GCF_042197365.1. NCBI lineage: Bacteria > Pseudomonadati > Pseudomonadota > Alphaproteobacteria > Hyphomicrobiales > Bartonellaceae > Bartonella > Bartonella sp. AA168HLJHH. Next base: position 595 of record NZ_JBHIRS010000027.1, on the reverse strand, counting down.
ATTTCACCTCTAGAGCAAGTAGGGCATCTTTAAAAATACTTAGTCCATCTTTCTTCACACCTAGAGGTCATGTTCTTTAAAATCAAGCAGCCCACGATAGTTTTTTATGCTCTTGTTGATTTTATCGAACGTTGAGAAGAGACAACGTAATCCGAACAGTTTTATAAAATCGGAAATTTTACTATAGCTTTTTAACTGAGCACTGTAGTGTGTAAATAGATATATTTATTAAACTGCGTGTACGTAACATAAGGAAAAATACACAGACTAAAAAGGAATACCAAAGAGCAATATCTGAGTACCAAAGTACGGTATCCAATGGAAAAGAAAGCTTGTAATTCACGTACTTAGAGATGACAGGTAAAAAAACAGTTTCTTTATAACTATTTGGAAAAATTAAAACGATAAGCGCTAAACTTATTAGCTTTAAAAGTCTGTGCATATACTGTTGTAAATCACGTGTTAATGTCTTCCAACCTGTTGTATTGCCGCGTTTGTATTTTGGATTGTTCTGCAACTCAGAAGGAATATGAGAATTGCATAAAATTGCAAAAACAGTTGTGACTATTACCAAAGAAACAGATGCGAATGTCAA
>NZ_JBHIRS010000026.1:0-11753 GCF_042197365.1 Bartonella sp. AA168HLJHH | reverse complement strand
GTCTTAATCCACTTGAATGAATGGAAACATTATTTCCAGAATGAAGAGAGAGACTATCATTCGAATTCAGTGAAATGTCACCACCAGCCTTCAAAGAGATGTTGCCTTTTGCGTTTAAATTTATATCGCTTTCTGAAACAATCTTTATGCCTTCCGGTGCGGTAAGCTCTAGCTTGCCACCATCACCTTTTAGTGACACACCATCAGCGATTGTCAGGATAAACTTTCCGCCGGATTTGATGTGAATTCCATAAGTGTTTTGTTCATCATCATATTCAAGGCTGGTTCCATCAGGTATATCGTTCGGTGAATGCTGCCCTTATCGGCTGCTTGATTAGCATCTGTATGAATGGAACCCACAATCATCCCTTGCGATAAATCCCCTGATGATGAAACAACAATTACTTGCTCTCCAACATCGCGCCCTTCATAAGAGCGTGTTTTACCGGCGCGGGCTTGGGTATCTGGAATCCAGTCACTGACAAGATTGCCACTTTTTATCCGATAGCGTGCGTTTTTATGGTCGACATGGCTAATCTTCCCCACCACAACCATATTTGCCACACGTCTCTTTAGATCTGTGATTTCTTTATCGCGCCGCTCTAACATGTCCACCTTCAATTTTATGGTATTTATCTTTGTTTCTCACGCCTGTTTCTGGTTTAAAACCGACAACGGGTTCAACAACTCTTTCGGTTGCCTTTCCTTCATCAAGGCAGGGGATATTGGTGACGTAAGTTACGTCAAAGGTTAAAATTGCACCGTGGAGTGCTAGAGCGCCATTATCACCAAAGGCAAAAGCAATATTTTGCAGGCGGCATGTTTCAACTGTGTTGTTGAGATTGGGATTAGCGTAGAAAACCTCCTCAACTTCCCATGCTAATTGATCAACAAAACGTGCGCCATCTTCACATGTCGCATAGCATTCAACATCTAGCGTTAAAACACGCCGCCTTACTCCATAATCATAGCCATCTTCAATGGTTTCACTTTGCGTTGAGATATTAATAGCTGGCATTGCTTCAATAAATAAATTGAAGTCACGCATATTGAAAACATTGTCACCAGCTGCCGTCTTTGCTGCCTTTATCAAAGCAACAAATGTTTCTCTTATCGTTTCTCTCGGATGCATGGGGGCTCCTGTTCAAATAGATTGATTTTTAATCATTTTTATTGTATTTGTGGATACATTTTGATATACATTCGTTATGGTAGCAAACATCAAAGTTCATGGCATAAATTGGGATGATGGTAACTGGCCAAAATGTGCCAAACATGGAGTTTCTAAAAAAGAAATTGAGTATTTATTCACTGAACCTGGAAATCTCGTCATAAAGCATGACCCCAATATTAAAGAAGAGCGTTTCAGAGCCATTGGACGAAGCTATAATGAACGATATATTTTTTTAGTTTTTACCTTAAGAACAATAAAGAACGAATTGTTTGTACGTCCTATTAGCGCTCGTTATATGCACCAAAAGGAGATTGATTTTTATGAAAACCTCTAAATTAAAACAAATGCCCGTTTTTAAGACGGATGAAGAAGCAGAAAACTTTGTTGATACTGCAGATCTTACTGATTATGACTTAACTGGTTTTAAGCCTGTTCATTTTGAATTCTTACCTAAAGAAGCCTCTATGAATATTCGCTTACCTCAAGCACTTATGAAGGCTTTAAAGGAAAAAGCTAAAAATCAAGCTATCCCTTACACACGCTATGTTCGACATCTCATCGAACGAGATTTACGAAAAAGCCATCGTAATTGATCCATATCCTCTGTAGAGGATACAAGAAAGGATGAAACATGAACAATAATCATTATACCTATCGTGTTTTGTGGTCGCAAGAAGATGAGGAATATGTCGGATTGTGTGCAGAATTCCCATCCCTTTCATGGTTAGATGCTCAAGCAGAGAAAGCTTTAAAAGGTATTATGGACCTTGTTTCAGAAGTTGTTGAGGACATGCAACATAATGGAGAAGAAGTTCCTGTGCCTTTGTCACATGGTAAATACAGTGGTAAGTTTCAATTAAGAATACCACCAGAGCTCCATAGAAAACTTGCAATACAAGCCGCTGAAAATGGTGTGAGTTTCAACAGATACATTTCCTCTAAACTTTGAATCTTTTAAAAGTCTATACGTACTAAAAGAAAATTAATTCTTATGAAAACCTCTAAATTAAAACAAATACCCGTTTTTAAGACGGATAAAGAAGCAGAAAACTTTGTTGATACTGCAGATCTTACAGATTATGACTTAACTGGTTTTAAACCCGTTCATTTTGAGTTCTTACCTAAAGAAGTTTCTTAACCACCTCCCCATTTTGAGAACGGGGAGGGAAGATGTGTTTTTAAATTAAGCAACCTTTTTAATGGGGTTGTCTAAATTTGGTTCATAAGTTCGCAACAAAGAATCCATACGATGTGGAAGTTCTGAAGCTCCAAAATCTGTCAAAATTGCCAAGATTTTTGTAATATTGGGCACGTCATCTTGAAGCTTTAAAACCAGAGCATCTACGACCGATTCCATAACCTCAACTATAGCATTGCAGTCCTCATCTCCAATGCCTCGATGGTTAGAAAGCTTAAACAATGCCATCCACAAATCGCATAAGAAGTCGACACTGCTATTCATTGCACACCCCCAAAGATTTGTTCTCTCAAACATGCCAATCCTCTAGATGTGATTTTCGTTGAAGGCAGCACCTTTTCTGTTCCATCCGGTCTTTGAATGGTAATAGCAGGGCAATCCATGAATCCTTTCTTGATCTTATCCTGATAAGGTAACAATGGCGCCCCTGGAGCACGTCGATACACCCAATCATGTTTACGCAAGTAATCCGTTAAATCCTTTGGTCGTACTTCAAGCATCTTTGCTGCTTCAATAAGACCAAACAACCCATCAGAGCGTTTTAAACCTTCCAAAGCTTTTGCTTTTGGTGCTAATTCAGCAATGGTGTTATCCTTTTGCTCAATTTGGTTTTGTAAATGTGTCAAAAAGCCAATCATTGCTTGAGGACTTGAGTAGTCTATCTGTGGAACAGCTACCTGCTTTTCCAACTCTTGCCAGCGGTCAATAATCTTTGCTCGTAAAGCAGTACTGTAACCAGAAACAAGAATTAAACATTCGCGCTTAGGTAAGTTATAACAAGGGCGGCTTTCACCTTTTGCATCAACGTAAGTACCGATAAAATCAACCAATCCAAATTTGGAGCCGTTAAGTTCTTCAAGCATCTTCTTGATATCACGCATAATATGTGCGTGCTGCTTTTTACACAAATCAGCAATTTCACGACTAGACATAGTTTGATGGATAGCACTATTAGCAGTGTTTCCTTTAATTTCTATAAGAGTGTTCATGATGAACTCCTATTGGTTAGACGTTTTTGATTGACACTTTTATAAATAAAGTGCCGGGTGCTCAAAAACACGGCCAATAGTCCGTCGTTATGCTTTTCCCATCAAGAGTATTGTATAGCATAACCACACCCGACGAGATCATTATATGCGTGTAACATACAATAAGTCAAAGCCTTTAATGTGCGAAAATAAACTATCTCGGTAGCTTATCTGCTTAGTATTTAAGGTGTTCGTTAGGTTCCTGTTTCGATTATTCATACTCCTATAATAATATCACTTTTTTCTAAAAATCATAAGCACATATTTACTTTATTTGTCGACTCACTTTAGATTTTCCAGCTTAGTTTTTTATTTATAGTGGAGGGGACAATAATGCTCGACATACTTGATACAATTGCGATGATCGTATGTTTGTTGTCGTTACCGGTGATGGTTGTCGGACTTGTTTTAGTGTGTATAAAAAAATGGTGCAAAAATGGATTGAAAACCCTTGGCATTGGAGTCTTATTATTTCTCGGCTCTGCAATATTAGGTGCGTTTTTTTTTCACAAAATCAAACCAGATCAAGTTGCGTACAATAATGAAATTTTTTCCTCCTCCTCAACTTTATTAATAGATGTTGCTACTCAAAATGAAAGCGTGACAAAGGCACTACCTGAGAATACTGATAAGCAAAGTATCCATGTTCAAGATAAAAAGTCAGACGAAAATGATGGTCTAGGTTTTTGGGGATGGTTCAGGTTAATTTTCTTTGCATTTATTGCATTGTCTATTTTTGTTCATTGGCAAGATAAACGCAACAAACGTTTTAAAGAAAAGGTTTCAGAGCAGGTTTTAATGCCTCCCCCGCATATCCATCCTTCTTCTGATTTATCAGTTGTTAATAAAATGTCGCCGGAACTTGAAAAAAAACGGTTAGAAAAGAGGGTACAGATCGTTCTTCTTTGTGCTCTACTGATTGGAGGCATTGTGGTAACAGTAACTATTACGCCATGGTTATTAGTACCCATTTTTATTGTTTTAATTTTTGTTATTATTGCCTATCGTGAGACAAAAAAGGAAAAAAGCTTTGAGCAAGAAGTTGCTCTGTGGCAATCAGATATTCCTCCCTCTAATTTTGAGGAAGCATGTGAAATGTTTCAAGAACTTGACGCAAGTGAATATGATTATCGTTTAGTACAAAATGAAAAACTGTTGGGAGTTCAAGAACGCGTTACCTTTGATATTGGCGAAAATACTCCAATTTTAGGACGTCTTTTAGTAACAAATCAAGCTATTGTATTTGAAAGCCCTGAAGATAATGAAAGGACTACTTGGGCAAGAATTGCATCAGTAACTATAACATACCAAGGATGTCACATCAGTCACCGTACCGGCGCACCATGGAATTACCGATTTAGTGCTATTCCAAATCCAAGGTTTGCAGCAGTAATCCGGGTTCTTGGGCAGCCTTATTGATTTTGAAACACACAAGACAAAGGTTCCTCATTGTTTTTTCTCCCGCAAGATAAGCTTATACATACCGGATTCAGAGGCTTGGACATCTGTGATCACGAAGTGCTCTTGAGAAGAGGGAGCTTTGCTGTTTTCAGGGGAAATGATTACAACACTATCTTGAGGTTTTGGTGGTATTCCCCCGATGTCATTGATACAAAGATCAAGTTCCTTTCTTGCAATTGTGGTAGGGATTCTGCCACCGGCGTCCGATTCTGAATGCTTAATGCCGTAAATCGCTGTAATTTGAAACGATTGCTGATTGTCTTTTCGCGTGTAGATGATGGGCTGCCCAAAAGTGTTGCGCACATCTTTAACCATTTGGTTTAGCAGCCCGTGCCATCGCATGTTATTTCGCTCCAATCACTGCTTTAAACAGCATTTCTGGGCGTGTGCAAATGTAAAGCGGATAGCTGTAGACCTCCGGTTTTACCCATGCATTACGGTCGTGGTCGACGATAAGCATCGTGTAGAGAGGTCTTCCAACCGTGTTGGCAAAATCCAAGCTTTCACCAGGAGCAAAGGTTTTTTGGAAGACACCAGGCGCATCAACAGGAAAGAATTGACATTCATCCGGCTTAATTCCTATGGCGCGCTTTGTTCCAGCCTTCGCACTCACATTATAGTTGTGAATACTCCGGTAATTAATGAAAGTCACACCCGCAAAGTCAAAACTACCAAAGCTCCCAGAGCCAATCGAACTTGGTGTTGCAACACCTCCGGCGCTATTGAGTGTCTGTGCTAAGGCTGTGTTTAAATAGGTCTCACGAATTGTTTTATGGTTTTTCAACTTGGAAAAGAATTCATTACCACAAAGCCCAATAATCCGCGAACGATCAGAAAACGCTCCTTTTGAAGCTTCAATCATCCTCATAATGACTTGATCAACATGGTCCGCAACATTGGTTGTTTCTGTATTTAGTTTAAAATCAATCGGCTTTGGTGGTGCGATTTCCCATTCTTTGTACCAATCGACAATAACAGAGCCATCGGCATCAAGAACCACCCCTTGAACAGCGCCAAGTTGCATATTTTCCCATGTCAATTCTATTTCAGAAATCAGTTTCTTTTGTTTTCTGGCAATATATTTCATTGCTGTCTCTAACTGATCTTCTGTCCCAAATTCACGACGGTTTTGGATTTCTTCTGATTTCACGGTATCACTTTTGGCAATCCGTGTTGTTTTGAAAAACCGAAGATTACGACCCTCTCTATCACCTTCTGCCAAAGGTGCGCCACGTTCACTGGTTTGAATAAGCGAAAATGTATTATCACGCCGTTCAATCCCAACCACTGTGGTACTGGTTTCAACTTCTTCAAAGAGATTAAGAGAACTTACAAGACCAGGTTGAAACTCATAGTTTTCAATGGCTTTCATCATTGTGATGCTTGAGAAAGCATCATGTTTAAAAAAATTCATATCCATGTGTGCATTCTCCTATCGCAATAGAATGTTGTTATGGTCTTCTAAAGACTGAATGGCTGCTTTCTTTTGCTCATCCGTGATGGCATCTGGCCATAGCAGTTCAGAAGCTTTTACAGTGCATAAGCGTGCTGTAATCACGGCACGTTGATCTGCTTCTGTTGCGTCAATAGTGGCAAAAGAAATCCCTGCCGGTGTTTGACTGCCATCTGATGCTGCTGGATTAAGGGGGGTATATTTTTGTGATGCTGTAATTTTCCCCATGACAGTTCCAGCTTCAATGAATGCTCCTGATGCAAACAGCACTTCTTCATTTGACATATCGGGGTCGTAGGGTCCAAGATAAGCGCCATTGCGTACGTCGTCATAAATAATATTCGTCATTTCACTGCCCTCCAAGCTGCTTCCCATTTTGCATAAATCTTTGCCTTGCTCGTCCCATCACTATGAGGGGTATAAGGCGAGACTTTTAAAGACGCGCTTTGAGAGCTAGCAGCCGTCAACACACATTGGCGTGCTTTCTCGAGACTCATACCGTTTTGAATAGCTTTTGCTGCGTCAAAAGAAACGCCTAAGTGCTTTGCTTGCCTTTCAAGGGTTGTTAGTGCTTTTGCGCGCTTTCTTTCTTTTTCAAGAGCAGCTTTTATGTTTTCCTGCTTGTCCTCATTGTCTTCATCTTCATCTTCGTTTTCTTCGTCGTCAAAGATTTCGGCGTTTTTGTCGATGTCACTATCGTCTTCGTCCTCTTCCTCGTCATTGATGATGTCGACGATCTTTTCGTCATCCTCTTCTTCAGCGCGGTATTGTGTGCGTGCCATGTGTTTTGTCCTTCTTTTTCTGTTGATGTTGGGTTTTGTGATATGGAATCCGTTAAGGCTTCCAAAGCTTGCGCAAGGGTGCCCTGCGCATCTGCTAATCCAAGCGTGATCGCTTGGGTGCCTATAAAAGTTTCTGCTTTTGTGTCACGAATTGCAGCAGCATTTAAGCGTCTGTTTTGCGCCACCAAATCGACAAACATCTCGTAGAGCAGGGCGCAATCGGCTTGCATTTTTATCTGTGCTGTATCGCTCAAGGGTTCATGAGGGTTGCCATGGGTTTTGTGATCACCTTCAAAGACAAAGGTCCATTTATGCCCGTGTTTTTCATCTGCACGGGACTGGTCAAGATGGGCACAAACAACTCCAATCGAGCCTACAACACCCGTGCGAGCAACCCATATTTGAGAAGCAGAACAAGCAATGGCATAAGCCGCTGAACAAGCAAACTCATTGGCATGTGCCCAAATGGGTTTATTGTATTGTTTTGAGAGTGTTTGAAACTCTTCAACCAAATCAAACACACCACCGGCTTCTCCACCGCCGCTGTCAATATCAAGTAAAACAGCGCGAACATCAGGTTGTGCAATGGCTTCACGAAAAGAAGCGCTTAAACCTTCATAAGAGGTTAGCCCCGATAAAGCCCCAAGCCATGCACCACGGCGCACAAGCGTGCCATGAACCGGTATTATGGCAACATTGTTTTGTACTACATAAGTTTCAGGGGGTCTTAAAGCTTCTGTATTCTCTTGCGAATAAGCTTCAATGGGAAACTTTTCTCCCTCAAAAAGGCGTGGTGCAAGAGCATTCAAAATGATATCAAGCTTTGTCGAGGCAAGCATATGAGGAACCCCAAAAAGCCGTGATGCCAAAAACGGCATATCAAGATTATTCACCATTTTTATGTGCCTCACTGCCTTGGTTACTTTCATAAGTTTCAGAAGGTTCTGAATCTGCGGTATCAATTACTTGATTGCTATCAGAGGTCGCTGCCATATCCGTGTCAAAAGATAAGCCGCGCGCACGAGCGTCTGTGTGCTCTTCTTGCAGTTCGGCATGAATGCTGTCGATATCAAAGCCACGCTCGGCAAGTGCCATGCGTCGTGTTTTCAAGCCTGCACGAATTTCTTCTTTTTCCGCTGAGATATCCTTGTTTGGATCAATCATTTCAAGCGGGGGTGCAAAGCTTTCACATTGAAGCCATGGCAAGGAATTTTCTTCCCACCCTGGCAAATTGACGCATCCAGCAAGCACTGCCATTTCAACAAAACGCTCCCAAACAATGCGGTTAAACTGAAAGGCAATAATATGTTCACGCCATTGTTTGACGTGCCGTCTAAACTGAATGATGGAGGTGCGTACATTTGAAAAATTCCCCCGCGTAACGTCTTCAGTCACAACGGCATAAGGCATATTAAGTGCTGCACAAATTTTCAAGATATTGCGAAATTGAAAAGCCTCATAAGAGCCACCAACCTCAACAGGATTTGAGAATGTAACTTCTTTATTCTCTCCTAAATAAAGAGATGCACCGGGCGCAATGACAGGTGCTTTGTATTCTTCTTCAACGTTGTTTTTATCACGATTATCGGATAATTTTTCGACGTTTGGTGAATTGTCCTTGACAAACGCCGCGAAAAGAGCCGCCGTCCTTTTTCTATCGAGTTCTGCGTCGTCATAGGATTCGAGTTGAAAGATCTTTGTCATACAGCGCGTTATTTTGGGAGAACCGCGCAATTGTCCGGCAATACGGCGCTCTTTGATGTGAAGGATCATTTCAGCGGGGACACGTATGCGTTCTTGACTCTTAAATGCTATGTTGGAAGGAGAAGCATCATAGGGGTGATGTTCCCAGAAATGATAAGCAACACGCTTACCACTGGCATTAAATTCAATTCCCATACGAATGTAATTGCCTTCAATCTCAGCCGGTCCATTGTAGGAAAGGTCCAACATTTCCGTGGGATAAACTTGCAACTGAAGAGGCACACCAGAGCGCCCGTAGAGATCAACATAATGCAATCTTACAAAGCACTCTCCGGTTAAAAATACTTCTCGTGCAATGGTTGCTTGCAGCCCATAAAAGCTGGTATCTTCATCATAATCGGCTTCATCAACCCATTGCCACCATAAGTCTAAAAGCTTTTTCTTTTCTTCTTGAAAGCCTTCAATACGAGGATAAGGTTTAATCCCATCACTTACAGCCGCAGAGACCCATTCCTCCGTTGCAGAACCATAAAGAGCTTCATTGTCATAAAGCCATCTTGAACGGGCAACAATGGTATCACCGCATTCTTCAATCGCTTTATTGATATGTTTTTTTGCGGGGTCAAAGCCACCCATACGGCGGCTTTTGCTTGCCGCTTCAAAATGGGGATTGTGTTGACGAGAAATTGTAAAAAAGCCCGTGAGTTTATTGATAAAGCCAGCCATTAATAGCCTCGTGATATATTAAAATAGAAAACGCGTGAACGCTTGCGTCCTTCAAGGTCCGCTATTTGTGTGTTCAGCATCTCAAGCGCTCTGCGCAGTTCCTCAACAGAACGATTGCTGACTTGCTTATCGCCATGGCGTACCGATTGCGCACCCGAATAAAGAGCCTCTTCAATTTGTTCACGCCGCCTTTTTAAACTTTCCAGTCTCGAAAATTTGCTGTTAAATTGTCCTAAAGTTTCATCCACAAATTACCTCCAATCCCCTTGCATATAAGGATTCATCACCGTTCTGGATTGTTTCCTTTGAGGCTGTGCTGTCTGAGATCTTCTTGGAGCAGGAGAGGGGGCATGTCTTGGTGTTGGCTGCTCTAAAGAGCCTTCAACTTTAAGTTTTTCCAGACGCTCTTCTAAGATATCGACTTCTCGATTAAGGTTTATTCCTGCCGAAATCAGACCTTGTAAAGCAGCATAAGCATAGACCCTACAGTCCAAGGCTTCATTTCTTGCCTTTTCGCTTTTTTGCCATTCAATGCGCTTGAAGCCTTTAAAATATTTGATGACTTTTCTTTCAGCGGTTAGCTGATCAAAATATTCCCGATCAAGGTTTTTGTGAAAGTGTGTTGCACCAGCCCCCGTTGCTTCAGGTCCCGATTTTTTAAATCGTGCCGTGATAATATCTTTCGCGGCATCAACCCCAACAATATAGAGATTAATCTGTCCTTTATTGTTTCTACTTGGACGGCGTGGCCATACCGCACGCCATCCCGCTTGCCCCTTAATTCCCCAGATACGTCGTCCCTCACGCGGGCGTACATAATTATAAACCGCCTGTGTATGTCCACCACCGGTATCAATACAAGCAGCTGTTATCCTAATCCCCTCTTTATAGCCTGGATGCGGCCAACGTTTTGCAAGATATTCATCCAATTGGTCCCATACTTCAAAAGAAGAGGGATCACCAAGGATCACTTGATAATCAATATGCCAACTTTCTTCACTACGCCCCCATCCCACCACTTCAAGTTCCAAGCGGTCATTTTGCACATCAATACCAGCTGTCAACACGACGGATTGTTCTGGTGCAAGGGGATAATCTTCGCGTTTTGCATAGAGGCTATCAGGATCAATAACTTCGCCTGTTCTGTCCTCCCATGGCTCTCCAAGAACTGTATTGACAAAAGGCTGTAGAAGAGCTGGATCATCCTTGGCATTTAAAAACTCTCTTGCACATTCCCCCCATGTAAGCCAAGGAGAATAGAGTGCCGAAATATGATAAGAACGCAAATTGGGTCTGCTTGACTCACTGGTTGGGACCCAGCATGCGCCTCTTTCTTCACACATGAGATCTGTTTTTCGGTGCTCGGCATGTTCATGACCACAATGGGCACAAACAAACACAGCTTTTTCGGGAGCCCCTTTCGGCCATTTGATTTGTGACCAAACAATCGGCTGGAGTGTACCACATGCATCACAAGGCACGTTGTAATATCGCTGGTCTCCTAGCACAAAATCCTTGGCAATACGGCTTGTGTCACGGTGGGTGGGTGTGGACAATTTAAAGATCTTTCGTTGTACAAAGGTCGAGGTACGCTTTTCCGCAATCATCACCGGATCACCTTCGTTATCCACACTGAGAGGATAACCATCCACTTCATCCAAAATCAGATAACGAATAGGCATGGAACGCAAACCAGCAGCACTGTTTGCCCCTGTAAGCATCAGTGCACCACCATCAAACTCTTTCGAAAACATGGTATTCCCGCTGTCACGTGCTCGTGCTGGGGCTATGCGTTCACTTAAAACTGGACTTGCCATAATCATAGGATCAAGCCGCGTCTTTGAAAGCTTTTTGGCTGTCTCAACGGTCGGCATGACATAAAGAGCAGGTCCTGGACTATAATGAATAGCATAACCGCAGAAATTTAATCCTGCCTCTGACATGCCAACTTGCGCCCCTTTCATGACAATAGTTGTTTCAATTGGTTTGTGAGAGGAAAGATTATCCATGATTTCACGCAAATAGGGGGTACGCTTTGTTCTCCACAATCCAGGTTCAGCACTTGCTACGGTGCTAAGGTATCTATTCTTATCCGCCCATTGCGAAACCGTATACGGTGGGTCCGGTTGTCGTGCGTTATTGGCATGGGCGAAAAATTCTTCGACTGCATTGTCATCCATTATTCGTTTCTTGCAAGTTCTCTAACTCTGGAGAATGAGGATCATGA
>NZ_JBHIRS010000025.1:0-11795 GCF_042197365.1 Bartonella sp. AA168HLJHH | reverse complement strand
TTTTATCACAGCACAAATCACATTGTTTAAAAATTTAGTCGTTTGGAATTATCGATTATACGTTTAAAGAATGGTATAAGTTTTGCTCTTTTTTGAGCGAAACCTTAAAAAGGAATAATAGGTTTAATTTATAAAGATTGCATAAAAGGATTAAGGATAAGAACGCTTTTAAAACGCTTACTAAAAGTTAAAAAAACGATAAAGAGGTATTTTATATCTTATGAAATGAAAAGCCTTTTAATGAATAGATTGCAGACTAGTTTTTAAGAACGGAATTATTCGCTTCCACAAAACTAATACCACAGTAGTAAAATACTATTTTACCTTAGATATGCTACTAAAAAACGTTTTAAAAGTTACCATTTAAAAGTACAGAGCACAAATATAGAGCGATTAATTTGCAAAAAAGTTATGTTTAAAAGAAACTTATGAAAGCCTTTCTAAATACTGTTTAAACGTTTGAAACAGATGTTTATAACAGTTTCTAAAGCCTTGCGTTTGATAAAAGCGGTTGTTTATTGTCTTTATGAGAGCTTGTTTTAAAAGCCAACGTTTGCAACTGTAAAAAACGGGTTTTGTTAAAGCTACCAAGTATTTTGATTTGTTTGATAGGTTTTGATTTTAGAATGTAAGTTATTTCAATTTACTCAACTCAATTTTAAAGTCAGTATATTGAAACGTTTTAAAAGAAGCATTTTGATCATGTGCTTTATTTCAAATGACTACCTCACAAAGGAGGAGTTATGATTAATACGTTTGATAGCCATAACAAGCGTTTTATAGGCTCTCTCATTCAAATGAGTGATTAAAGATCATACACATCATACATTTCTCTTGATAAGTTTTCATATCTTGAATAGAGCGCTTGTAATATAATACGTTTTGTATATATGCGTTCATAACTCCATTTGAAATGATTCATAAGGGTAGACATTTGAAAGCCGCGTCATAATCACTTGACACGGCTTTTTTTGCATTCTCTCTTTTATGATGGGTTTATAACCATAAAGAAGGCACTTCCATGCCTGTTATTTATGCTATTTATCAATCTTAACAACGTTATCGCTTTCATAAACCTCATAATTTTGAGCAACTGATTTTACATTGCTTTGTTTATCTATTTTTGCTTTTCCATAGGCACGACCATAGACCTTTACAGAACCAGAGATTTTTGCATTCCCATAAACAGAGCCATAAACCGCAGCACGCCCACTCACAAGAGCAGAGCCGTAAACCTTGCCATAAATCTTTGCAAAGCCTTTGATAGCAGCCTGTCCATAAATTTTTGCACTGTTGTAAATACAAGCAGAGCCAGAAACCTTTGAATGACCATAGATTCTAGCATGATCATAAACAAAAACATCATGAGAAACGCGCGCATGTTGATAAATATGGGAGTTGCTATAAACGCGGGCGTGATCACAGACATGAGCATTGCCATAGATATTGCCAGCCACATGAGCACTTCCATAAACACAAGCATGGTCATAAACTTTAGCATATCGAGTGATTAAAGCCTTTCCATAGACCTCAGCATTCCCATAGACACGCCCCCGCACATGAGACAAATGACGTACTTTAGCATGATCAGAAACATGAGCATAGCCATAGACACAAGCCTCATCATAGACCCAGCAATTGCCATAATGAGATAAGTTCCCTTCATTTTCGATATAGCCACCTAAATCGCCAGCCTTAACATCATCAAAATCTCTTAAAGCCCGAATGCGATAAAGGTTTATAATTTGCTTAGTAAGTCTCTCTTTAATTTGTTTGATTTGATTGGTTAATTCATATTTTTTACACATAGAGATCCCCTCACAATCTAATGTGATAAACGTTTGATAAAATTTGAAATGGAAAAATTGGGTTGGAAAGCAGGCGCCCCCGCCGCGCCCGCGCATTATTTACGCAGCGTTATTTTCAATAATCTTTACAACGGTATCGTTTTCATAAACCTCACAATTTATGGGAACCCAATATAAATCACTATCTCTTTTTAATCTTGCATTGCCATATACATTACCTCTAATCACGAAATAACCAGAGATTTTCGCATTACCATAAACAGAGCCATAAACATCAGTATGACAGCCCACGCTAGCATTCCCATAAACCTTGCCATAAATTTTAGCAGCGCCACTGATAACAGCATGATCATAAACCTCAGCATTGCCATGAATACGAGCGCTCCCTGATAATTTTGCATTGCCATAAACCCGCGCCTGATGATAAACCCAAGCATTATAAGAAAGATGCGCATTGTCATAAACATGAGCATTTGCATAAACGCGGGCACTGTCACATACATGGGCATTGCCATAAACATTACCCATTATAATAGCTTTATTAAAAACCTTGGCATTTTCATAAATATGGGCAGGATTTAAAACAAGAGCATTATCGTAAACCCAGCAATTGCCATCATGAGAGAGGTTACTTTCATTTTCAATAAAACCACCCAAGGCACCAGCCTTAACATCGTCAAAATCCCTTAAAGCTTTAATGCGATAAAGAGTTTGATTATTAAATACACGTGTCTCATTTGTGAGTGCAAACTTTTTTTGCATAGCACAATTCCTTTATAAATAGATTTGAATTTTAGAATGAAATGTTTAAAGAGGGGCGCCCCCGCCGCGCCCGCGCGTCATTTACACAGTTGTAAAAACAATATCAGCAGTGATAACGGGTTCTTTATAATTGCCACCAATTTTGGTATCACCACCAATCTCAGTATAGCCAATTACCTTGGCATTGCCATAGACATGAGCATCACCATGGACCTTGCCATAAATTTTTGCATTGTCATAAATGCGAGCATCATCATAAACCTCAGCATTATCAGAAATTAAAGCATTATTGGAAACCCAAGCACCACCATAAACCTTGCCATAAACCTTGGCATTGTCATAAACGCAGCTCCTATCATAAACATGGGCATAACCAGTCACTATAGCATTCCCATAAACCTTGGCTTCTCTATTGACCATAGCAGCGCCACAAACATGGGCATTATCGCAAACCCTAGCATTATCAAAAACTATAGCATTTTCATAAACATGGGCATTATCATAAACCTGAGAGGTTCCTAAAACACGCGCTTTATCATAAACCTCAGCATTGCCATAAATTCTAGTTTTATCAAGAAACTTGCCATAAATAGTGTCATAAATTTTTGCAGATCCAGTAATTTTTGCATTATCCGAAACATGGGCATTATCGTAAATACGAGCATCACCATAAACCATGGCATTGCCACCGACCCAACAATCACCATTATGAGCTAAATTTGCAACCTTATGTATAAAGCCGCCTAAATCACCAGCTTTTATATTAGCAAAATCCCTTAAAGCCCGAATGCGATAAAGAGTATAATCACCAACCTCTATTGTCTCTCCTGTAAATTCGTATTTTTTTGCAGGCTGTTGTTTATTAACAGATGCAGTTTCATTTGAAATGGAAGAGATAACGGGGGTGTTGTTTGATATATTTGTCATAATTAAAACCTGTTTGAATAATATTGTTATTGACAGCCCAGAAGGGCGCCGGGTGCTAACAAACACGGCAAACAGTCCGTCGTTACACTTTTCTCATAAAGAGTATTGTATGGTGTAACCACACCCGACAAAATCATTATATGCTAATCATAACATAAAAGACAGTCAGTATTTTAAAAGATGGGAAAGATTGTTTCGTAATCTACCCGCTGTTTGTTTAGTGTTGTTAAGCACTTGATTATTTATATAACAAAATACGTATTTATTGTCAAATAATATTTTATCTTTTTTGATATTTTTTCTTATTTTTTAAATACGTTGTGTGTTGATAATGTCTTATGCCTATTAATTGCTTCTTTTATATTTATATGCTTTTAAAGCTATATTATTGGCTTTCTTAAATGATTGCGTTATTTTCTGAATCTATACATTTATAATATTTAGAAACGCTCTCATGATGCGTATTTTAAACTTTATAACCTATCAATTTTGTCACTAAATGAATTTTAAATTTTTTGTGAATTTTGTTTGTAACATATTTGCAACTTAACAGCTTTTTATAGAGATGGTCTTTATAACCAATGCATTCATTTGCATTATGATTATAAAACCTTGCTGTTTTTATGCATTCTCTATAGCTGTTATATGCTTTATAGCCACCGCATCATTTTTCATTTTCATAAGAGAAACGATAAATAGGATAATTACGATTTATAGACTGTTATGAAAACATCTCAATAGAAACTGATAATTATAGAGATGAGCAAAATCTCTTTTAATAGACCGTGTCAGTGTTGTCAGTTCCTTTTAAGACCCTCTATTATTTTTTTATGAGTAAAAATTAAAAACATTATATTTCAATAGTTTAATATCTTTAAAACATAACCCATATCAAGAGTACAATCTTGAAAGATAACCAATGATGTGAATTGATTAAAACCTGTCAGTTATGTGTCAGTAAATTGAACTGACAAAAGTGATCATTTTAGTGAGTCATTAAAACGTGTCTTATGAAAAGCGTATGACCCTTTAAAGCCTTTCAAAAGATAGCTTGTAACTCATATGAAATGCTATCAAAATCATTATGGTTATGAGTTTTGAAGGGGTTTTGAGTTTTGAGGGTTGCTGCTATTATGTAAAAAAACGATAAAAAGTAAAAACGTTATTTTTCAATATGTTAAGATTTTACAGACCTTTAAAAAACAACCCATATTGATAACACAACCTATAAATTCAACTAATAATATACGTTTTGAGGGGGTTTTGACGGTTTTTACACCTTCAAAACCTATAAGCAAAATGAATATACATAACTCTCTTTAAACAAAGCTTTTGATAACAATAAAGCACTCATTTTAGATTACGGTATAATCTCTTAAAGGCAATGTAAAAAAATCTAATTCACTTTAAGAGTGGATTTCATAAATTTTGCAAAACAATCTAAAAAAATTATTTAAAAATTCAAATCGTATCTTTAATTTGAATTATAAATACATTATTAGACTTTTGCATTAATCAAAGGTTTATGATGATGAAGTTTTTTATTTTACTTTGTTTGTTAATACTCACAGCTTGTGGTCCTATAACACATTTGAACGGAATTGTTGATCCAAACTACAAGGGACGATTTCAAACGAAAAAGGTGGTCATAGGAGGTGTTGGCATGTCTATTTCTGAGCAAAAAGAACTTGAAGACACCTTTGAGAAATCCCTCGTTAAATACAATGTACAGATATTGAGAGGATTAGAACTTTTCCCTCCAACTCGTAATTATTCCTATAACGAGAAAGAGGAAATTATAACAAATAAAGGCGCAGATGCACTCCTAATAGTTAGCGTTGATAATCGTGCTATATCACAGACGTATATCCCGCCAACATATCATCCGGGAACCTCTACAAGTACTATTTCGGGATTTGGAAACTTTGCTACCATAAAAACTGAGACGACACCAGGTTATGTGACCGGTGGATATAATATTAGTAAGCCCGCCATAAGTGTTAGTGTTTATCTTATTCACCATACAAAAAACAAAGAAACCATATGGCTAGCAAAAGGCTATAGCGATGGAAATGCTTTTGCATCATTTTCTAATCTCATAGTAAGCGTTGCTGAAACAACTGTTGAAAAACTAGCCAAAGAGGGGCTTATAGTCCCAAAGTAGAGTTAGGAAAATAGCAGCATAATCACGAATTTTAGCCACAAGGTCGATGTTAATAAAGCTATCATTTTAGATTACGGTATAATCTTTTAAAGGCAATGTAAAAAAATCTAATTCTATTAAAGAGTGGGTTTCTTAAAAGTCTTAAAGCAATCCCAATAAGAGTGTTTAAAAGTACAAAGCCTTATTTTTAGAATAACGCATATTAGGATTGTATCTAATCAACTTAACAAAAGAGGTATAGATTATAGTTATAAGCTCTATACCCCTTATGCGTTTATCATACCCATTATATGAGCATCTTTATAAGTTATTCAGTTTCTCTTAATACCAATTTGGGTAAGTTCTTAACGATTTTCATGGTTTCTAAACTTACCGTAATAACCCTTTGAAACAACTCCAATGGGTAAGCAGGGTTGCCAACGGTTTCAACAGCATAGCGATTGGCATCATTCACAATACCACTCTTTTTATCAGTCTTTACACATTGACGCTCCATAACCCATTCAAGAGCGGGCTTGCCATTGACGATATACTCATAAACTTCAAGAGGGATATCTGTCATAATGATATTGCTGTTATAAATAACCGTTGATTTATCTTTCTCTTTACCTGCTTTTGCGAATTTCATTTCAGTCACATAATAAAATTTTTCGGGATTATAGATCTCTGTTTGTTTTGGATTACCTTTTTTAAAGGTTACTGAATACGGCTCTACAGTTTCATAGTTTATGTGCAAATGCCCCAGTTCACGCCCTGCGGTTACAAACTTCCAAAAGTCATCAGCACTCTTTACACAAGGGATACGAGGCAGTTCTTTAGAGAGGTTATCAGCATAACGGGTGCGATAATCTTCCGAATGAAGTAGACCGTAAACATAATAGAATAGATCATCTTTTGTTATGGCTTCATTAGGATAAGCAGCTTTAAAATGTGCTAATCCCTCATCCGTAATGGCATCACGCTTCTGTAAACCAGCTGTTTTACTTTCTTCTGTAAATAAATGGGATTGTTTCTCACTTTTACTTTTTGAGACCGTAGTATCTTCGTAAATATATCTTGGAAAGCATTGACTTTTTTCTATTGAATCAAAATTAGGTAAATCCTTACTCATTAGTACAGAAAAACCTTTCATTGCACCTACGCCTGTCACTTGTATTACTCTATTTTCAACCGCTTGTTCCATCGGGAATATACATGGAATTTGAGCAACCATTTCATTAAAGGCACGATTATAATAGAGCCATTGTTGTGTAAAAGGACGATATAAACTTTGAATAAGGCATGTATCTTCAAATTCAAAAATCTTTCCTTTAGTTAAATGTTTCTTAAGATTAATACTCCAACTAATTTTACTTTCATCGGCATTAACAAAATTGTCTACAGTTTTAGTACCTGTTTTACCGTCACTATGTGTATAAACACCATTAAAACGCTCCACTTCACTATTGTAGAAAGTAATCATATTACTCATATTTTTCGCGAGAGTTTCATTGCTTGCATTGTATGCCCAAGCATCACGATTGGTTTTTAGACCACAAGAATAAATCTCAAACAGTTTTTTACTATGAGGTTTCTTATCACCTAAAGCTAGGAATGTCTTGAAACTGTCATCACGTTGACCAAGCCAATCATTATGCTTATCTGGTATAATTATTTGCCAACCTTGTTTGCTCTGTGTAATACCATCAATGCTACCAAATTTTTTAATTGTCTTAAGCTTTTTTTCTCTTGTGAGATAATCTCCAATATCACGGAAATATATTTTCCCACGCTGTTGAGATTCTGGATTTTTTATGAGAATAGAGATAGCTATGGGAGCCCGTGATCCAGAACCAAAAATCTTACCACCTTCTTTTCGCGAAAGTTCTCCAGAGGTTCGTTGATTACCCCGTAAATGGAAAATATAAAGGCTGCTAAATTCCTTAACGAGGCATTTTCTTAAACCATTTAAAGAACATGCATTAATAAACCCTGCGTTTGTCACAAAACCAATAATACCACAATCTTTTATACGGTCACTAGCCCATCGAATTGCTCGTATATAGCTATCATAAAGTGCTTGCATATTGATTGATTCAGATTGAGCAGCATAAGTTTCACTGATACGATTATCTAATATGGGATAAGGGGTATTCTTCGCATTATCATTAGCACTTTTTTGACCAGTTGAATAAGGCGGGTTGCCGAAGATAACTTCGATAGTCAAATTTTTCTGATGCTCTAAATATTCACTGTTTTCTTTGAGAATACCTTCCATCAAATTTTTTTCTTCAATCATTCGAAACGTATCAGTCAAACCAATATGCTTGAAAGGGATATAATTTCCTTTCATAAGACCATGATAGGTTGCTTCGATATTAATGGCTGCTATGTAATAGGCTAGCAAGACAATCTCATTTGCGTGGATATCATAACGGTATTTATATTCCATATCCTCTGGTTTGATGAGATTGGATTGTAATAGCCGTGTGATAAAGGTCCCAGTACCCGTAAAAGGGTCAAGAATAGAAACACCACGTGATCCTAGACTTTTTCCAAATTCATGACGCAACACATCATCAACAGAATGAATGATAAAATCAACAACCTCAATGGGAGTATAAACAATGCCTAATTTTTCTACTGTACGCGGAAAAGCATAACGGAAAAATTCATTATAAAGCTCTACAATTAAACTTTGTTGTGCTTCAAGAGTGGTAATTCCACGCGTGTAAAATTGTACACTCTTAGAAATATTTTTGAGATCTTGAGATTCTTCTTTAGGGGTAACTTTATCAAGGACATTGAGTACACGTTGTAAAGCACAAGATACGGGATTCTCTTGAACAAACTGATGCCCCTCAAATAAAGCATTAAAGACTGGACGCGTCACAAGATGTTGCGCAAGCATTTCAATCGCATTTTGTTCGGAGATAGTTGTATTTAAATTACTACGTAATTCGGTCATAAAATCATTAAACACACGCCGTGTTTCAGTTTCTGATTTCGTCAAAACCTCAGTTAAGCGTGTGATATGAGTTTGAGCAAGATCACCAACATTTATTGCCCATTTTTTCCAATAGCTAGGGTCGTAAAATCTATTAACAATAGCAGTTCTAATGACATCTTTACATTTAGAAAAAAGGGGGAGTTCTCCTTGTTCTTCACATGTGTGAGAGGATTCATAAGTTGCTAACCCAATATTAAGTCCTGAATACTCTAATTTTGAGCGTATAGGTAAATCATCAATAACCGTGGTCGTATCTTCTAACGCAAGTTCTTGAGAAGCAGCAACAATTTCAAGAGCATCGCTTACGTCTTGTTTTTTGTGCATATGGTGAATTATTTTATTAAAGTTATCATCATGAGCACGTAAAGCATTGAGAACTTGCCAGATGACATTATACTTTTGGTTGTTTTCTAAGGCTATTTCCGGCGGAATATCAGCGGGTATCCCAACGGGTAGAATGATATAGCCTCTTTTTTTACCCTCTGCTCGACGCATTACACGTCCTATTGCTTGAATAATCTCAATTTGACTTTTGCGCGGGTGTAAAAATAGAACAGCATCAAGAGCGGGTACATCAACACCTTCAGAAAGACAGCGTACATTGGTAAGTACACGACAAGTATTTTCCCCCGCATCTTCCTTTAACCATTCAAGTTGTTTTGTACGCTCTTTAGCACTAAAGGTTCCATCGATATGGGCAAGGGTACAGTTAAGAGGAGGAGTATCTTTATAGTTTTTATGAAGAGCGCGCAAAGATTCTTGCACTTTTTCTTTTTTGAATCTCTTGCATATGCGTTTAGAAGTCTCAATATCTTTGCAAAAAGCTAAAGCTCTACGCATGGGTTTGGGGTCATCTTTAAGATCAAGTTTCAGATCCATTTTGGTAAGGGCTCTATAACAGCCATTAATCTTGGTCCTATCGTCGAGAATAAGTTCATAATTCTTATCGGTTATCAGATGTTGAATGGATTGGCTTACTTCTTCTTCGTTGACAACTAATATGATAACTTTACAAGGTGCTAACAGCTTATCCTCTAAAGCACGTGAAAAGTTGTAAGTATAAAGTTGTTTGCCATAGAGTTTTTCATTATCCATGGATACCAAAACGTTATTGGATAAGAAAGCATTCTTTTTCAGCTTGTCACTAAAGATCTTTGGGGTTGCTGTCATGTAGAGGCGTTTTTTGCCTCGAATAATGCTATTGTCATGAACCTTGATAAATTCAGATTCATGCTTTTCTGTTCCCAACACAACACCAGTTGTTCTATGGGCTTCATCACAAATGATCAGATCAAATTCAGGTAACCCATGGTCTTTTTGTGCATCCGAAAGCACTTGGATAGAATGGTAAGTTGAAAAGATAACCGTCATTGCATCTGTTAGGTTTTCACGCGCTTCTTTGGCAAGGGCTTGGGCATCCGTGGTAGCAGGGAGCACAAGATCTGATGTTTCCATGCCAACAATATCATCTTGGTTTTTACGACGCTTGCCTACTTTTGTATCCGAACACACCGCAAAAGAACGCAACGGGACTTGTGCATCGGCTGTCCATTCACGGATCGTTTGCGAGACTAAAGCAAGCGAGGGCACCAGAAACAACACACGCTTGCCTGTTCCTGCTATGGTTTCTGCTATCTTTAAACTGGTGAAAGTCTTGCCCGTTCCACATGCCATAATCAGCTTACCACGGTCTGCTTCTTTTAACCCTTCACAGACTTTCTTGATGGCTTCTTCTTGATGTGGACGAGGCTCTTTTGTTGATTTCAGAAGAACTTCTTGTTTTGTTGCAAATATTTGCCAATCTATCCGACTGTTTTCCATATGACGAAGGTCAATACGATAAACGGGTATCGCTTGTCCTTTAATCATGGCATTCACATTGTCACTTAATTCCACTTCTGTGGTATCAACGAGAAGACGATATTTAAAGATGTCTTTTCCAGAGGCAGCGATAAAGCTATCAATATCTTTTTTACTGATCTGATGGTCAGCTTTATAAAACTTACATTGAATAGCCACATATCCCTCTTGATTGCGAAGCTTTGCCACCAGATCAATGCCGATATCATTTTTATTCCAACCTTCACGCTCTGTTGCCCATTCATAATAGCTCTCAACCGTTTCATATCGTCCAAAATGGAGAGGGTCATGCATAAGATAAGCCATGACAAGATTTTCAAACAGCGTTCCCAATTCACGGGGTGATTTTGCTTGTTGACGATAATATTCTAAGAGAGAGCGTAAAGTGACGTGTTCATTATCAGAATGATGAGGGCGAAGCATAAAGAATAAACTCCATGACAATATATTCTATTGATTAATTCTCTTCAAAAGAATCAAAATGAAGCTTATTAAATCCATTTTGAGTAAATGGTGAAAAAAATGCAGAAAAATGCGAAAAAACGGATAAATTTTTTTCAAAAGGGTTTTTAAAGGTACTTATCCACAGCCCATGGCATAGGATAAGATCAGCAAAGTAGTGAAATTTGCTGTTTATTTTATGGAAAAAAGACAAATGCACTATGTGCTTTAAAATATCATAATAATTATTTTGATAGGTTTTATGAGTCACTAAAATAGTCTATTTTGTCAGTTTAATTTACTGACACAAACTGACAAATATATATTATGGATTGTATTTAAGGTTGTATTGTCGATATAGGTTGTATCATTAAAATACTAACATATTGAAATATAATGTTTTTAATTTTCTCTCATTTAAAAAAATAATATAGGCTCTAAAAAGAACTGACAACACTGACAGCACTGGACAAAACTCTTCTGTTTAGATCATTATCTTTGGAGAAAGGTTGCTTAATGCGCTGTACAGAGAGTTTTGCCTATTTGAGTAGAAAGTTTTAAAAGAGATTTCTTATTGTTTTCTATGATGGTTTTTGACGACAGGATGTGCTTGATAGGATGATGTCTCGTTTATATGCGTGTTGAGTGGCTTAGAGGAGCTGGAGAGTGAATTTATCTCTAATTATTGATAAATATATTGTAGCATTAAACTGGGGATATTGATGTATTAACCATTGACGGGCTAAACAGTTTTGGTTAAAGGTCTTTTTATATAAATGTGGGGGAGAGATCTTCAGCAGTTAAAATAAAGCAGTTTTTGGGTGTCACTTTTTTGGTCACAGAG
>NZ_JBHIRS010000024.1:0-12538 GCF_042197365.1 Bartonella sp. AA168HLJHH | reverse complement strand
AGCTTTTTGACTGACAGTGTCAGTCTTATGGAGCATGGTGATGGTTGTTATTCTCTCTTCATTGATTTGGAGAGCAAGAGGAAAATAGAATTTAAACTTCGTATTCACTTTATTAAGAAAGGATACAGTTATGGATGACATTCCTGCACAAAGAGATAAAAACCGCTGTCCTACTCATCCAGGAGAAGTTTTAGCAGATATTATTCCAGCAACAGGCAAAACAAAATCAGAAATTGCGCAGATGCTTGGTATATCACGTCAACATCTCTATGATATTCTAAATGCCGAAAAGCCTATATCTCCTTCTCTTTCGGCTTGTCTTGGCAAAATGTTTGGGAATGGAGCTGCCATATGGTTACGCATGCAAGCCAATTATGATGCGTGGCATGCTGAACGTGAAACAGATGTTAGCAAAATTCCAACACTCCACGCTGTTTAATTGTATCACTCAGTCTCTAGAGACTTTTCCAAGTGGTTTTATTGCTTTAACTTCTTTAATTTTAAGTGCAATTTTACGCACGAAAGCGAGGCTAAAACGCCCTTGTGGTTTTAAATCTTCAAAGTCAAACAAAGATTCGCAAGGAACAACATTAAATTCATCAACACGCACCCAAGATTGCTTTTGCAACCCCGCACGTCTACATTCTATCTCAGGTACTTTTAAGCTATATTGTAAATTAATAGGCTCTTGAGAAGTGATAGGAAACAAAAAGAAATGGCTTTCAGTTTTAACCATAACACAGGAAGGACGCGCTTTACGTCCTGAATGTTCACCTTTTTGCGCTTGTTCGTGCCATAAATAATAATATTGAACAACATCCCCCGCTTTAAACATGTTCATCACTATTCAAAATGTCATCTAAACCACGATCTAAATCATCTAATATATTTTGCGGTGCATCTGCGTAAACAAAAGATTGTGCGCAAGAACGCGCTTTTATTAATTCATGATATAAATCAACAGGAAGCATAATGATTTTTTCACGCCCTCGCTTTGTTAAAGCTACAGGTGTAGACATAGCCTCGTCTAAAATATCGCCAGCACCACGGTTTACATCTGTAAAACTATATTTTTTCATATGCACATCCTATCTTTAATGTATCATACATATTATACGTATAATACGTATTATGTAAAGATATTTTACGGCATTAACCACCTCCCCGCCTAAAAGACGAGGAGATAAAATTATATTGTAGGTCTAAGCTACTTTTGCAATCGGATTTGCTAAAACCCGCTTAGCTTCTTCAACAAGCGTTTTGTAATGTTTGCTCTCTTCTGCTAATGTAAAGGCTTTCACAAGATGCATGTGAAGCGGTCCATAAATGTAAACAGCTTTTTCAGTAGCTCCCATCTCATCCCAGTTGCTTGGAAAATCAAAACGTGTATCACGGTCATTATCAATTAACTGGTTTTTTAAATCATAGAAAGCTTTAACGAGTGCTTTTTTGAATGCACGCACCGTATCATTGTTACGCATATAGGTCATGAGTAGAGTGGCTTGTGGTTCATTGAGAATAGCAACTTCTCTCTTTTGACCACCTTTACCGTCTCTTTTACTCACTTGGATTTCAAATCCAAGTGAACCAAACTCTTCAAAATCCTTACGATTATTGCGTACTAACTGTATAACTGTTTTATGCGTATTACCCACACCCTCTGCAATTTTTAAAGAAGTTGTAACAGCAATACCAGCATTGTTGATCGTCACTAAATTGTTCATGATGAACTCCTAATGGTTTTAATGTCTCTATTGACACCCCCAAGGGTGCCGGGCGTTAGAAACACGGCCATTAGTCCGTCGCTATGTCTTCCCTTCGTGAGAAGGTATTGTATAGCATAGCTACACCCGACAAAATCGTTATATGCCAATAATAGCATAAAAGACAATCAGTATTTTAAATGCATGGGAGAGATCTTACGTGACCTATCCGCTAATGGTTTAGTGTTTCTAGCACTTGTGATTCGATTAACATGAGGGTTTATTAGTGTCAATATGCTTTTAAAAAATTATTTCACATATTGTTGTTTTCAAAGGATCGCATTTGAAATGCTACCCTTTACTATTCACTCGCATTTGAAATGCGAGTGAACCAAAATCCTTATGATTTGCTGTTTTAAAGGGTGCGATTTCAAATCCAACCCTCATTTTTCCCATTCATTTTCATTCACCCCTCATTTAAAGGAGCATAAAGTATGGCAACAGGTTTTCTACACGGTGTTGAAGTTGACGAGGTCGACGACGGCACCCGACCTCTTCGCGCGGTTCAATCTGCAGTTATCGGAATTGTTGGCACAGCACCCGATGCCGATGACCGAGCATTCCCTCTCAACACACCGGTTTTGGTAGCAGGCTCTCTTTCACAAGCTGCAAAACTCGATAGAACAGGCAAACGACGCGGCACTTTACCCAATGCCCTTGATCTTATTTTTAAACAAGTAGGAGCAATTGTCGTTGTCGTACGCGTGAACGAGGGTGACAACGAAAATGCAACACTCACCAATATTCTGGGTGGTGTAAACGCAAATGGTGCTTATGAAGGTGTTCATGCTTTCATTGGAGCACAATCCATTGTAGGACAAACACCACGCATTCTGATTGCGCCAGGCTTTACACATCAACGCCCTTCCAGTGTGAATATTGAAGAGAATGGAACTGGTGCAACTGCCAACCCCGTAGCAGCAGAATTGATTGGCATTGCCGAGCGTTTGCGTGCGATTGTGGTGCTTGATGCACCAAATAGCACAGATGAAGCAGCCCTTAGCACAGCAAAAGATTTTGATTCAAAACGCGCCATTCTTATTGATCCATTTGTAAAGGTGAATCGTGATGGAAAAACTATAGAACAGCCATCAAGTGCAGCGGTTGCTGGTGTCATTGCTAAAACTGATTTTACACATGGTTTTTGGCATTCTCCTTCAAACAAAGTGATAAATGGCATTGTTGGAACTGCGCGCCCCATTGATTTTTCCATTGGGGACAGATCCAGCCGCGCCAACCTTCTTAACGAACAAAACATCACAACAATTATCCGCGAAAACGGTTATCGTCTTTGGGGTAATCGCACCCTTTCAAGTGATACAAAGTTTGCTTTCTTATCGGTGGTGAGAACCGCAGATATGATTAATGACGCCATTTTGCGCGGGCATCTATGGGCTGTCGACCGCAATATCAAAAAGACCTACATGAATGATGTCAGTGAAAGCGTCAATGCCTATTTGCGTGATTTGAAAGCACAAGGCGCCATTCTTGGTGGACGCTGTACACCTGATCTAGAGCTTAACACAGCAAGCGCCATTGAAGGCGGCAGAGTCTATTTCAATGTCGAATTTACCCCCACAACACCCGCAGAACACATCACGTTCCGTTCACAAATCATCAATGATTACCTAGAGGAGATTTTTTAATGGCTATCCCCGTTTTACCAAGAGTTTTGAAATATTTTAACATTTTTGTCGACGGCATTCCCTATCAAGCAAAATGTGAAAGCGTAACATTACCGAATTTGAGTTTGGTTGTTGAAAGTTATCGTGGTGGAGGCATGGATAGCTCTATTGAAGTTGACCTTGGTCTTGAAACCCTCACACTTAGCATGACCATTTCTGATTGCTCTCCAGAATTGATGGCACTGTTGGGGCGCACGGATGTCGATATCTCATTACGAAGTTCAATGCAAGCGCAAGGCACACCAGCAGAAGGTGTTGTCATGACCATGAGAGGACTATGCAAAGGCTTTGAAATGGCAGAATGGCAACCGGGCAGCAAAGCAACTTCTACAGCAACATTCACATTGCAATATTTCAAATATGTCCAGAAGGACGTTGAAATCGTTGAGATAGATGTCCTCAACTTGGTGAGAAAATTCAATGGCGTCAATCAACTCGCAGACCATAAAAACAATATAGGATTATAAAAATGACCGTCCAAACAAGCATTACACATAAATTATTGATACCCATTGCCTTTGAAGGAAAAGAGCACACCACAATTACCTTACGGCGCCCCAAAACAAAAGATTTGCAAGCAATCGACAAAAAAGAAGGCGTAGAGCAAACAATTGCTATGATCGCACGTCTTTCTGAATGGCCGCATGAGGCTATCAGCGAACTCGACATCAATGATTTGTCAAGCATTGGAGAGATTTTGGAGTCTTTTATCAAACGGCGGGATACCTCGACTGGGAAACCGCCGCTAAACTCATAGCCGATATTGCCATTGTGTTCCATTGGTCCCTTTCAGACATGATGGAAATGGAACTACAAGAACTCATATTCTGGCGAAAACAAGCAGCAGAAAGGTGTAAAACAAAATGAGTGAAAAAGTTGCTGATGCAAAGGTGAAATTGTCTCTTGAAGATAAACTCACCGCGCCTCTTAAACGTGTACAAAAGAAATTCGATACATTGTCAAAAACACTCTCACATAGTTTGGGTATTCCCCGCTTTTCTGCTGCTGTCAAAAACATGACAAAAAGCCTTCATGGCGTTCAAAGTGCTCTTGGAGTGGCGGCAAGTCGTGCTTCAGTCTTTACTGGTGTCTTAGGACTTGCTGGTGGGGGTCTTGTGGCAAGTGTGACCGCCCTCACCATGAAAACCATGCATCTGGGCGATAGTCTTTATCACGCATCACACCATTTAAATATGAGTGTTGCATCACTTCAATTATGGGGTGATGCAGCCGATAATTCAGGCACTTCTGCCGAACTTTTTCAACAATCCTTAGCGGTTTTAAATAGGCGTTCAGCACAAGCATATGCCGGACAAAAAAGAGGCATGATGGGCTTTGAAGCACTTGGCATTTCTGTCAAAAACACTTCTGGAAAACTCAAATCCACTTCTGTCTTGTTAGAAGAAATTACCGACAAGATGAGTAAGATGAAAAGCCAAGCACAAAGACAGCATATTGCCGCTCTGCTGTTTGGGGGCGATGGTAAAGAAATGGCGACCATGCTTGCACAAGGCATGGCACCCATTAAAGAGCTGTTTGCAAAGGCGCGGAAAGGAAAATGGCTGATAGGTGCCGATGTCGCACGCTATGCCGCAGATTTGAGTGACAAGCTTGGTGCTTTTAAGAAAAAAATAGGCGGTATCGCGAGCTTTATTGGCGCCCGTTTTATGCCCGTGA
Organism: Bartonella sp. AA168HLJHH; assembly: GCF_042197365.1. Taxonomy (NCBI): domain Bacteria; kingdom Pseudomonadati; phylum Pseudomonadota; class Alphaproteobacteria; order Hyphomicrobiales; family Bartonellaceae; genus Bartonella; species Bartonella sp. AA168HLJHH. The sequence continues at coordinate 7,413 of NZ_JBHIRS010000024.1, read as the reverse complement.
TCAATGATATGGTTGACGGTTTTTCAAAGTTGATTGATGAAAACCGTGACCTCATCCAAACAACCGTTGCGAGCTGGGCGAAAACCTTAAGAAAAGTCTTTAATGATTTGCTTAATCCTACCTCTGATTTAAGAAAAGGCATCAGTGATCTCACAGAGAGGATTAAAGGCTGGTTCCAATGGCTAGAACCTCTGATTGGTGAAATAACCCTTTTCAAGGTGGGGCTTGTAGCTCTTGGTTCATTCATTTTTGGTCCACTCATTGCCGCATTAGCCGCAGCGGGAGCAGCGTTTGTCACACTTGGCTATACTATAATGACAACGCCCATAGGATGGCTAATTGGCGGCATCGCAGCTCTTGTAGGCGCTGGATATTTGCTCTACAAAAATTGGGACAAAATCAATGGCTGGCTACTTACATCACTAACCATAGTAAGCGCAGTTTTTATCAGGCTTGCTTTCGCTCTTTCAGGACCAGTGCTTTCAGCCTTCACTTCTGTTGGTTCTAAAATTACCGATCTGGCTGTAAAACTTGGAAAATCCCTGCTCTCAAAAATAATCACAGCAGATAAAGCTTTTATTAGATTTTCCGCAACTCTGGGAAGATCACTGCTTTCAGCATTAGCCTCAGCTGCTTCCGCAGTTGCCAGTCTTGCTTTAACTCTTGTAGGTACACTGATTTCGGCAATAACTGCCGTTAGTTCTGCTTTTATATCGCTTGGTGTTGCTATCATGACCACACCTATTGGCTGGATAATTGGCGGCATTGCAGCTCTTGTTGCTGCTGGATATCTGCTCTACAAACATTGGGATACAGTCATAAGCTTTATAAGCAAGCTATGGGATTCTTTTTACAGCTTATGTAGTAATGTTTTCAATAACCTCTTGACGTTCTTTAAAAACTTTTCACCACTTTCTTGGATTTCGAAAAAAATCAATGAACTCATTGAATGGCTGTTTGGTGTCGATTTAATGGAAATAGGCTCCAATCTTATTAATGGGCTTTGGGAGGGCATCAAAAGCAAATGGGATGATCTGTATAACGGTTTTGGCAATATGATGAAGAAATTAACCAGTTGGATGCCTAATTGGGTGAAAGAAAAGTTAGGGTTTAATGTTTCAATAGACAAGACTTCAACGCAGACCATTAAAACCTTTACCGAAGAAACCAATACACAGGCAAAAAGAATGCTGGATACAGCAGTGGTTACAAATACCCCACCTGAAAAACGCAAGAGTGGTTTTAATGCAGGCATAGTCGAAACAGGACAAATGCAGGCTACAAATGCAAAAGTGGGTGCCTTTAAAGCTCCCAAGCCCATTACCGTTCATAAGCCGATAGAAGTAGATGCCCGTGTGATGATTTCAAATTTAAATATTTCCGTCCCCAATGGTCTTAAAGATGAAATCAGAGACGCTGTCAATCAAGCACTTGAACGCTATGCAAAACAGCAACGTTTAGCCATAGCCTCTAGCCTTTCGGATTAAATACCATGATGTTAGCTTTGGGTGGTTTTATTTTTTCGATTGAAACAGCAGCTTATCAAACACTTGATATGTCTTATGGGGTTCCATGGGTAGAGCAAGGACGATTGGGGAGCAAAGCAGCTCTTCAATTGCCTGCCGTTGCAAATGCGGAATTTTCTTTAACTGGTGTGATTTATCCAGATTTCAAAGGTGGTCACAGACAGCTCGAATATTTACGGCAAATGGCACATGAAGGACCTCACATTCTTGTGACTGGTCAAGGCAAAATCTTAGGTAAGTTTGTCATTCTTTCTGTAGAGGAAAAACAAAGCATTTTTCATCATAATGGCATCCCCAAAAAACAAGAATTTACAATAAAGTTGAGAGAATATGGTGAAGACCTATGAGTGATCTTTATATGACCAAAGATGGTGATATGGTTGATGCCATTTGCTGGAGATACTATGCAAAGGGTCAACAAGCCCTTGCTGTTGAACGCGTCTATGCAGCGAATTTGGGGCTTGCAGACTATGGACCCATTTTAAAAGCAGGCATCACGATACTCTTACCAACCCTCCCCTATCCGAAAGCCACACCAGTAATCAGAATTTGGGGTAGCAAATCATGAAACCTTTTTGCATGGTTCTGGCAAATGGAGAGGACATCACAAGAATGCTGATGGACTATGTTTTATCGATTGAAATTACCGATGAAGCAGAAGACAAAAGTAACCGCATCACTATAGAGCTTGATGACCGCGCCCGTGACAGTGATAACGGCTTTCTCGATATTCCTCTCATCGGAACAATCATTTCTGTCACACTTGGCTATGAAGGGGGCAAAAATCGCGATATGGGAGCCTATCTGATTGATGAAATCTCTGTAAGCAGCCCACCACAAAGCTTAAGCGTGACAGGACGCGCCGCATCAATGAACACGTCTTATAGAACACCCAAAAGCCAATCTTACCACCAACAAACCCTTGGTAGTATTGTTCAAGAGATAGCAGAGCGCAATGGCTATACACCAAAAGTTGACCCTGCTCTTGCTAAAATTGTTGTGCGTCACATTGATCAAACAGCTGAAAGCGATATGGCTTTTGCCGCACGCCTTGCAGGAGGATATGATGCGGTAGCAAAACCCGTTGATGGCAAGCTTGTTTTGGCTAAACGGGGGGAAGGCAAAGCCATCACCGGTGAAACACTCCCCGTTATTATTATCCATGAAAAACTCTGTACCTCTTGGGATTTTAAATACAGTGCGCGTGATGAAGCAGGAGCAGCAAACGGCTTAGCAACAGATGCAGGAGATGATCAAAAAGCCGCCGCTGATGCACGAGAGCCAGAGGAAATTGAAGAAGGCGAAGATGTTATCCATATGGATGAAAGTGACGCCCCCAATTTGCCTAAAGTAGAGACAGCAGCAGAAACACCTGAAAATCAAGAGCAAGAAGAAGAGAAAAAAGGCGGTGTTATCGCAAACTATCATGACATCCGCACTGGTGAAAAAAAAGAAGTCAAAGTTGGTAACGCACCGTTTCATGAACTCAAATATACCTACCACAATCAATCAGAAGCTGTTGCAGCCATTGCGGCTTATCGCAATAAATCATCTCGTGGGAAATCTTCTTTCTCATGTGATATTGGTGGTGATCCCTTTGTACAAGCAGAAGCAAAGCTTGTTCAGGAGCCCCCTTTCCGCCCCTATATTCCAGCAGAATGGCGCATCAAAAGTGTTAAGCACAAACTTGATAAAACGGGTGGTTACACTACAAAAATAGATTGCGAGCTTTTTGATGAAGCCCAAGAAAACACAGCTGGAAACGTTGCAAACACCACACCAGACAAAGATGATACCCTTGACCCAAACGCCCCACCTAACGCATGCGACGAAGGCGAAGGCGTCATCCATATGGACGAAGAGGATACATGATAGGTTATAAACCAGATGTAGAGCCCCTCATTTAAAAGATTGCTTAAATACCTCCCTTCCCCATCTTTAAAGGTGGGGAGGTAGTCAAGATGCTTCTTCTAAAGCTGCTTGTTCCTTACAATTATTTTGGATAGGCGTTAAGCTAATCTGCAAATTTAAAGCACTCAAAACACTGAGAAAAGTAGAAAGCCGTGGGTCGCCTTTATCACTTAAAGAACGATAAAGAGACTCTCTTGATAGCCCTGTATTTTGGGCGATTTTACTCATTCCTTGGTTTTTCGCTATTATACCAAGAGCATGGGCAAGATACTTACTATCTTTGCTTTCAAGAGCATCTTCTAAAAGAATCCTTTGTGTCTCAGGTGTCTTGAAATATTCACTTGTGTCAAATTTAGTAATTTCCATGTTTCATTTCCTTTACTAATTGAAGAGCTTTTTCGATATCTTTTTGTTGTGTAGATTTATCACCCGCATTTAATAACAAAATGATTTGTTTACCTTGTTTTACAAAATAGATTCTATAGCCAGGACCATGATGTATTTTTAACTCTCCAATTCCACGGAAAAATTTTACATTTCCAAGAAATCCCGTTTCTATTCTTGCTATCCGTTTAACAATATGCGCTTGCGCAATCTCATCTTTTAAAGAATCTAGCCATTTTATAAAATGCTCTGTTTTGTATACTGTAAACATTTGTAACTTATAAGATACAATTATTACAATGTCAAATACATTCTTTTGTTCCAATGAAAAAGCGACATGAAGCTTAACCAAGCTATCTTTCCGAATGAGAAAGATGTCAATTTTTTTAATCCAGCTCTGCTTTTTGCGGAGCTTTTTTTATGGAGAAGCATATGCGAAAAATATCATCAGAAGGACTTGCACTTATCAAACAATGGGAAGGTTTGCGTTTAAACGCCTATAAAGATGCCATTGGGGTGTGGACAATAGGTTATGGACATACAAACAATGCTGGAAAACCTTTTGTTCATAAAGGCATGGCAATCACTGAAAAGCAAGCAGAAGAACTTCTTTGCCAAGACTTAAGACAATTTGAAAATGCTGTTGAACGCGCTGTTACAGTTTCATTAACAGATGAACAATTCGCGGCTTTAGTCTCCTTTTGCTATAATGTAGGAACAACAGCCTTTTGTAACTCGACACTGTTAAAAAAGCTCAATCAAGGTGAATATGAAGCTGTCCCTGCAGAGCTACAGAAATGGACCAAAGCAGGCGGAAAGCGTCTTGAAGGTCTCGCACACCGGCGTGCAGCAGAAGCAGGCTTATGGGCGAAAGGTGCTTTTGTTTCCTCTAACTACCAAACCGTAGAAACGCAAGCACCAACGGGACTTTTTAAAGCTGAAGCTCTTGCACCAGTTATTGGTTCTTTTTCAGGGCTTGGAGGCTTATTAGCAGGCAATGGTCCAGTGCAATGGGCATTTGCTACCATTATGGTTTTAGCCGCATGTGCTGGCATTTTCTTTGTTGCTAAACGTTTTCAGGAACACCGTTTATGATCTTATGGATGAAAAGAAATCTGCTGTTAATAGGCGCGGCTCTAGCCGCTTTTTTTATGGCTTTGGCAAAAGCTTTTACCCTTGGAAAAAAGGCAGAACAGCAAAAGCAAACAGAAAAAACCTTAAAAGCAGCAACAACACGGCTGGAGGTGGAAAATGAAGTTAATCAGAAAAGTGATACTGATGTGCGTACTGCTCTCTCTCGTTGGTTGCGGGACAAATAAGTATGTCTCTTGTGTTGGTTGGTTGCCAATTTATTTAGAGAGGCAAGATGTTAACGTCATCAGTTCCAATTTAGCAAGAGATATCTTAAAGCATAACAAGCAGGGCGAACGTGTGTGTGGGTGGAAACATGGCTAAGAAAAAAACAAAAGACGATACAGAGCTTACAGAAGGAGAAAAAGAAATCCTTCAAGAAATTATCATGACCTACAAAAGTATAAAAGTGATGTCACGTTATACAAAATGGATTGTAATCATTATACTCTTATTAGCCCTTGATTTTTCACGTATTATGGATGCGTTTGTAAGTATTTTTACACAAAAACCAAATATCCGACTCTAAACATACTCTGAGACGCGCAAAATTCTTTAGAAAATGGTTTCTTAATTTTGCTCGTCTCATGGAGACTATCAATAATAGCTTTACACATTTAAAACTGTTATTTTCACAAAATTGGACATATCAAATTTCTCGTCAAAATAACTAAAAAAAACACTGCAGAGGTAATTGTAAAAATTCTATCCTGTTATAAATGAAGCCCACTGTTCCAAGAGAACATGTCGCTGTTCTAAAAAATCCGTTCGCATATAAGCTTTTGTCACTGAACTCCCAACTGAATGGGCAAGAACCGTTTCTGCAATCTCAAACGGTGTTGACGTTGTTTCTGCTATCCAATCCCGTAAGCTTGAACGAAAACCATGGGGACGATAAGTTAAGCCGCAAACTGTCATATATTTTGCCATGGTAGCATCAGAAATGGGGTTGCCTTTAAGACCAGAAAATAGAAAACCATTCTTTTCAAAGGGGAGAGTTTTTTCAATAACTCTCAAAGCTTCATCACTTAGTGGCACGCGAAAGTCTGAAACTTTCCCTACAATACCTTTCATATTTTCTTTGGGTATCGTCCATATATCTTTATCAATTTGTTCAAGGCGCAAATAGCGCAATGGATACGACCGTACTCCAGTCAAAATCAAGAGCTTCAGTGCTAAATTTGAAAGGATATTATCATCCAAGCTCTGATAAAATGCCGGAACTTCTTGCCATGGCATAGCAAGAATATTTGTTGGTGTAGCACGGGGTTTTCCTAAAAGAGCGCGTGCTTTCATACAAGCCTGTAGATCAACATCTAAACCAAGAGCCGCAGCATATTTCAAGCAAATATTGATACGGTTAAGTGCTTTTCGCGCTGTGTCTGCTTTTTCATGCCAAAGGGGTGCGAGAACATTGCGAATGATATTGGCTGTTAATTTTTCTATAGGTAAATTACCTATATGTGGAATCACGTGCAACTCTAGTGGAGAAAACCAGCGGCCGTTTTTACCTTCATTTTTCAACTCTGCTTTTTTGCTTTCAAAAGCCGCTTTTGCAATTTCTTGAAAAATATTGCTTTGCTGTTTTAAAATAGTCTGTTCTCGAAAGACAATAGGATCATTGCCTTCTTTAAGAATATCACTATAATATCTTGTAAGCTCACGCGCTTCTTTTAAAGAGAGTTTCGTAACAGGACCAAGTCCCATTTCACGGCGCTTATTGTGGTGCGTATAGCGAAAAAACCAAGAGCGTGTATTGTCTTTTCGAACATTCAACCATAGCCCTGCCCCATCACAATATTTACCCTGCGGAGACGTCTTTACGAATGATGCTGATAACCGATGAATCGCCCTCACTTAACGCCCCCTCTCGTCCACCTTTTTTGGCCCACCTTTTAGACCACCTTTATTTTCTGATTTGAGATTTTTTCTTTAATACTTACTTTTTTATTGAATCATAAAAAGCTATAGACATCAATACGCCCTTACACATCTTTATATACTTTGAATCTTGTTGCTAAGCCCCTGCTTGCCGCGTCTGGGCACACAACAAAATAAAGCGGTTCATTTTTATCCTTCGCATGTTGAATCGCATAAACAGCGGCTTCCTCTGGTGGAGTAAAGATGCCATTAAAGGACACATGCACCTTGCCATCAGCACCCTCTTGTAAATGCTGCTTTTCTTCATCCGTTAAATAATGTGCGTGAGGAAACAATCGCGCCATTCCAAGCGAAGGCAAGGATGGCAGATTGTTGATCATCACAAATAGCAAGACTTAAGGATAGCATTCATATTGTTCTGGATGCTTTTTACAAAACGGGCTGTTTAAGCGCTTCTTGACACTGCGCTGTGGTATGACAGCACCTGGACGACAAATCGGAAGGTTTTCGGCTTTATGGTTTACACACCACCCCCCCCTTTCATCTTTATAGCGGAATCCTGATTGAACCATACAAGCAT
>NZ_JBHIRS010000023.1:0-12886 GCF_042197365.1 Bartonella sp. AA168HLJHH | reverse complement strand
GGACAAGCGCCTAAACTGAAGCAGATTTTAATTCGCCATGTTGCAGAGCCCGGAACACAACGTTTGTTGTTGCAAAAACATGATATTGATGTTGCTCGTAATTTGACACCTGAAGATCTTGCAGATCTGCAAAAAACAACAGATGTTAAAGTTGAAAGAGTGTTAGTGCCAACTATGATGTACTGGGGATTCAATACGACGAATCCTATTTTTGCTAAGGAAAAAGTGCGCTTGGCGATGCGTTATCTCATAGATTATGAAGGTCTTGGCAAGAAGCTTCTCAAAGGGATTGGTATCCCACGGGCAAGTTTTATTCCTCTTGGCAATGTTGGGGCTTTGGATGAAAAAGAGGGGCAACCCTTTAAACTTGATATTCAAAAAGCAAAACAGCTTTTAGCAGAGGCTGGTTATCCGAACGGATTTGAGGCAAATTTTCTCGTGTCAAACACTCCTTATACTTTGTTACTTGCTCAGTCACTCCAGGATAGTGCTGCACAGGCGGGGGTGCGTCTTAAAATTGAACGTGTAGCAGGTACACAGTTGTTTTCAAAAGTTAATGCACGGGCTTTTGATACGACTTTTATCGGATGGAATAATGATTCTGTGGATCCTCATACAATGGCTTCACGTCTTATTTTCAATCCAGATAATCGTTTTGAGGCTAGAAATACAGCCTATCCTAGTTGGCAGCATGGGTATTTTGATGCCAATATGAATCAAAAAGTTGAAGAGGCATTATTTCAAAAAGATCCGCAAAAACGGGCACAACTCTATGCTGATTTACAACGTGAATTGATGCAAAAAGGACCTTATGCGTTTATCTTTCAACAATATAGCGTTGTCGCGATGACGCCTGATATCAAAAAGTGGGTTTGGAATAGTGCGCCGCGTATTTTTTATAGTAAAATTGAAAAATAAGTGTGTCTTTTTAGTGTTATCAAAGCTAAAAAGAGCTTAATCATAATTGCATGATGAAAGTATTCTCCCATATAAAGCTCTTCAGTTTTTTAAGGATGAAACTGTGAGGGATGTTTGTGTAGTACCAGTATATAATTAAGATCGTTTATAGGGAGCGATGAATATAGAAAGTTATATTGGGGAGGATCTTTGTTTATGGTTATAGATTCTCTGCATCCCGAATATAGACTGATGTATAAGAAAATTATTTTATAGATGCTTAGTTTGATTAAATGAAATTGATGTCTAATGCTATGCTATTTAAGCAAAATCACAATCACTTTGTGTGAAAAGGTAGAAGAATACAAAAGGAAGAGATAAAATGGGAAAACAAAGAATATTGAAAAAAATTTCTATTTTATTAAGCTCAATCGTTTTTTTTAATGGGGCTGTAACATCGGCATTCAGTGCCTCATCTAAAGATATATTGGTAATGGCATGGAATATTGATTCAATTAGTAGTTTTGATCCAGCGCAAACTGTTGAGGTTGTGACGAGTGAGTTATTGACGAATATTTGCAGCGCGTTAGTGAAATATGATGAGCATGATCCTACAAAAATTCGCCCTGCTATGGCAAAATCTTGGGACGTTTTAGATAATGGTAAAAGAATAGTCTTTCATCTTCGTGATGATTTAAAGTTTAATGATGGAAGGATGGCTACAGCGCAAGATCTGGTATGGTCGATGCGACGGATTATTAAATTAGGATTAAGCTATGCTCAATCTTTAATGGATTATGGGTTTACCAAAAACAATATTGAAACAAATATTCAGGCTCTTGACGATAAGACTTTACAATTAAAATTAGATAAACCCTATCCTATTCAGCTCATATTGACTGTTATTGGACAATCTTATGCTTCTGCTTTGCTTGATCGGAAAACAATTGAAGCACAGAGTATTAACGGTGATATGGGGAATAAATATTTAGCAACACATACAGCTTGTGTTGGACCTTATAAATTGGTGAGCTGGTCTCCAGGAGATAAAGTTGTGTTAGAGGCGACACAACATTATTGGGGCGATGTGCCTAAAATTAAGCAGATTGTTGTGCAGCATGTAGCGGATTCATCAAGTCAAAGACTTCTTTTGGAAAAAGGTGATGTGGATATAGTGCGTGATCTTTCTTCAGAGGATATTTTAGATCTTGAAAAAAAAGGAGGCCCAGTCAAAATTAGTCGTGTTTTGCGTCCGCAGATTATTTACCTATCGTTAAATAATAAGAATGCAATTTTTGCGAATGAAAAGGTCAGATTGGCACTTCGTTATTTGGTTGATTATGAAGGTCTTGGAAAAACTGTTTTGAAAGGGATTGCTATTCCACGGGCAACTTATATGTCTTTAGGTGTTCCAGGTGCTTTAGATGAAAAAGAAGGTTTGCCTTTTCAGTTGGATTTGAAAAAAGCAAAACAACTGATTACTGAAGCTGGTTATCCTAATGGGTTTAAAGCTAATCTTTTAGTTGGAAGCCTTAGTTATATGTCGTCTGTTGCACAGTCTATTCAAGCCAATGCACGCAAAATTGGTGTTGAGCTTACAATTGAAAAAATGGCACAAAATCAATTGTTGAGCCGTGTACGTGGTGGAAATTATGATACTGCACTTATGGGGTGGGGGAGTGCCGATCCTGATGGACATCCTGCTTCATTAAATCACGTGTTTAACCCTGATCCAACATTTACAAAAAAGCACAATATGTATTTAGCTTGGCGCGCTGGGTATTATGATGAAAATATTAATAACATGGTGATGGATGCTTTGTTTGAGCAAGATCCCAATAAGCGCATTGTGCGATATCGTACTTTACAGCATTATGTGCTAGAGCATGGTCCTATGGTTTATTTATTTCAGACATATTATACCGTTGGTATGGGACCTGATGTCAAAAAATGGATTTGGAACAGTTATAGACTTTATTACAATGAAGCAGAAAAATAAAAAGAAGCATGTTATAGAAAAGGATTGTAGAACATGCTTAATAAGAGATTGTTTTGTTATATAAAAAGGTATTTGCTTTATGTTTTGTCGCTACAGAGGGGATTTTTATAATGGTTTTGCCACTTTCAGAGACTGAAAGAGCTGTATCAGAAAAGCAGAAAAAATTATTTTTATGGGATTTTTTATGCAAAGGATTGAAACTTCTTATTTCAGTTTTTATCACATTGCTTGGGTTGGTGACGATCACTTTTTTTCTTGGTCATCTTCTTCCTCTAGATCCGGTTCTGTCTATTCTTGGTGATAATATCAGTCAGGAAGCTTATGATGCAATGTATTATAAGCTGGGTCTTGATAAGCCGTTGATTGTCCAATATTGGAAGTATCTTCATAATGTATTTTTGTTTGACTTTGGAGATGCTTTAACTTCTGGGCGACCTGTTCTAGCCGATATTATGCGTGTATTTCCTGCAACATTAGAGCTTGCAACCGTTGCTATTGTTATTGGCACAAGTCTTGGAATTCCATTTGGTGTTTTTGCAGCAATGTATCGCGATTCATTTATTGATTATGTTGTCCGTGTTTTTACACTTTTAAGTTATTCTACTCCAACATTTTGGCTCGGATTAATGGCGTTGTTAATATTTTACGCCAAGCTTGGCTGGGTTGGTGGCCCAGGACGACTTGATTTTCTTTATGAATATTCTTTTGAACCAAAAACAGGATTTTTCCTTTGGGATACTGCAAGCCAAGGACAATGGGAGGCTTTTGGTAATGTTTTTAGTCACGTTATTATGCCTGCTTTGATCTTGGCTTTCGGTGCTATGGCTTATATTAGCCGTATGACTCGTGGGTTTATGATTGAGCAGCTTAATCAGGAATATATCATTACTGCACGTGTAAAGGGATTATCGTGGGCGCGAACCGTTTGGGGGCATGCCTTTCGAAATGCTGCTGTTCAAATTATTACCGTTGTTGCACTTTCTTATGCTTTTTTATTAGAAGGGGCTGTTTTAACGGAGACAGTTTTTGCTTGGCCTGGTTTTGGACATTACTTGACAAATGCTCTTTTAGCCGGAGATATGAATGCAGTTGTAGGATGTACTTTACTTGTAGGATTTATCTTTGTCGCCATTAATTTATTTTCTGATTTACTTTATCGCATTTTTGATCCAAGGACACGTTGAATATGACAGTAAGTAATCATCATAAATCGCAATCATCATCTTTTTTGGGTAGTTGGTTAAATGATCCTGTTCCAAACTCCATAATTCAAGCGAACATACAAAGAATTTATCACGCACTGGCTAAGTTTTTTCATAACTTTTCGGCTGTATTCGGTCTGCTTATTATTTGTATTATTATCATATGTGCATTTTTTGCTCCTTGGATTGCTACGCATGATTTTCTTAGCAATGATCTGGGGCATCGGTTGCAGCCACCCTCTATGGCGCATTATTTTGGAACAGATGAATTGGGACGTGATATTTTTAGTCGCCTTGTTTTTGGTTCCCGTATTACTCTTTATGTTGTTTTTCTTACAACAGTTATTGTAGGTCCAATAGGACTTATTGTTGGAACTGTATCTGGTTATATGGGCGGATGGGTTGATACTGTGCTCATGCGCATTGTCGATATTTTTCTTGCTTTTCCAGGTTTGATTTTAGCTCTTGCATTTTCAGCCGCATTGGGACCAGGGATTGAAAATGCTTCTATTGCAATTTCAATTGCAGCATGGCCACCAATTGCACGTTTAGCACGTGCTGAGACTTTGACAATACGTTCTTCTGATTATGTTTCTGTAGTTCGCCTGCAAGGGGCCTCTGCTTGGCGAATTATTTTGTTTCATGTTGCGCCCATGTGTATTCCTTCAGTGATTGTACGATTAACTTTGGATATGTCTGGAATTATTTTAACGGCTGCTGGTCTTGGTTTTTTAGGGTTGGGAGCTCAACTTCCAAGTCCTGAATGGGGTGCGATGCTTTCTTCAGGGCGGGAATTTATGATGACAAATTGGTGGTTGGCGGCAATACCAGGCTGTGCAATATTATTTGCAAGTCTTGCTTTCAACCTTTTAGGTGATGGTCTTCGTGATGTATTGGATCCACGCAATGGGTAATAAATTATTAGAAGTAGAAGATTTACGTATTTCTTTTCCTACAACGCGCGGCATTTCAGAAGTTGTGCGTGGTGTTAGTTTTTCTGTTGGAAAAGAAAAAATTGGAATTGTTGGTGAATCCGGATCTGGAAAATCGATGACTGGGCGCGCAATACTAAGGTTGAGTCCAAAAGCAGCCATTGTTAAAGCTAAAAAAATGCGCTTTGAGGATGTTGATTTATTGGCCGCAAGTGAACCTCAGATGCGAAAAATCCGTGGGAAACGTATTTCAATGATTTTACAGGATCCCAAATATTCACTTAATCCATTAATACGGATCGGGGAACAGATTATGGAGGCTTACCGTATTCATTACCGTGTTTCAAAAGCTGAAGCGCGGGAGCGCACCATATCTATGTTAGAATCTGTTCATATTCGTGATCCTGAACATGTGATGCGTCTCTTTCCTCATGAAATATCTGGGGGGATGGGGCAGCGCGTGATGATTGCAATGATGCTCATTCCAAAACCTGATTTAATTATTGCTGATGAGCCAACATCTGCACTTGATATTACGGTCAGACGACAAGTTTTATCTGTATTAGATGAACTTGTGACAAAATCTGGAACGGGACTTATTTTCATTAGTCATGATTTAAATATGATTGCTGATTTTTGTGATCGTATTTTGGTGATGTATGCGGGCCGTGTCTTAGAAGAGTTGCCTGCTTCTGATTTGTCTCACGCTTGTCATCCTTATACAAAGGCGTTGCTCGCGAGTTTGCCACGGCTTGATAATCCAGTTGATATTTTGGCTGTTCCTGAGCGTGATCCTGATTGGTTGTATAATCCTACGATTGTTAATGGCGTTGAGGAGGTTCCTCATGACAAATTGTGAGAATATTATTGATGTTTCTAATTTATCTGTAACTTTTGGTCATAGGCATAGGGCAGTAACAGTTGTTAAAAATGTTAATTTTCATATTAAGCGTGGTGAAGCTTATGGTTTGATTGGTGAATCCGGATGTGGAAAGTCAACTATTTTGAATACATTGGTGGGGCTTATTCCAGATTATAGTGGAAAGTTTCTTTTTGCTGGACAAGAAGTTGAAAAGAAAAGAAGTAAGGATTTTTTACGCTGTATTCAAATGGTTTTTCAAGATCCTTATGCTTCGCTCCATCCAAGAAAAATGGTCCATACGGTTCTTTCTGAATCGCTCAAAATCCATGGAATGGATAAGCAAAGAGAGCGGGTGGAGGATGCTTTAGATTCCGTTGGTTTAGATTCTTCATTTCTTTATCGTTATCCTCATGAGTTGTCTGGAGGGCAGCGTCAGCGTATTGCTCTTGCACGTGCTTTAATTATTGAGCCAGAGGTGTTGTTGCTTGATGAGCCAACATCTGCATTGGATGTGTCGGTACAGGCTGAAATTTTAAACTTGTTGAAATCGTTGCGAGCGAGAAAAAAGCTTACTTATTTGATGGTGTCCCATGATCTTGCTGTTGTTGCACATATTTGTGAACGTGTTGGAATTATGCATAAAGGGATTATTCTTGAAGAGCTTAGCAATGATGAATTGCGTAATCTACATGCGCAACACGATTATACAAAGGAGTTTTTTGAAGCAAGTATAGAGCCTATTGTCCATAGAGAGCAAAGAGCATGATCAATTTTACAGAAGAGAAAATGCAATTTTATTTGTTTTGAAGTTTCTGGAGATGTTTGGCGGCATTGTTAAGAGGGAAGGGGATAATAGGATTTTTTCAGTATGAATTTTCTGGGCAGTGTTTGAGCTGTAATATTTTAAATCCTATTAGAACTTCCATTTTGAAATATATGAGTGACTTATAACATACATCCCTTTGTTTGATATTATTGCATTATTTTTTACTTATCATTTTATGTTCAAAAGTTTTATTTTTGGATTTTAAGCATTAAATTCGTGAGAAATAACAAAAGATAGTAATGTTGTATTTTCTAGAAAAGCTTCTCATTATTTTACAATATCATTTTGTTTTTGGTTGTTCTCTTTTTTACAATTTTATTCTTTATAAAAAGAATTTTTTGTAAAAAACATCCAATGGTCAATGAATGTCTTCAAATATTTCGCTGTTCTCTATTTAAAAAAGCGCTTAAAAACAGCTTATAATAAACCAAAAAGGCAGCAATATACTGCCTTTTTGTTAAATTGAATAGGCTATTTTTACAGTTTTGATTTAAAACTGATAGAGTATTCCTCCTGAAAAGCTTGCACCACTTATACCAGTTTTTTGAAGCTTTTGTTGATAGCTGACATCACCATGAAGGGAGAGGTTAGCGGACAATTATGCACCAATACCAAGCCCACCTTCAACGGAACTTCCCGAGGGGTCACATTTATAATACTTATCAATATGGAATGTCTGATCATCACCAAAGGTTTTGATTAAGTTTACTTTTCCATAGAAAGACATAGGACGGCTGTTTTCAGTGGCAATGGTTTTTGTCAAACGTCCACCAACACGGGATTATCCATTGAGAAGGATTTTGCATCTCAATGGTCAGATTATCAGCATCTTTAATGGTATCAAACATCAAATGTTGATAGGCAAGCTGTGCCTGCGGTTCGAATGTTACGGCTTGAATACCCGTTGCAAATTGTTTGCCAACAGTGGTGGAGATACTCAACATTTTGGCGTTTTTCAATTTTGCAGTTTTACCAATAAGAGCATTGGTGATATCTCCCTTTATTATCCCATAGGATAAAAGCGTATCAAGGTAGAAACCATTGTCACGCTGTTTACTGCCATAGGCGGCGGTGAGTTGAAATGACTATTTATTCAATATGCTCTTACTTGCTGTCTTGCATATCTTTGGGGGTGAAAGAGAGTTGCCCGTAGGTTCGGACAAGACCCAAATGTGTTGTAGATATTTTTCCCTTCTGCGCGACAAGGTTAATAGCTCCTTGTAGAACAGCATAGTGAAGATGAGCACTGCTATAACCATATTTACTAGGAGCACTACTTATCAGAAAATAAGCTTCCTGTTTCTCCATAGGCGTATAAGAAAAAGCCATTCCGTTTGTCTTATTCTTTCCTTAAGACAGATGTCGCATATTGGCTAACAGTTGCACTTTGCTTATCCATATCGGTCAATCCAGCATACAAGAGAGCACATGGCATGATAAAATAGCTTGTATTTATGGCACGATGGTTTTTACTTTTGAGTCGCTATCAAGCAGTACTGGTTGTAAGCGAAAATCCCAGAAATTTTTATTTTCTCCTAAAAGGTTTTGTTCAGCATTTGTTTTACTGTGGTTTGATTTTGGTCCATAAGCTTTCAGTATATATTTATAAGGTGAACCACTTATTGTGATATAGTCCTGTGCAAGTTTGAAAGAGTTTTGATTTACTTTCCCAGAAACTTGAATGAGTGAAAGACCACGTGCACTGGTAAGAGCAGAAGCATCTGCTTTAATATTGTTCTTTTCTAAATGTCCAGTGATATAAACCAGTGTAGTCCCTGAAACATCACCGTGAATCAGAAGATGGTCAGCTTTTTGTTTGTTTATGGCAGCATTATCACTCCATTCGACGTTGAAATGAATTTCTGCTTTTCCTGTAGCATTGTAGACTTTTTTAGTATTTGGTCTGCCAGATCCTATGTGCAACGTGTGATAATGATCTTCAGTTGGCTCTTCAAAAACAATAGAGCTGTTATTGATGTTAAGGACAGAAATATCAGAACGTGCTCTTTGAGCAATATCAAGCAGTTTTTTGTTCTGGCTTTTTTTATTTGTGCTTGTTTTCAATATCCATTTCGTATTGTTTTGCAAATCAAAGACTGTTTTGAATTTTTTTTCAGAGCTCACTTTGCCGTCTAAGATGGAGTGATCGGCGTTTAATGTAAAAGTGAAATCATTTTTTTTCGTTGAAGCTTCGGTTACTAATAAAACATTGGCACGGATTTCTGAATTTTTGAGATTGGCTTTACCAATTGATTCATTTGCATTAATTCCAGTACCGTTTTTAATATGAAGTTTTGCATTGGTTAAATTGATTTCTGATGTTTTATTGTTCTTAGATTTTTCAAATGCTATACCTCTATCTTCTGCTGTGGCAGAAACATTTGTTACATCAATATGTCCATTGTTATTTACAACAAATGCACTATTTTCGGCAATTATTGTCCCTCCACTCATTTTGATTGTGCTGCCATTTTCTGAATAAAGTCCGATCTCAGCATTTTTAATCGTTGTATGGCCATATAATTCAACTAAACTGCCAACATCTTGGCTTTCCGCACCGAATCCATTACTATCTGCTGTTATTAGAGTAACATTCGTGGCTTTAATATGTCCACCGTTTCCGGCAAATAATGCAGTAGTTTTACCTTGTACTGTTCCTTCCGTTATGGTGATGGTGGATTTTGAGTCTTTTGCATAGAGCCCACTGTCATCAGATGATGTAATTTGAGCATTGTCAGTTAAAGTAATAGTGCTGCCGTTTATGGCAGATACTGCTGCACCTTTTGCGTTAAATGATCCTCCAGAAACTGTTATTTGAGAACCATTATCTGAAATTATGCTATTGATTGCTTGCGGAACGGTTACATTTTCTAAAGTAATGGCACTTCTTCTTGCGATTATTGCATTGATTAGTAGTGCATTATCCTTACGATTTAATATCGTTACATCTTTCAGTTTGTTATTGCTCTTGTTTTTTAATAAGTGAACGCCTGCTTCGGAAGCAGTAATGGTTCCTCCGATCATTTTGATTGTGCTATCGTTTTGCGCATCAATTCCGATTTTAACGTCACTGATCGTTGTATTTCCAAGCAATTCAATCACACTGTTAGAGCCAGAGGCTGCTGCACCAGCAGCTACACCACTGCCATTATTAGTTGCTTTTAAAGCAACATTTGTAACCGTAATATGGCCACCTATGTCTGCTTCTAAGGCTGTATATTTTCCTGTCACGTTTCCTGTTGTCATTGTAATTGTGGATTTTGAGTCTTGTGCATAGAGGCCTGCTTCATCATGTGACGTAATTTGAGCATTGTCCGTTAAGGTGATACTGCTACCGTTTTGAGCACATATTGTTGCATAGCTTGAATCAAATGATCCTCCAGAGATTGTTATGTTAGAACGATTATTTGCAATTACGCTGTTGCCTGTTTGAGTCACTTTTACATTTTTTAAAGTGAGACCACTTTCTTTCTCTAGAAGAATTCCTTTGCCTGAATTTCTATCTTTACCGGTTGATATTATTACATTTTCTAGTTTACTTTCGGTGCTCTTACTATTCACGAAGCCAACACCAGTTTTAGAAGTTGTAATAGTCCCCCCAATCATTTTAATTACGCCACCGTTACTTGCCACAAGCCCAACACCAGCATTCTTAATCGTTGTATTGCCATATAATTCAATCATACTATTAGCGCTATTGACTCCTGCGCCTATTATAGGAACATCAGTGACCTGGCCCCCATGTTCATTTGTTGTTAGAGCAACATCCGTGACCTTAATATGTCCACCGTTTTCTGCGACCAACGCTAATTCTCCGGTTACTGTTCCTCCCGTCATTGTGATGGTAGAATGTAAACCATTTGTGTAGAGTCCTTTGCTATTCGATGATGTTGATGTAACTTGAACGTCACCTTTTTTATTGCTGGTTAAAGTAATGTTGCTGCCGTTTCCAGCGTATACCCCTACGTTTTTTCCCTCAAATGATCCTCCAGAAACCGTTACTTTAGAATGATTATTTGCAACTATGCCACTTTTTGCCCGCGTAACTGTTACATTTTCTAAAGTGACGTTGCTTTCCTTGTCTGCACCTATTCCTGTGATTTTAGGCTCTTTATTGTTACTGCCCGATATTTTTACATTTTCTAGCTTGTTTCCATTGCTCTTACTATTATAGAAACCAGCACCGGTTGCAGAAGCTGTAATGGTCCCTCCGATCATTTTAATCATTCCACTGTTTTGTGCATGAAGACCGATTACAGCATTCTTAATTGTTGTATTCCCATGCAATTCAATCACGCTGTTCGGACCGCCGGCAACAACTGTTCCGATTTTATCATTCGTCGCATTTAACGCAACATCCGTGACCTTGATACGTCCACCGTTTTCTGCAACCAACGCCATTTTTTCTGTGATTACGCTTCCTCCCGTCATTTCGATTGTGGTTTCTGAATCTGTTGCATGGAGTCCAGTGCCATGAGATGATGTAGTTTGAACATTGTTAGTTAGAGTTACGCGACTGCCATTGTAAGCAGATATTGCTGCCTTTGTGGCATCAAATGATCCTCCCAATATCGTGATTTCAGATTTATTATTTGCAGTAACGCTATTCATTGCCTTAGTCACCTTTAGATTTTCTAAAGTGACTTCACTATTTTTGTCTGCAAATATTGCAAAAGTTAGTGGAGCTTTGCCTTTGCCACTTGATATTATTATATCTTTTAGCTTGTTTTCAGCATTCTTACTGTTCAAGAACTTAGCTCCAGTGTTGGAAACTGTAATAGTTCCCCCAGTCATTTTCAGTGTAGCACCATCTTTTGCTTCAAGACCGAAGAAAATGCTAGAACCAGTTCCTTTAATGGTTGTACCATCCAGTAATTCAATCGCAGTATTAGAACCTTCAGCTGTTATAGCGTGCGCATTTGTGCTTATGTTGGTGTTTGTTTTTTTGTTTCCGATTATCGTCAAATGCTTGCCGATAATTTGACCACTTTTTTTTGCGTGAATAATTTCATAGGTTTCGTTGGAAACTTCTTTTTTACTTTCTGAAATTTCAAGATTTTTAGCTTGTGCATTAAGATTGATACCAAAAAGTACAACTGCCACAATTGCTGTACAGGATAGAAGAATTTTTTTAGGCATCAGCCTACTCCTTTTAAAGCCCCCCAACATTCATTTTCCCGCTAACTTCATAAGCAGAAGTGAAAATAGATATTGCTTTTATTTTAATAACACAGCACTTTGATATTTTATTTTGCTTTTTTTGTCAAAATTAAAGTTGTATTTATGTTTAATTATGTAATATTAAATTTATTTCATAATGTATTTTTATCTAATTATATTTTAAAAATAAGTTTTTTATTAATGGTACATATTATTTTATATCAATATTCATTTATTTTAATATTTATTGATGTATAATTAAAGAAATACAGTTATATAAAATAAATTAAAAAATATAATATAAATAATAATAGTATTGTTTTTAATATTGTACATTTTCAAAAAAATAAGAGATTTTATAGTTTTAAAGTTAATAAATAATAAATATTTTTGTGTGTAATTTACTTTATACTTTATATTGAGTGGAAAAGGTGAAATTAGAGTGGATATGTGATAATTGATTGTTCTTACCTACATTATGTATCGAATGAGTTTTTGACAGCAAAAATGAGAGAAGGCTTTAATAGAGCGTTGAGGGTTCTTTGAGTGCTCAGTGTCTTCTTTGAACAAATGAAATATAAAAATATACAGAATCCGCTGATAAGCCACAATTTCCGAAAGGCTACATACTATACAAAACTCCGTTGGATGTAGTTTGACATTAGGTTTTGTACTAAGTGGGGAGAGGTGAGATTAGTTAGAAATACGTGATAATTTATTGTTTTTATGGTTATTTTTTACCATTAAATGCGCGTTTTGTAAAATGGCATGGGGCAAGGACCATCCCGTTTTAACAAGCGCCATTATCAAAACCATTGCCGCCCTGATGGCTTTTAACATTGCTCTACGTGTGTTGCGCTTTACCATGACTGGCGCACACGTCTTGGTTTATTTTGGTGCTGATACCACCACCATCACCAAATGGAAAAATATCATTGCTGCTGCTTTTGATCTCTCTTCCCATTGGCAAAAGTTTAAACAAGGACTTTCCTCTGTTGTCGAGTGGTT
>NZ_JBHIRS010000022.1:0-13179 GCF_042197365.1 Bartonella sp. AA168HLJHH | reverse complement strand
GAAACCTATTTACGTATGCGGGGTATTACATGTGATTTGCCTCCTGATTTACGCTTTCATAGCAAATGTCCGCACCCTTTAGGGATTACACTGCCCGCGTTGGTTGCTTTTGTTAAGGGCGCTGGCTCCTTTGCCATTTATAGAACCTTTTTACAAGACAATGATTGTAAAACAGATCAATCACCAGCAAAAGCCATGTTGGGATCTGTAATGGGTGGTGGGGTGCAATTAAGTCAAGACAATCCAAAACATCTGGTCATTTGTGAGGGCATTGAAACCGGTCTGGCTCTTTTGTCTGGGTTGTTATCAGAGCCCGTTAATTTATGGGCGTCTCTTTCAACCAGTGGCATGATGCGTGTGAATTTACCCCCTTATAAAAGGGCGTCTCACCATTGCAATGGACGGCGATGATGCGGGTCGTAAAGCAGGTTTTAACCTCGCTGCGCGTGCCTATAGACAAGGCTTTGAGGTTTTTATCATGCAAGCTCCAAAAGGAACCGATTTTAATAACGTATTACTTTCTCAAAAGAAGAAACTATGAAAGAGAGTCATTTACAAAACAACAATGAAAATACCCCCGTCAATGATAACGATAATGCTTGTTTACGGTTGGAAAAGATTTATTGTTGTTAGAAGGGAACGATCCGCTGGGACGCAGTTTGCAGGATTCTGTCCTGCTGCACACGAAACGCTGCGTGCCCAAGAGAAATTAATGCAAGCGTCAAAACAAAAAGCGATAGAAGTCTGGGCGCATTAGGCTGGCATGGAAGTCCCATGTCGCATGGGGCAGCTTTATGCTGTATCTGGCAGAAGCAAAGAGACTTTTTCTTTTAGTTATGACCAAACTTGGTTGAAGAGCGGGCATAGCCAGCTGTTTGATCCAGATTTGCAGCTTTATTCGGGGCTGCAATATACTCGGGAGGATCATGACAATTTTGGCCTTTAGGTACTGGTAATTTTTTAATTAAAAGCAGTTGCTTTTAATTAATTTAGGTGGTACTGCGAAAGTAAGCAGATATCCTCGTCTATATAGTTTCATTGGGATTATGTTTTATCAAGGGTGATTCTGTGCTGGAAAATTTATAGCATGTTTAAATATAAGGGGGAGGCATGAGTCATAGTTTTGTCGATATCGTAAATAATCCTGCATATAATGAAAAATCGTTGGCGCTGGTAGTCGCAGGGACTGCTGAGATAGCGCGGAATGTCATAGATTCACTAATTAATGGTGGTTATTTCGTAGTTTTTACATGGTTCAGTAATGAAACCGCCGTTAGTGATATGAAGCATCGGTACCAAAGTGCTGTCTTGCCAGTTCGCTTGGATTTGACATCTGAGCAAGACGTCGTGCAGTTTTGTGCTGCCTTAGAAAATGTTAGAATTGAGATAGCTATCTACTGTGCTGGTTATAACCCAGCATGTTTGTGCGATGAGCTGGAACCCGAAAATATTAACGCCATCACTCGTCTTAACTATCTGTCAGCCGTGCTGATTTTCAATACGGTAGTCAAAACGATGAAGCAGTATAAAGAAAATGAGACCAAGCTGGTGTTTATCAGTTCGGTGTCCGCAAAAAAAATCAGAGTGGGTAACTCTTTATATGGCTCGACGAAGGCAGCTGTGGAAAGATATCTCTCCGGCATTGCATTGGAAATGGGCCGATTCAATATCAGAACGCTGTGCATAAGCCCTGGTTATATCAAGACAAAGATGCTTCAGGACTATTGTGCGAAAGAAGGAAGAAGTATTGCTAGCATAGAAAAAACCATCCCAATGAGGAAAATGTTGGCTGCCGAAGATGTTGCGAATGCTATCAATGCGTTTATTAACGGTAAAATTATTACTACAGGCGTTTCATTAACGATCGGGAATGGTGAGGGGATCATCTAATGTATATTACAAAAATTAGCCAGATTTTTAAAGATGTCATGTATCTTGATGAGTCAGAAGAGCTTGATCCGCACAAGTCGCTATTCTCTGACTACGGAATGACTTCGATTGATTATATTGATTTTGCCTTCGAGTTAAAAAAGCACTTCAAGGTTGATGTTAGCCCTGAAAGCCTTTGGCCGGTAAATAAATGGGCCACTACAGAAGCATTTTACTCATTTGATACCAAAGAGTGGACTAGCGAAGGTGTTGCTAAAATCAATGACCTGCTGGGGTTAAAAGAATATGAATCGATTGATAAGAAAATCCAGTTTAAAGAACTCTACTCCTATTTCACGCTGAATTATATCAACCAGCGTATATCAGTTTTAAAGCGCAACTAGCATGACGGAAAGGGTCTATATAAAAAACTATGGTGTGTATCAGCAATTCGCGCCTAATAGTGCAGCGCTGAGCCAGCTGCTCAGCACTGCGGATGACATTAATCCTTGTGATATGGACTATTACCACTTTTCGACACCGTCTATGATAGACAAGAAGCTGGTCAGCAGAGAAGACCGCTCAGTGCTAAATGATATGTCAAAAATGGTAATCAATGCGCTGATAGATTTTCAAAGTAAAGATTGCCTAGCGGAGCATGCAAAAGCTTTTCTATATACTGCATGCGATAGCGAAGACCGCAGCTTTGATTTGCTTTTTGAAATTTGCCGTAAATATAAGGACGATGGTTCAGTCTGGAAGCATATCCAGCAGTATAAGGAGATGAATAATCCTCTGAATACGTTGCGATTGTTGCCAACAAATGTGTTGTATCACATCTCAAAATTGTTACTTGATCATGAGGAAGGGATGCCGTTACGTGCCGCATCATTAAGTGGCCTAGTTGCATTGAAATTGGCTTATGCTGACATCGCTAATATAATTGCAAAAGAGCGAGCGATGGTTGTTAGTGCAGCAAATATGCTGAACTTCGATAGTCTGACTGTCTTTAAAAAATTCGGTGAAATTCGACAAAGTGATAAAGATATTTCTGGTATTATCCCGAGTTGGGGGGCAGCAGTGATGTCTTTAGACAATAACAGTTGCGATGCACTAGCTGAATTAATCTCTGTGACTATTCGTTATTGCCCTAAAGTCAGTTTTGAAGAACGGGACTGGGAAAGCCTGTTGAGTAAACAACGAACGCAACAGGGGGAACCTGATGTTATTGTTAGTTATAACAACGGTATTCGGATGCAACAAATAGCTGAATATTCAGCGCTAGAGAAATTTTTTCCAGGGATACCGGTTGTTAACTATAAATCTAAAACTGGGTACACTGGAAAACTCAATAACATACTGGATATTTTATGCTGTCTTAATGATCCTGCGATTCCCTCGGGGGCCCGAGTTATGCTGACTGGTGCGGCTATCAATTATGGTATCGGAAATATTTGGATAATTAAACACTAAGGGGAGCTTTACAATGAATACCCATTTTGATGCAGATACATTATGTATTAGTGCATATGGGGCTGTTACGCCATTAGGCAGCCACTTGGATGAAATTCACGCCTGCTTTATGCGTGAGAAAAGTGGTATACGGAAGATTAAAAAATTTGATCACCAGTATTTTCAAACTCATGAAGCTGGGATTCCTTTAGAAGGTAATGAGTTGCTACGCTGGCCTAAAAAAAAATCCTTCAGAAACGGCGAGCTTTTTTATGCGGGCTTAGCAGCAAAGAGACTGCATGAACAACTGCATTTGCAGGGATATTATCCAGCAGAAGATATTGGCTGTATTGTAGGGATTGATGAATCGGCAATCGATATTGAAAAGTGTATCGGTTTTGCAGACAAGGTTCCCGCCGACGCGGATAAGCAATGCTTGGTCGATGTCGCGCTAGAACATTTTAAAATTGATGAGTTTTTTGATCTCGATACAACTGCGGTTCT
Source organism: Bartonella sp. AA168HLJHH (assembly GCF_042197365.1). Classification (NCBI taxonomy): domain Bacteria; kingdom Pseudomonadati; phylum Pseudomonadota; class Alphaproteobacteria; order Hyphomicrobiales; family Bartonellaceae; genus Bartonella; species Bartonella sp. AA168HLJHH. The sequence continues at coordinate 9,354 of NZ_JBHIRS010000022.1, read as the reverse complement.
AAAAACGATACATGAAATTATCCCGTTTGCGGGCCTGAGCTTTGCTCTTCTAGGCCTTTGTTCTGCATCAACGCAAAGTATCGGCCTCGCGATGCGAGCCATCCGCAATGGTGAAGTTAAAGCGGCGATTTGCGGCGGTGTTTCTGCGAAAGTCACCCCGCTGAATCTTGCGCGATTAGAAGAAATGGGAGTGATATCGACTGATCAAAACTACAGTGGACCACGGCGTTCGCGGCCTTTTGACCGGCATCGCAGCGGATTTGTTTTAGCGGAGGGCGCAGGTCTGTTCGTTATTGAAAAATTATCTAACGTACTGGCGCGGCAGCGTGAGCCGTTGGCCTATTTATTGGGTTACGGCGGTGCACTTTGCGCACAGCATATTGTAGCGCCGCATAAAGATGATCTCGAAATGCAACTGTCGATGGAACGAGCCATCGAACATGCGGGTATTGACCGTACCGCTATTGATTTTGTGAATACACATGGGACATCGACAGTACAAAATGATCAGCACGAAGCCAGCGCAATCAGAACGGTTTTTGGCGCGCACAACCCAGAGATTGTGGCAACAAAATCTTGGCACGGGCATCTGATTGCTGCTGCCGGTGCGATGGAAATTTTGTGTGTACTGGTTTCTTTTCGGAACAATGTTTTGCCTAAAATTTTGAATTGTGATGAAATCGATCCTCAATTGCCTGCTAGCATTGCGCTTGTGAGGGAGCATCAGTACCGACCGCTTAAATATGCATTGAAAAACTCATTTGGTATGGGTGGTGGCGCAAGCAGCTTGGTTTTAGGGAATCCACAATATCTGTAAGGACACCTCATGCTAACAATATATTCCTTATTAGAAAGAAACTGGCAAGTGATTTATCATCACAGTCATTATTCGGCAGAGGATGTCAGCATGATGACAAAAGGGTGTGCAGATACCGTAGTTAGATATTTTCGTGATCGCCCGCAAGAGGAGCAAAATAAGCTGTTTGTTTTTGTGATTAGAAATAATTTCGAAGGTCTGATCAGCTATTTTGTTGCGTCTGTGCTAAAATTGAAAGCTTGGATCGTCAGTATTCATGATTTAGACATTGTTGATATGCTAGTTGATGCTGATTGCATTGCGGCTGTTGTAATGAGCCATGAAGTCAGGGATATTAGTATCATCAGTCACCGGATTAATATCGCGTTTGATCACTGTCTTTCAACTGTGAACGAAAATCTGGCTGATTTTACAGCATATCCGTGCGCGCATTTCTATTTTTGTACCTCCGGAACAACCAGTAAACCCAAGTTGATTCAATATCATGAAAATATTCTGATTGAGAATGCTCTCGCGGTGAGCCAATCTCTTGGATTAAGTAATGAAGATTGCTCATTGTGTTATTTCCCGGTGCAGTATATGTATGGTCTCTCTACTATGCTATGTGCCTTCTTATCGGATAGCAAACTGGTATTTGAAAAATTTCAAATAAGTAATATTGGTGAACTCGTTTCGCACTATAGCATTACCAACTTGCCTTTAATCGGTGACTGGATGCTGGCAGTAAGCGACATTTTTACCAAAAGCCGAATCCATGTGCAAAATATCTTGAATGCATCCGACCGTTTGCTCACCGTACAAGCATCGGGTATCCTCTCATCATGTACGACGTTATGGAATAACTTCGGTCAGACTGAATCCGGACCGCGCTTGTTTCATAATAAGATCTGTTCGCTACACGATATTGAAAGAACCAGTAAATATGGCGTTGTAGCGCCGGGTAAGGCTTTAGTGAGTGATATAAAAATTGATTTGCGTCCCATTGATCGGGCGGATGCTTCTGATTCAGTGCGCCGTATGTTTTATAAAACGCCTTTCGCGTGTGATGGTTATGTTGATAGTTCCTTGCAATTAAAGCCGCATGATGAATGGTTTGATTCCGGCGACCTGTTTGTTAAAGATGAATCCGAATGCTATTACTGGATAGCCAGAGCCGTTAATGAATTTAAGCACAATGGTAAGTTTATCCCAGTTCAACTGATTTCAAATGACATTATTAAGTATGCTGGATGTTTAAGACATTACTTTTCAAAAGCACAGAACGGCGATCTTTATCTCAACCTTGATATGTCGGCAAATAGTGAGCAGGTTAAAGTCGTTACTAAACTATTGACTGATAAATGGTATCAGTATGCATTTAAAGTAAATATCAGAAAAATTGCCACGACAAATACAGGAAAAATAAAATGTACCGTGTAGATAAAGCTCATGGTGTGAGCAGAGTGTATGTTAATCGCCGTGCAAACAATTATCTGTGCATTGTGAGCCATTCTTTTTATACCTATTTTTTAGCTATTGATAGGCTTCATCGTTATTTGCCTGTATCGACGAGACGTACATCGAGAATGATATTGCAACGTGAAATGGCGAAGGTACTTTTTATCGATATATTTAAACGGATTTTGCCAGATGTAAAGATGTCACACAGTTCTGTGAGCCATGGACGGAGTAAAAGTATTATGTTGGTTAATAACGATCCGCGGATTCGGTCTGTCGGGGTTGATATCGAATTTATTGAGAAAAAAAAACTACCGAGACCATTTATGCTAGATTACTGTGAAAAATGCGCGGACTTTCCAGCAGGGCAGGTGCTGGATAATCGGCTATGCACCACAATATTTAGCTGCATGGAGAGCTTGTATAAGGCATTATGCACCATCTCGGCGTGCATTTTTGATATAAATGATTATTTTTTAGTTGAACATGACAGGACGCGATGTGTTTTTCGGTACGTTGGGAATATATTTGCGTTTAAAGGGATGACGTTTATTTGTAACTGCTATTATCTTTGTCAATCTGTGATAACCGTTGTTTTGCTGGATGCATGTTTGCAATCAATTATTTTAGATGACCTCTTATATGAGGACGTAACCGTTTCTATCCCCAGTTAGTTTTTAACGAGTTTATGGCAATGCCATAACTAGCTTCATCTAGAGGAATATGTGATGAATGATTTACTGGTAAATATCACCTCTGAGCACTATGAAAGGTATGCTACTGAAGGTACATCATCGTGGAATGCGTATTTGATGGAAAGAATTCTGGAAGAAGCATCTGGTGTTACTTCTGCGAAGAAAAAAAATCTCGATATTGGCATGGGAACTGGCCACATACTTTTCAAGCTTTACCGCTCTCAAAAACTCACAGACTATTCCTTTTACGGGGTTGATATCGATCCCCGTATGGTTCAGTTTTGTGTTAAAAAATGTACCGAGTTAAAATACCAGCATGCATTCAACATCATTGAAGCCAGCGTCAGCAATTTACCGTTTCCCGGGAACTCCTTTTCAATGATTTATGCCCGTTCCGTAATTCATCACTGGGCTGAACCTAAAAAAGGATTACAGGAGTTGTGCCGTGTTTTAGATCGCGGCGGTCGTATTATCATCCACGAACCCCTAGCTGATGCAGAAGAAATAGCACTGGGTGTTTTTAACCAATTACGTCGTGAATGCGGTGTGGCAGCTATGTCCACAGAAGAAAAATTTACATTAGCCGGTATCACTGATCTTTTATATGGCTGCGATCTTAGTGAGATGAGCTGGGCAGTGGCATGTGGAGAAGGTCTAGCAGCTCTGGGTTGTGCAATTTTCATTAAAAAGGTCTGAGTTATCATGGATTATTTCTGTGCTGAAATGTATGCAAAAATGCAACCACGTATAACGGCAATAACTGGCTGCCATGCACTCGATTACATTGCTTTCCGCGATTTGGTTAGGATAAGTACACGCGTTTATTCGACCACTGGTGATAGTAGTTCTTTGACTCAAGTGGACTCTGCGGGTGAACACTTACCGATGCTGATTAGTGCTACAAGCGGCATCACTGGGGCAATGAAAATGGCTAACGTTCGTTTAAAATTCTGTAAGGAAGGGATCAGCTCATCAGAGCGCAATTTAATTCGTAACCTGCGCGCGCGGCAAATATTTTCCCCAGGGGATGTTGTTGGCAACCTGTTTACGATTAATCTGTTTTCATCTTTACACTACTTGGCGTGTGAAATTTTAAAAAATTGCCGTGCACATGTGGTGCCGGTTGGCGATATTGCTCTGCTGCTGAAGAGTCATTTCGAGTTTCTGGCTGAAATACGGCTCTCGGTACTGTTTGGTGTGCCCAGCACCATCGTTCAGTTCGTTGAAGCCATGCTCAGCCTTGGGGTTCCACTGGCAATTAAAAAAGTGGTCTTTACTGGTGAATCGATGCTGAGCGTGCATGAAAACTATCTGCGCGAGATGCTGGGCGCCGATCTGCGGATAATTGGTTTATATGGTTTGTCGGAGTGCGGTTTCATTGGTATGTCCGCCGAAGGGCGGCTTAATCGGTACCTGCTCTTCAGCGATGATTTCTTCTTTGAATATGAAGATAAGAGAGGACTGCTAGTGACATCGCTGGATCCCGATGCCTCGCGCAAACTTATCAGATACTCCGTGGGCGATATGGGCACATTATCCGTTGAAAATGGTGACCTCTATTTTGAAGGTATTAAACGCAATGCTGTTGATTTTAATTTCATGGGAAATTTGATTAGCCATGAAAAAATATTCAAAATTATTAATCGAAGGTTGCCCGATGTGATTGTTCAAATTGTATTGTCTTTATCCGCGGATAGACAAGAGATTATGGATATTAAAATCTGCCGCGAAGTATTTCACAACCTTGATTTGTCTGAACTAACTGAGGAAATCTATCATTTGCCGGATATTTATGAAGCCTATATGAAAAAGCGCGGGCGTATTAATCTCACCCTCGTCGAATATAGCGATTTGCTTTTCTCACCCAGAGGGAAATGCCTGCTAGTTTATGACGCAAGGGAGTCCTGTAATGCAACTTGATAATTTGTGTAATGAAATTGTATCAGGGAATTCGCATACGATAAATGTCAACATCAGGTTTTATAGCGTGTCACCGGAGCAGCAGGAGTAAATCATGTCAGATGATGTTATTGATAATTATGGTTTAGATAATAACGCATTGTTTATTCGTGGATGTAATTTGATTGATATTGCCGATGAAAACCGTTATTTGCAGAACGCATGGTTTGTACTGACCGGCAACCTTCTTAATGAAGAACAGATGGATCGGCTGATTCAGAATGCTAACGCCGAACTGCAAAAGACGAACCCTACAGCCAAACTGCAGGCGATGCATCAACTGATCAATGTATTGCCATCTTTGAGTTTAACGCAGCGATTTATGATGTTATTATCGCAAGTTGAGGTTTCTGCGGCTCAGGGTAAGGTCATGGCTCCCGTAAGCGACGGTGGTTGTCTTAAAATTATCTTGCTGATGCCGTGGATTATTGCATTGGCGTGCTCTTCCCAACAGTTTTCCGATTTGCCGGCGATCGAAAATTGCAATACCTTGGAGCTTGCTTTTTGGTTAGTATTAACTAGCAAGGAAGCTTCTTCCGACTGGGATATTAATGTGCTTTGCGGGTGCATGTCTCTACTGCTGGGCGGGTTTGGTACTGTGACACCCACAACCACCATGGTAAGATTTATTATCAGTACCAAGAGCGACGTCATTTCTGCACTAATCGGTGGGTTTAGTGCCATTGGCTCCGTGCATATGGGAGCCTGCAAATATGCTATCATGCGACTTTCTGGTGTCCTCCATGAGATTGAAGCCGGGAATCTTAAGGCGGCGGTAACGCATTATTGCAAAGACAAACCCTGGCCAAGGTTTGGTCATCCGATTATGCAATGGGATGTCCGGGTTGATTTCTTTTTTTCACGCTTTCAGGTGCCTATGTGCCCCTTCAGTTCGCTTGTGCGATCTATTTCGGACAATACAGGACTGCAACCCAATGTCGATTTTCTAATTGCAAGCATCATGAGCAAACATCGGGCTTCTCCTGAGCTGGGATTGTTGGCTTTTTTCGTTTGTCGTATGCCTATACTTCTCGCGCACTATCAAGCGCGGTTTAGCACTCATTCCTTCAGTTTATCATCAAAGGATTTAAGAGAAAAATATAAAAAGGTCTCCCAATTATGGCTATAAAGCATCACACCGAGCCAAATTTCTTGGGTATATGTCAGAGTATCACCTTAATCACACCGATGCGTGCTTACGGACAAATCGATATTTCTCACTGGGAGTTAGCCCATAACTATTTGAAACAGGGCTTGTTACTCGAAGCCTTGCATCAGTTTTCAGTTCGATTCGCCACCGTGGTGGCTAAAAACTCGGATCTCACTTATCGCTATCTCCCTGTTATGGTTGAACAGTTTTTCTCTACCACCCATTTTGATAGCGATCGGTTATGCGTTGAAGGACATATTGAACGCATTAATGAGGCCTACCGTATTCACTGTAAGGCTAGCACATATGACAATGGAAAGGCCGTTATTGCGCAGGCAATCATCATGGTCAGTAAGGTCTGCTTCTTTAGCTCGTGTTCTGAGAAAGCCGCTCTTCCATTACTAGGCGATTTATGTAAGATTTCCTCCGTAACCGGAGATTCTTGTACTTTTTCCTTTAATGCGCATCACCCGCTTTTTGAGGAACATTTCCCCTCCCGCGCCGTATGTCCTGGTTCACTATTGATTGAGATGGTTCTGGCTTTAGCCACGCAGGGTAGGACGAAAAATATCGCATCTGTTGCGCTGAAAAAAGTAAAGTTCATTGAAGCAGTTTATCCGGGAGATACCTATCGGTTGACCATTAAACAGGATACAGAGTATGAACCGGGTGGCGTTTTTTATATTCATACGGAAACTAAAAAACGAAGCACTTGCGGTAAGTTTTCTATCAAATATAAAAAGGAGGATGCGCCATGTTTAACATAATAATCTCTTTTATTCCGTGGAGTATTTACTCCTGGGTTATCAATGGAAACTTTTTAACTCTGGTCGAACGCTCTCTCATCTTAACTGTGATTTTATTGTTCATTATTGCTGTGAATATTAAAATTGTCCGGCAGGGAGAACCCGTGATGATTACTAACATTCTGACAGTTATTGTCCTGTTTGTTAATTATTTCGCTGGATGGTCTACACTTTTACTGAACTACCCCACAGTTTTTTGCTATCTGTCACTTGCTCTGGTTTCATTGATTAGCTTGCTGGTAAAGAAACCCTTTACAATTTTTTATGCCAGTGCTGGTGTTTCTGAAGAAAAACGCAAACATATCCTATTTTATCTCATCAATAAATATATTACATGGATTTGGGTCATCATCTTTTTTGCCAATGGTCTTCTAGTGGCTTTTTTTACATGGACCCCCCAGATTTGGTTAATCACTATGGGTTTAATTTGTACTGGTATTCTTTTTTCTAAATATCTTCCTAACATCATGCAATATTTTTATCGCATCAAACATCATGGAGCATAATATGTCATTGTTTAACATTCTGACCGGAACCCCTTTATGGGCTTGGATTTTGCTTATTTTTCTCATCGCGAGGGGAATAATCGCATTGAAAGATAGGGAAACGAAGGTTTACCGCCTTTTTCTCTTGCCGTTAGTCTTTCTTTTTTTGGGCGCAAGCGATGTGATTAACCAGCTGGCTTTCCCACGCTGGGGAGCAATCGCAATGTTGGCAGGGCTGATGATCGGCTTTGGCGTTGGCTGGTTGCTCTGGCGTGCTACTGCGCGTTTAAAAATCAAAGAGGGAACGGATTTCATTATTCTGCCTGGTACGCCGTTGACGCTGACATTTATTCTTATCGCTTTTGTCATCAAATTCACATTGATTGTTTTTCTCAAGGTTGTACCTGATTTGAAATATGCATTTGATTTTAACCTTCTTTTTGGTCTTTTAAGTGGGTTTACTGGTGGTGTGTTGTGGGGCGGCACATTAAATTTATATATAGCATTTCGAAAGAATCCAAATTAATCCCTATACCATTAGCTGTGGGTGCTTCCCATTAGAACTATCTCAATAGAAGCTTATTCCTAACAACAACGCTGCATACAAATGCAGCGTTGCCTCGTAGTTTCAGATTTTTTTATCCCAGCGCGTGAAGAGGTGAGGGAAGTGATTATATCTGACTATGCCCCCTTGGGGGAAGAGCGAGCCTAAAGGTTTAGAATGCTATGAGTTTGAGCTAGCTGGACTTTGAGCAGATGGTTTATCGCTCATGGGAAATCATTTTGTTTTACGATTCAAAAAGAGGATAGTGATGGTCTCATTGGCGTAGGTGGGCAAGAAAACTGTTAGCTTGGCAATGCCGTCAACAATTTATAGAACTATGTTGTGGAACCCCTACGCAAAGCCGTTGCTATGATGGCATGATGCTTTTGTCAAGCATTATGATATGGGGAGGAACCGGTGTTTAAGGGTGCAACTGCGGTCACTATACGATCCAGTAGCATTACGTTTTTACGTTTGAGTATTTAGGAGCGGTAGACTCTGTACAGGCTATGCGTGCAATATGTGATGCACGCTTGTGGGAATCAGTGTGCCATTATTGCGTTGTGCATGCAACCCTCTAGCTAGTACTTCATTGGTAAGGTTGTTTTTTGAAGCTGATTAATTATCTGTGTGTTTTTTAAGAGAACGTTAGCACTGATGTATCGCGTGCCGTACCAAGAAATCTTCCAAAAAAAAATTATTAAAAATACTAAAAATAAAAGCAGGCTTGATTCAAGCTGGTGGAAACTTAAATATCCAAACCAACACTCTAAAAAACGAAGCCGATAGCACGCCTGTCATCACGGAAAAAACGGAATATAGCGATATTTCTTTCCAAAAACCAGAGGGTTCTGATAGGCTCAGTGATGGGATGTTATATCAAGATGGTCCCAACCTTTGGGGAAAAGGGCACGAACATCAAAGTCATACCGGACCTTTTAAAGGGCACGTAAAAATTTTCTTGGATGTTCCTCTTTGGTCGAGCAAAGAAGAAACCTATGGCACCGCAATTTCAAGCGATGGAACAGTCTATAAGGCTTTTACTTGGGAATTTAAGCCTGTCTATGATCAAAAGCCCGTAAAACGCTACCAATGGAATGGTTCTCGGCGGAAGGGAGGATGGTTTGGGTCAATAAACGAAGACTGGTCACATATGACAGAAAAGACTGTCACACAAGCATTTTCGCATAAACCAACTGTTTCGGGGGTAATACAATCTAGTGGCAATCTCATCATTAACGCTGATACCATTGACAACCATTATAGCTCTATGAGAGCAGGGGGAAATGCCGATATCCACGCCAATGTGCTCACCAATTTGGGTGCAACGGCTTATAAAAACACTTATCTTGGTTGTCAGGCTAATACAGACAGTTGTTATGGTTATAAAGCTGATGGAAGCCGCGATGTTTCTTTAGATATAGCCAATGGCAAGGATCGCCAGATTGGTTCAGAAGCTTT
>NZ_JBHIRS010000021.1:0-13332 GCF_042197365.1 Bartonella sp. AA168HLJHH | reverse complement strand
ACCCAGCAATTGCCATCATGAGAGAGGTTATCTTCCTTTTCAATAAAGCCACCCAAGGCACCAGCCTTAACATCAGCAAAGTCTTTTAATGCTTTAATGCGATAAAGGGTATGATTATTAATTACACGCGTTTCATTTGTGAGTGCAAACTTTTTTTGCATAGCACAATTCCTTTATAGAGATTTAAATTTTTAAATGAGATGTTTAAAGGAGGGCGCCCCCGCCGCACCCGCGCGTGTCATTTACGCAGCATCACTTTCATATTCGCTGTCATTATCATCGTCATAATACCCTTCAAAATCAGCATAATACTCATGACGATAATAATCATCTTCGCTCCCAAACTCAGGATATGCATCATCACAGATATCTTCATTAGCTGTTAAAGAGGCATTGCTATGAATGTAAGAATTGCCTGAGACAAGAGCATCACAAATAACAGCATCATCAAAAACACGCGATTCATCACAGATATAAGCAGAGCCACTTATTTTTGCATTGCCTCCGACATGGGCATCATCACAAATGACAGCATTATCAGAAATATGAGCATGATCAGTGACACGGGCGTTATCATAAATTTGTGCATTGCCTTCAATTACAACGGCGTTGTTAGCATGCGCATTACCAGACAGTTTTGCATTGTCCTTTAATGTCAGACCTTCAAAAATAGCATTCCCATAAATTTGAGCATTACCATAGACATCAACAAAAAAGCTTTTTACTTTAGCATTTCCAAAGACGCGTGCATTTTGAAAGACCCGAGCTTTATTATACACCCAGCAATTACCTTCATGAGATAAGTTGCTTTCATTTTCAATATACCCCCCTAAATCGCCTTTTTTGACATCATCAAAATCTCTTAAGGCTCTAATTCGAGTTAAGAAATGACCATCGATATATTCACAATCATCAATAAATTCGTATTTTGGAGATGTTTTTTCTGTATTAACAATAGAATTCATTTTTACACCTATTCGTAAATTAGTTTTCAATTGACACCCTATAAGAGCATCGGGTGCTGAAAACACGGCGAATAGTCCGTTGCTATGCTTTTCCCATAAGGGTATTGTATGGCATAGCTACACCCGACAAAATCACTATATATGCTAATCACAGCATAAAAGATAGTCAGTGTTTTAAAAGAAATGGAAAAGGTTTTTTCGCAACCTATTCGCTATTCGAAAGTGTTTTCATCACTTGGTTATTTATGTAACAAAATACGTATTTATTGTCAATTAATTTATAAACTTTTTTGATGTTTTTTTGTATTTTTTAAATACGTTGTGTATTGATAATATCTTATGCTTATTAATTGCTTCTTTTATATTTATGTGCTTTTAAAGCTATATTGTAGGTTTTATGAAACGATTGCGTTATTTTTTGAATCTATATATTTATAATATTTAGAAACGCTCTCATAATGCGTATTTTTAGCTTTATAACCTATCATTTTTTTACTAAATGAATTTTAAATTTTTTGTGAATTTTGTTTATAAGGGGCTCTAATTTAAAAAACCTTAATAGCACCGCGCTCTTATAACAAATGCTTTCATTTGCATTTTTGCTTTCTCTATAGCTGTTATGTTCTTTACAGCCATGGCATCATTTTTCAGTTTCATAAGAGAAACGATAAATAGGATAATTGTGATTTATTGCCTGTTATGAAAACACTTATGAAAACATCTCAATAGAAACTGATCATTATAGAGATGAGCAAAATCCCTTTTAATAAACTTTTGTCATTTTTGTCAGTTCTTTTTAGAACCTATATCATTTTTTTTAATGAGAGAAAATTAAAATCATTATATTTCAATAAGTTAAGTTTTATGAATTTTTCAAAATACAACTTATTAAAACAGCCATAACAAATAAATACAACTGTAAATATATATTTGTCAGTTTGTGTCAGTACATTGAATCGTCAAAAGTGATCATTTAGTGAATGATTAAAACATGTCTTATGAGAGTATGTGATCCTTTAAAGCCTTTCAAAAGATGGTTTATAACTCATAAGAAATGCTATCAAGATCATTAGGTTATGAGTTTTGACGGTTGCCTCTTTTAGATAAAAAAACGATAAAAAGTAAAAACGTTATTTTTCAATGTGTTAATATTTTACAGATCTTAAAAAACAACCTCTATTGATAACACAACCTATAAATTCAACTAATAATATACGTTTTGAAGGGGTTTTGACGGTTTTTATACCTTCAAAACCTATAAGAAAAGTGAATATACATAACCCTCTTTAAATAAAGCTTCTGATAACAATAAAGCTATCATTTTAGATTACGGTATAATCTTTTAAAGGCAATGTAAAAGAAGCGTATTCACTTTAAGATGGGATTTCTTAAAAGTTTTAAAGTAATCCAAATAAGAGTATTTAAAAGTGCAAATGATTTCTTTTTAGAATAACGCATATAAACTATTATTTAAAAAAGGGATACTCAATAATAATTAAGTCAATAAGTTATATTAATAATGAGAATTTTATTCTTTATTGATTTTATTAGTTTTTTTCTCTATCCCTCATCTTTTTGAAGCTTTTTTATAGCTTCAAGAGCGAGTTTTTTACGGTCTGCGCTCTTTATGTAGAGAAAAATTAGAGTATTTTTAACTTTTCATATAATTATTCTTTGAAAAGGTCAGAGTGCGTTCCTGTACGAATAAGATGTAATTTATCTCCTTCTATTCTATAAATAAGCAGCCAATCTGGTTCGATATGAATATCATGATATCCTACCCAATCGCCTTTTAGTGGATGATCACAGTAATGTCTTGGTAATGGCTTTTCTTCAATTAGAAGACTCAATAGTGTACGCAGCTTATTCATATTTTTACCGCGTTTTTCCGCTTTGCGCACGTCACGTTTAAATTGTCTTGAGCGGACGGGTATCAGCATATTAAATGCCTAAATCCTTAAAAAGGGCATCAGCGTTTTTAAATGTCTTACCTTTACCTTCATCTAATTCCTTTATAGCTTTACGTGTGACACTATTAGGTACTTTAAGATCAAAAGGCAAACAACCTTCTTCAGCGACACGCAAAAATGTTATGCGGATAAGGTCTGATGCACTTAATCCCATACGTTCTAAATTAATCATCGCTTGTTTTTTCATTTTAGCAGGAATGCGAGCGCGAACAACAGAATCGGCTTTCATGATTTGTATCTCCATTTAAAACCTTTATTATAGTGTAGCTACACTGTGACTTCAAGTCAATTTTTTAGAATTAAAAACCCTCTGGATAGCAGGTATGGCAAAAAAAACTCCACGAAAAGAATCCTTGATTCGCAATAATTAAGAGGAATGTTGCAAAATCCTATTCTCTTAACTTTATTTTGTTATCCCTCATAGAAAGAAGATTATATCTAATCAACTTAACAAGAGAGGTATAGATTATGGTTATAAGCTCTATACCCCTTGTAAGGTTATCACTCTCATTATGTGAGCATGCTTTATAAGTTATTCGGTTTCTCTTATTTCTAATTTTGGTAAGTTCTTAACGATTTTCATGGTTTCCAAACTTACAGTGATAACCCTTTGAAACAAATCCAATGGATAGGCAGGGTTGCCAATGGTTTCAACAGCATAGTGATTGGCATCATTCACAATGCCACTCTTTTTATCAGTCTTTACACATTGACGCCCCATAACCCATTCAAGAGCAGGTCTACCATTTACGATATACTCATAAGCTTACTTAGGGATATCTGTCATGATGATATTGCTATTATAAATAACAGTTGATTTATTCTTTTCCTTACTATCCTTAATTTTTGCGAATTTCATTTCTGTCACGTAATAAAACTTTTCTGGATTAGAGATATCAGTTAATTTTGGATTACCCTTTTTAAAGGTCACAGGATAAGGCTCTACATCTTCATAATTCACGTGCAAATGACCGAGTTCACGCCCTGCTGTCACAAATTTCCAAAAATCATCAGCCGTTTTTACGCAAGGGATACGAGGCAATTCTTTGCATAAATTATCAGCATAACGGGTGCGATAATCTTCTGAATGCAAAAGACCGTAAACATAATAAAACAGATCATCTTTAGTGTTTTTTCATTGGGATAAACGGCTTTTAAATATGCTAATCCTTCATTAGTTATAGCATTACGCATTTTCTTTTTTTCTTATTTTAGTAAATAAGCGATTGTCATACTATTTTTCTTATCAAGCGATAATAATGGAGTGTTTTTTGTTGTCTCTAATATGTAACAGTTCCAATAAATTTGGTCTATTCTATGAATAAGAGTCTTTACTTAAAGCTCAAGATTATATTACATGCAACACCTTAAAATTAAGAAGCATATATAGCATATGATTGTCATTTAACAGTGTAATTATACAAGCTTCAAAAGTGGGGGAAATGATATGGTTTGCACAACTCATAAAGCAGGTGTATACAGTACAGTCTATGCTTTTTTCTCAGATGTTATAAGTATTACTCTCATCAAAAAATTAAAAAATTGTTACGCGGTTGGCGATTTTTTCTGTGACGCTGATGATATGGTTCATTTTGTTGCTCATTTTGAGGGCACAATGAATGCATAGATTTTTTTTCATTTTTGTTTTTGCGGCTATTTTGTGCCTTTTCTCGTTGCCGAGTTTTGCCCAAAACATTCGTGAGAAAGCGATTAATCAATCAGAGAGCATCCAACGACAACAAACGCAAGAACAGCGTTTTCAACGATTGCACCGTAGAAACGAAACACATGGGATATTTTTGCCAGACGATGATACCACATCTGCCTATGGTGCTTCATCTAGTACAACCTGTTTGCTGATCAAAAGCATTGAATTTGTTGGCGCTCAGTTGATTTCTCATACCAACCTTCATGAAGCCATTTCTCTTTGGGAAGGACGGTGTTTGGGGATTGCCGAAATCAACAAAGTGCTCAAAGCGGTGACCAAGCTTTATATGAAGCGCGGCTATATTGCGGTGCGGGCTTATTTGCCTGAGCAAGATTTAAGCGGCGGTCATCTCAAGATTGTTGTTGTTGAAGGTGTGATGGAAGATATTACCCTTGATGGGCATAAAGTTGGAAGGAAATCTCAAGGAGAAATCACCACGGCTTTTCCAAACCTTATTGGGAAGCCGACCAATCTGCGCCAGATAGAGCAAGGGCTTGATCAAATCAATCGGCTTTTCTCACGCCAAGCTACTATTAATCTTGGTGCGGGGAGCAATTCGGGTGGTTCGATACTCGATGTTCATATTGAAAAACAGAAACCTTGGCTTATTACGCTTTCCAGCGATAATCTTGGTGCTAAAGCAACAGGAATTTATCAAACGCGCTTGAGCCTTTCTTTTGATGATCTGTTGGGGATCAATGATCAATGGTCGTTGAGCTATCAGCGTTCTATGGATGGTAGTCCGTATCATTTTTCTCACAAGCGCCCCAATAGTGATACTCTAACGGGATCCTTTTCTCTTCCCTATGGCACTTGGACAACAGGTTTTGATGGGACGTGGAGCCAATATCATTCGAGTGTTAAGGGGATATTTTCCGATATTATGACTGAGGGTAAGTCTTTATCGCTGACACCATGGATTTCACGGGTTATTGATCGTGATCAAGAGGGAAAGACCTGGCTTACAGGACGCTTGACATGGAAATATTCTGATAATTTTATTATGGGCAGTCGGGTTGATGTTTCCAGCCGTAAATTGGCTATTGCAACCTTTGAGCTTGATCATTCGCGCAAGTGGCTTGGAGGAGAATTAAGCGCGCATATAGGGTTTCTTAAAGGGTTGGCAATTCTTGGCGCTTATGACGATAAAGAGCAAGAGAATGCAACAAAAAATTCACCCAAAGGGCAATTTTCCAAATTGTCTTTTTCCCTAGGCTACGTGCGTCCTTTTTCGCTCAAACAATATAACTTTCGCTATAACACGCTGTTTTCAGGACAATTATCACCCGACACGTTGTTTAGTTCAGAGCAAATATCGCTTGGTGGCAGTTCCTCTGTGCGCGGGGTGCGTGAGGCGATTTATTACGGCAATAATGGGGCGTTTTGGCGCAATGAATTGTCGCTGTTGTTGCCAGGTTTTTCTTCGAGAATGGGGCGTAAATTTATGAGCCAATTTGCCCCTTATATGGCGCTTGATCTGGGGGCCGTGGCCAATAATGTAAACAAAAACAGTTTTGGCGGGAGCCTCGTTGGGGCAACTCTTGGTTTCCATGCAACCGGAGACATTACGGATATTGATGTGTCTTATTCGAATATTTTAACCCAATCGACAGTGCGAGAAAAGGGAAATGCGACAGGGTTATTTCAAGTGCGGGCATTATTGAGATTTTAGAGCAAAGGGGCGGTAAAAAATATCGCTGCGCTGTTTATACCCATATGGGTTGTTTTTTTAAAGAGATAAAGAATTTTATGAGGAGCTGAAGATGCGGGGATTGAAAAATCAAAAGCATAGATTGGGATATGGATACAAGCTATGGCAGCGCGTTCTTTGTGTTTTGCAGCGAGGGATCCATAAGGGGCTTTCACTTGTTTTAAGTTTTTGCTTAGCTTTTCAGCCTTTGTTGTTGCAAGCACAAGCGCTTGGAGCGCGAAGTCCTGTTGCACAAGAGAGCCAAGGGATTAAAGCAGCTGATGGGGTTGGCTCTGTTTTCCGCCCCACGGTGGGGAAAGCTGGCAATGATGTGCCGCTGATTGATATTGTTCGCCCCAATGGACAGGGTCTTTCTCATAACAAATATGACAGTTTCAATGTTGATACCCATGGCGTGATTTTGAACAATTCGACTGAGGAGGTTTCGCGTTCACAGCTTGGGGGATTGGTGCCAGGCAACGGCAATTTGCGTTATAGCGGTGCAGCAAAGGTTATCCTCAATGAAGTGGTGAGTGCCAATCGCTCGCGTCTTGAAGGCGTGAGCGAAGTACACGGGCATATGGCGGATGTTATTATCGCCAATCCCAATGGGATTACCTGTAACGGTTGTGGCTTTATTAATACACCACGGGTGACTTTATCGACTGGACAACCGATTATTGGAGCCGATGGCGCTTTGAGTGGATTGCGTGTTGAGGGTGGAGATATCACCATAGGCGCTCGTGGGGCTGATGGGAGTGCATTAGATATTTTTGATCTTGTTTCGCGCAAGATCAGTGTCGGGGGTCCCATACAGGTCAAAGGAGATTTGGCTGTTATCGCGGGGCGCAATCATTTTGATTATAACAAACGCGAAGCAACTTCTCTTGGTTCTGATGGCAAAGAGCCGGAATTGGCGATTGATTCCAGTGAGTTTGGTGGAATGTATGCGGGGCAGATCCGCGTGATTGCCAATGATAAAGGTGCGGGCGTTAAGATGCGCGGAGACATGGTTGCCAATGCAGGCGCCATGAGATTGACAAGTGATGGCAAGCTGGTAATTGCCAAAGCACGTGCCAAAGGAGCGGTGAAGGCTCACTCCCACCACGATAGTGTACATGTGAAAGATCTGCTTTTCTCAGAAGAAGCAGTTGAACTGAAGGCTTTGAAACATGTTGAACTGGCTGAGCAAGCTCGCGTTGCAGCGAGCGGTACTGTTGATGTGCACGCCGATCTGATCAAGCTCCAGTCTCATGCTCTTCTAGCAAGCGGTATTGGGAGTGATGGTCAACAGTCAGCGACGGGTTCTTTGCATTTACAGGCAGCAAAGCTTGAGGCGGGGAATGGGCGGATAGCCGCCGGTGATCTTTTAGAGATCCAAGCAGCAACAATTGATCTGAGCCGCATGCAAGACAATGATCAAACAGGGGTTTCTTCCCTTGGCGATCTGACCATTAAAACCAATCAAATCAGCGCTTTAAACAACCATATTGGTGCCAAGGGGAATATTGTCTTGAGCGCCGATGATGGGCTCACTGTAGGCGCTGGACATTATAGCGCCGGCGGCTCTCTTTTGGTGGAAGCAGCAGAGCTTACATCACGCGCGCGCTTAGTGGCAGAGCAAAAAATTGACCTTTATGCGCATCACGGTGCCCTGATCCAAGAAGGCACTGTATTGTCCAATGGGAAGATAACGCTGGATGCCCATGGTGCCCTCAATCATACGGGTGATATTGTCAGTATGCAGCAGGTTGCCTTGACAGCGGGGGGCATGCTCACAACCTCTCAAGAGAGCACGATTTTAAGTTATGATGTGGTTTTAAGTGCTGATGCTTTAACCCAAGCAGGGACTGTGGAAGCTCAAGAAGGAGCATTAACCCTTCAAGTGCGTGATGGGGTTATCAATAGCGGCACAATGCGCGGTGAGAGTGTCGATGCTCATATTGGTGCATTTACCAATCAAGGGACGTTTATTGCAACCGATGATTTGCATTTGATGGTAAGCACACAAGAAGGCGCCGATCCGCAACAAGCCTTTCTGAAGAATACATCCGAAGGTGTCCTTCAAAGTGGTGGCGTTTTTGTTGTGACCGCAGGGCAATTAGACAATGCCGGTGTGCTTGGCTCTAGTGGTGAGAATGTTGCCCTCAATGTGGCAGGGAATGTCAGCAATAGTGGGCTGATTTACGCCAAAAAATCTATGGACGTATTCAGTGATGGTGATTTAACCAACACACAGGGCAGAATGATTGCAGAAGAGGCTCTCAGCATTGGTGGGCTGAAAGAGACACGTGCTGGTCATATAAATAATGAGGCTGGTCTTCTCAGTGCTTTAGCCGGTGAGATGAAGATTGTTGCAACGTCTTTTGTCAATAAAAGCGCTGAAACGACAAATTCAGAGCAACAAAACGCTACACATGATGAAGGTGCGCATGTTTTAGCGCGGGATGGTTTGCGCATTGATGTGGGCAGTTTTGAGAATGTTGATGGTCTTATTTCTACGCAAGGGGCAGTCAATATTGTTGCTGAGAGTGTGATCCAAGCAGGGCACATAGAGATTGAGCGTGGTGACCTTCAACTGACCAGCCACGGTGATTTAAGCAATAGTGGCACAATAGAAAGCAATGATACCATTGCTTTGCATGCGCAAACAAATCTCAGCCAAACGGGGCGCATTGTCTCTAAAAAGCGGATAGAGCTTTCCAGTGATGGCATATTGACAATGGGCGAGACAAGTGAGGTTGGCGCCTATGATGTAACGCTGAAGGCAGGCACACTCACCCAAGCTGGGCTTGTGGAAGCGCAAGGCGGGGTACTTACTCTCAACAGTCATGATGTTTTAAGCAATTCCGGTATTATGGTGGGCGGTGTTGTTGATGCGAAGCTTGGGTCTTTAGCCAATTCAGGTCAGCTTTTAGCCAGTAACAGTTTTACGCTTATAGCAAAAAGTCATGATCCGTCATTGGGGCAAGTTGCTCTGGTTTTAAATGGTGAAGACGGTGTACTCAAAAGTGGTGGTGCTTTTGTCTTAACCGCAGATGTTTTGGACAATGCCGGCAGTATTGGTTCAAGTGGTGATGGGGTTGCGCTCAATGTGAGCGCTGATCTGAGTAATAGTGGGCTGATTTATGCCAAGAAATCTGCCATTTTCTCCTTAGATGGGGATTTTATTAATAAGTTTGCCGATGTCATTGCTGAAGACAATCTCATCATCCGTGGTTTAAGTGGAGAGCGGGCTGGTCATGTGATCAACAGCTCGGGTCTTTTAGAAGCCGTGTCAGGCGATATGACCTTCGATGTCTCAGCGCTTACCAACATGCGTGAAGGTGGAGTTGAAGTTAGCGATAAAGTGGTTTCTCACAGTTACGTGCGAGGAGAATGGAAAAAAACCGAGGTTAGACACCACCAGATAAAGGAAGATGTTGACACTACGATCATTCGTCAGCAGCCTCATTTTACCAATGGAGCTGCACAGATTTTAGTAGGACGTCATCTCACGGTTCATGCCGGCGATATCCGTAATAGCTACAGTTTGATTGCTGCTAATGGCAACATTGAGATGCAGGGTGATACGCTGCTCAATGAGGGGCGCGATTTAACCGAAACAACAAAGATTGTAACTGAAACACATCGCAGGAAGAAACATTGCCACACATTATTAGGAGGGTGTAGTATTACAGGCATAACATATTATGGCAGTACTACTGATACCAAAACAACCGTCCGCACTTATGATGCTGTTTACGGCACGATTGAAGCTGGTGGCACGCTTGATGCCAAGTTGACAGGCTATATTGACAATCATGCGGTGCGTGAGGGGGGTGAGCAAGTTGGCTTAAGCTCTGGCGATAAGGGGTTGGCTGGTGTTAAAAACACCGATTTTGACGGTTCCAAACCACTGATTAGTGATGATCGATTGGACGGTATTATCAATGGTTTGAAAGGGCACAAAGGGCTTTTTGCACCAAGCACAAAAACACCCGCACCAGAATCCATACAAGTGCCAACGCAAGATGGGCTTAACTCTGTTAAGACAGAATTGGACCAGACCCAAACACCGGATGTGCCATTTTTAGTCGAGACGCGTCCAGATTTTATCAACCCAAGTAAATTTTTAGGATCGGACTATTACTTAAAAAAGATTGGCAATTATAAGCCTGAGAACGTGTTCAAAAAGTTGGGGGATGCTTATTTTGAATATCGTCTGGTGGGTGAGCAAATCTTCGAGCTGACAGGTAATCGCACTCTTCTTGATGTTGAAGATCCCAATGCTCAAATGCAAAGGCTCTATGACAATGCTGTGGAGCAGCAAGATCCCTTGGGGTTAGTGCTAGGCAAGCCCTTAACGCCTCAGCAGATTGCTGGGATCAAAAAGGATATGATCTGGCTTGAGACCCACCTTGTTGATGGACAAGAGGTCTTGGTACCCCACGTTTATTTGGCACCAAACACTTCTTTAGCACAAGATGTTTATGGGGCAAAAACGCAGCAAGGAAACCTTGCCAGTGCACGTTTGAAAGGCAATGGCGTCACTATAGAGACGGACCGTCTTACCAATAGCGGCACCATATCAAGTAATGGTGCATTGCATGTTTCGACTACGCAAACTTTGTTTAATGATGGTGGTTTTTTGCTTGGCAGCGGTGCTGTAGATCTCAGCAGTGGCGATCTTTTAGCCAATTCTTCAGGGGTTATTCTGGGGGATATCATCACCCTCAATGCGAAGACAATCATTGATGGTACTGCAAAAATCCGTGACACGAATGAATATGGTTTCGTTGATCGGAGCGGGCAGCAGGCTCAAATCATTTCTATACAGGATTTAAACATTCACTCCCTTGGCGATTTAAGCATGACTGGTGGCCAATGGAGCAGTGGCGGTCCGATGACGGTGATTGTCGATGGTTCTGCTACGTTTGGTTCATTAGTGCTAGAGAGTGACCATAAGGAGACATTGGAAAAAGGGCATTATAACGCCCAAAGCAGTGAGCACCGTTTGACAGAAGTCAACAGTGATGGAGATTTGACCATTGTCACAGGTGGTGAACTTAACCTTGGGGGAAAGTTTAAAGCCAAGGGCAATGGGGATTTCACCAGTGGTGGCGCTCTCAACGCGATTTCAGAGCAAGATTTTAACAGTTTTGATTTGGATCTGAGGGGCAAAGAAGGCGACAAATCGAAGCAAAAGAATAAGTTTCGTCAACAATCAACAGAAGTTACTACAAACAAAACCACGATAGAAACAGAGGGCAACCTCTCCATGCATGCGCAAAATGGGGATCTCACGCTTGATGCGGCAGGGCTATCAAGTGGTGGTCAGACGCATTTGGCATCAGATACGGGGAAGATCAAGTTTCTGACCAACAAGGATCAAGATTTTAAGGACGTTTATCAGCGTAATGAAAACCTTGTGTGGTGGAGTGAGAGCGATAAAGGTTACCTTAAGGAGACCATCGAGCATGTCACCATAGATGCTAAGGGTGGCATAAAGCTTGATGCGGGTGATGGCTTCGTTGTTGAGTATCAGGCAACCGGTGATTTAGACAAATCTCTTGAGCAATTGTCTCGCTCTCCAGGCATGGCATGGATCAAGCAACTGCGTGATGATCCAGAATTATCCAAGCAAGTGGATTGGCAAGCAGTTAAGGCTGAATTTAAAGACTGGGATTATAAAGCCCAAGGGCTGACAGAAGCCGGTGCGGCTCTCGTGGCATTGGCTGTCACGGCGGTTACGGGTGGAGCAGCCTCGGGCGCTGCCAGTGCCATTACCGGTGCTTTGGGGCTTGGCTCGAGCACCGCCATGAATGCGGCGATACAGGCTGGTGTCCAAGCGCTGATTAACAAAAGCGCTGTGGCTCTTGTCAATAATCGCGGCAATATTGCCGGTGCCTTGCATGAGCTTGGCTCTTCAAAGAATATTCTCAGCATTGTCTCGTCGATGTTGACAGCAGGCTTAACCAGCCAACTAACCGAAATGGCTGGTGTTGGACAATCTTTGCCCAAAACGGCTCCTCTGGTTGATCGCATCACCCGTGAGGCGGAAAAGAACTTGATCAAAGCCGCCATTGGCACAGGCGTTCAAACGGCTCTTGAGGGTGGCTCTCTTGACAAGAACTTTTTTAACAATCTGCGCATCGCCCTGTCTGATACGGTTGGCAAATCGTTGGCGGAAGAAATCGGTACCGCCAAGGCAGAAGGCAAAATAGATACGGTCACGCAGATCGTTGCCCATGCAGGACTTGGCTGCTTAAAAGGCGCGGTTGCGAGCGGTGCTTGCACAGCCGGTGCTGTGGGGGGTGCTGTGGGCGAAGCCACTGCTATGCTCCAGTTTCAATTGTGGGTGCAAGGCATTGTGAAAGAGGAAATGGGGGACCTAAACGGTCGCACCCCTACAGCGGAAGAGGAAGCGCGTATAAACGCAAAGATTGATGCGCAGTTTGCTGACTTTAGAGACCACACCATTGATGTTGCACGGGCTGCTGGGGGCGTTGCTGCTGCCCTTGCCGGTGGCAATGTTGATGCCGGCGCCGATGCCGCTGGTAATGCCGCTGCAAATAACTACCTCAGCAGTGCTCAAATAGCCCAGATGAATAAAGAATTAAAGGAGTGTCCTGACCTTTTATGTGAAGCAGAAGTGTCTGCGAAGTGGTCTGCGATTAGTACAGGGCAAGATATAAGCTTTGGGGCAGGTATGGTAGCTGGTGTACCGGCTGAAGTATACGGTACGGTTGATGGTTTTTTGCAAATAATCAGTTCTCCTACGGTTGGTGACTTGATACAAATAGCCAAAAATTCCAAAGAGATTTTGAAAGCGCTCAAAGATTTCTTCACCAGTGGTAAGGTTTTGGCTACCCTTGGGCATGCCTTTGCACAGCCCTATGTAGATCGCATTAATAAAATGGAGGAGGAATATGAGCGAGCCGGTGCCGGTGGTTCCTTTAATGCTGGTCTTGAATTTGGAAAATTATTGACTGAAGTAGCAACGCTGTTTTTGGGAGG
>NZ_JBHIRS010000020.1:0-14547 GCF_042197365.1 Bartonella sp. AA168HLJHH | reverse complement strand
AGGTAATTCTGGAGGAACAACGACCGTTGGCAAAAATTTTATTACGGCGACAGGAGGATATGGTGGTGGGGGTGCTTATTATAATACATCAAGGGGAAATACTTATTACTATTCAGGCATTGGTGGTGCTGGGGGCATTGGGGGAAATTTTGGTTTAGCAACAGACGCACATCTAGGAATTGCCAAAGGCGGAAATGGTTATGCTGGAACGAATGGAATTACGAGTAAAACAAGCGGTAATGGAGGCGATGCTGGAGGTGATACATCACGTGGTGGCTCTGGAGGAGTCGGCAAAGGTCACTATAGTTCAGGAAAAGCAGGGCGTGGTTTTGGCGGCGGCGGGGCTGGTGCTCACTCTGATTCTTCTCCAAGTGGTGCTGGAGCTGATGGCGCTGTCCTTATAAGGTTATGGAAAGATTAATTACATAACCAAAGATAGCACAAGTCAAATGGATAGCTGTTGTATAAGCTGGCTTGTATGATTTTAAGCCCTTCTAAAGCCCTTTAAAGAGCTTTTTGACTGACAGTGTCAGTCTTATGGAGCATGGTGATGGTTGTTATTCTCTCTTCATTGATTTGGAGAGCAAAATGACAATAGAATTTAAACTTCGTATTCACTTTATTAAGAATGGCAAGGGATCTAAGTTTTTAGCAATATTTGATCAGACAGCCGTTGGTATGTTTGTAAAATCCTTGATGTTAACGTGCAAATTTATCCCCTCCATGCACCTATTCTTCTCTTTACGCATGAGGTGGAGAAACAGGATAGTGTTCTGTTTCATAAGCTTCAATTAACAAAACAAGAGTTTTCATTCTATCAAATTCTGGAGTATTAACTTCTGGCTGCTTATCAAACATTGCAGACACAATTTCTAAAGCTTCTTGGTACTCCCTCTCAGCACGAATTGGTTTGATATTCATTTCTTAAATTCTTGTAGTTCCACAGTGTTGGCATCAATCACATTAAATTGTAACATTTTTGTTGACAATTGTCACTTAATACATTACATCTTACTTAAAATAAAGTTGTTGAGTTTGCTATGATCAAAACATTTAAAAATAAAGACCTCCAATCTCTCTGGGAAACAGGAAAAAGTAAGATTGATAGCAGGCTTCAACAGCGTATTATTCGCCGTCTTGATGCCCTTGACGCGGCTTCTCAAGTTAGTGATATCAATGTACCAGGTTATAATTTTCATATGCTTAAAGGCTTTACTCCAACTCGCTACACAATTCATATCAATGGTCCTTGGTGTATCACTTTTGAATTTAAAGACAGACACGTTTACCATGTTGATCTAGAGCAATACCACTGAAGGTTTTAAGATTTGTAAAGGAAACTATCCATGACCACACGTAATCCTAATCGTTGTCCTTCTCATCCAGGAGAAATTTTAGCTGAATCCTTAGAACATTTAAATGCAAGCAAAACCGAAATTGCTAGGATTCTTCAAATATCACGCCAGCACTTGCACGGTATCCTTAAAGGAGAACGTCCAGTCACAGCCGTAACAGCGGCTCGCATTGGTAAATTGTTAGGAAATGGACCAGCCCTTTGGCTACAGCTTCAAGCCAATTATGATACATGGCATGCCTTGAGGGACATTGATGTCTCTTCTATTCCAACACTAACAGCTAGCGAAATGAATACGCAAATGGAACATAGCCATTCGTAACCTTCTCCCCGCCCTTAAAGACGAGGAGATAAGTCATGTTTTTGAACTTAAGCAACCTTTTTAATAGGGTTCTCGAAATCTGGTTCATAAGCGCGCAATAAAGGATCCATGCTATGCGGCAGTTCTGAATCACCAAAATCTGTTAGAACTATTAAGATTTTAAGTATACTTGGCATCTCATCTTGAAGTTTTAAAATTAAAGCTTTTTCTATGACACTCATAGTATCAACCAGAGCTGTACAATCTTTATCATTCATATTTTCATGTCTAGAAAATTGAGATAATGCCAACCACAAATCGCATAAGAAATTGGTATCTATCTTCATTGCACACCTCCATGGATTTGCTCTCTCAAACAAGCCAATCCTTTTGGTGTAATTTTTGTTGAAGGCAGCACCTTTTCTGTACCATCTGGTCTTTGAATGGTAATAGCGGGACAATCCATGAATCCTTTCTTTATCTTATCCTGATAAGGTAACAGAGGCGCCCCTGGAGCACGCCGATACACCCAATCATGTTTACGCAAATAATCCGTTAAGTCCTTTGGTCGTACCTCTAACATCTTTGCTGCTTCGATAAGACCAAACAGACCATCAGAACGCTTTAAGCCTTCTAAAGCTTCTGCTTTTGGAGTCAATTCAGCAATAGTGTTATCCTTTTGCTCGATTTGACTTTGTAAGTGATTCAAAACACCAAGTAATGCTTCGGGTTTGGAATAATCAACTTGTGATGCAGCTATCTGTGGGGTTGCTACTTGTTTTAAAAGCCTTTCACATTTGATAAAGTATAAACGGGCTTCTCTACCTTTCTTATTATTCTCAAGCATAGAAAGTTCTTTAGCTACACTTAAAGTTAGATGATAATCTTTACGATTGTGACCACCCCTGCCTTTGCTCCCCAAAATCGGGGAGCAAACAAAGTCTTGATTTTCTAATAAATTATATTTGTTAATACGGTCTGTAATCCAAGTAGAGAAATCTTTTCCTATTTCCAAAAACGCATGTAATTCGCGCGCATTTACCGTTTGAACAGTTTCCTGATCAATTATTTGTTCCAATATTGGAATAAGAGTGTTCATGAGAACTCCTTATCGTTAAATGTTTTTGATTGACACTCGATAAAAGAGTGCCGGGTGCTCAAAAACACGGCGATAAGTCCGTCGTTATGCTTTCCCCCAAAGGGTATTGTATAGCGTAACCACACCCGACAAGCCATTTATATGCTATACGCATATAATGAGTCAAAGCTTTTAATCTGCGGAAAAAAGACTGTTTCGGCAATCCACCCGCTTATCGTCAAGGTGTTTTTGAGGCACCTGATTCGAAAATACACATTGCATAAATAATGTCAAGCTATTTTCGATAATTTTTTATCATTATGCCGGTCTAACAAATACAGCAATCACCCCCTCATTTTTCCCATTCATTTTCATTCACCCCTCATTTAAAGGAGCATAAAGTATGGCAACAGGTTTTCTACACGGTGTTGAAGTCGTTGAGGTCGACGACGGTACACGCCCCCTTCGCGCGGTTCAATCCGCAGTTATCGGAATTGTTGGCACAGCACCTGATGCCGATGACCGAGCATTTCCCCTTAATACACCCGTTTTGGTAACAGGCTCTCTTTCACAAGCAGCTAAACTGGATAAAACAGGCAAGCGTCAAGGTACCTTACCCAATGCCCTTGATCTTATTTTCAAGCAAGTGGGAGCCATTGTTGTTGTCGTGCGTGTGAACGAAGGTGACAATGAAAATGCAACACTCACCAATGTTCTAGGTGGTGTGAATGCAAATGGCGCTTATGAAGGCGTCCATGCTTTGATTGGAGCGGGGTCCATTGTGGGACAAACACCACGCATTCTCATCGCTCCAGGCTTTACACATCAACGCCCTTCCAGTGTGAATATTGAAGAGAATGGAACTGGTGCAACTGCCAACCCCGTCGCAGCAGAACTGATTGGCATTGCAGAGCGTCTGCGTGCTATTGTGGTGCTTGATGCACCAAACACGACAGATGAAGCAGCCCTTAGCGCAGCAAAGGATTTTGATTCAAAACGCGCCATTCTCATTGACCCGTTTGTAAAGGTAAATCGTGATGGAAAAATCATAGAACAGCCGGCAAGTGCAGCGGTTGCTGGTGTCATTGCCAAAACAGATTTTACCCATGGTTTTTGGCATTCTCCTTCCAATAAAGTGATCAATGGAATTGTGGGAACTGCACGCCCTATTGATTTTTCCATTGGGGATCGATCAAGCCGCGCCAACCTTCTTAACGAACAAAACATCACAACAATTATCCGCGAAAATGGTTATCGCCTCTGGGGTAATCGCACCCTTTCAAGTGATACAAAATTTGCTTTCTTATCCGTAGTACGCACCGCAGATATGATCAATGATGCCATTTTGCGCGGACATCTATGGGCTGTCGACCGCAATATCAAAAAAACCTACATGAATGATGTCAGTGAAAGCGTCAATGCCTATTTGCGTGATTTAAAAGCACAAGGCGCCATTCTTGGTGGGCGCTGTACGCCTGATCTAGAGCTTAACACAGCAAGCGCCATTGAAGGCGGCAGAGTCTATTTCAATGTCGAATTCACACCAACAACACCAGCAGAACACATCACATTCCGTTCACGCATTGTGAATGATTATTTAGAGGAGATTTTTTAATGACCGTACCCGTATTACCAAGAGTTTTGAAGTATTTTAACATTTTTGTCGACGGTATTCCCTATCAAGCAAAATGTGAAAGTGTCACCCTACCGAATTTGAGTTTGGTCGTTGAAAGTTATCGCGGTGGTGGCATGGATAGCTCTATTGAAGTTGACCTTGGTCTTGAAACCCTCACACTTAGCATGACCATTTCTGATTGCTCTCCAGAATTGATGGCACTGTTGGGGCGCACAGATGTCGACATTTCATTACGAAGTTCAATGCAAGCGCAAGGCACACCCGCAGAAGGTGTTGTCATTACCATGAGAGGACTTTGCAAAGGCTTTGAAATGGCAGAATGGCAACCGGGCAGCAAAGCAACTTCTACGGCTACATTCACATTGCAGTATTTCAAATATGTCCAGAAGGACGTTGAAATCGTTGAGATAGACGTCCTCAACTTGGTGAGAAAATTCAATGGCGTCAATCAACTCGCAGACCATAAAAACAATATAGGATTATAAAAATGACCGTCCAAACAAGCATTACACATAAATTATTGATACCCATTGCCTTTGAAGGAAAAGAGCACACCACAATTACCTTACGGCGCCCCAAAACAAAAGATTTGCAAGCAATCGACAAAAAAGAAGGCGTAGAGCAAACAATTGCTATGATCGCACGTCTTTCTGAATGGCCGCATGAAGCGGTTGGAGAACTCGATATTAATGACTTGTCGAGCATTGGAGAGATTTTGGAGTCTTTTATCAAGCGGCGGGATACCTCGACTGGGAAACCGCCGCTAAACTCATAGCCGATATTACCATTGTGTTCCATTGGTCCCTTTCAAAGATGATGGAAATGGAACCGCAAGAACTCATATTCTGGCGAAATCAAGCAGCAGAAAGGTATAAGACAAAATGAGTGAAAAAGTTGCTGATGCAAAGGTAAAATTGTCTCTTGAAGACAAACTCACCGCACCTCTCAAACATCTTCAAAAAAAATTCGATACATTGTCAAAAACACTCTCACATAGTTTGGGTATTCCGCGCTTTTCTGCTGCTGTCAAAAACATGACAAAAAGCCTTCATGGCGTTCAAAGTGCTCTTGGAGTGGCGGCAAGCCGTGCTTCGGTCTTTACTGGTGTCTTGGGGCTTGCTGGTGGTGGTCTTGTGGCAAGTGTAGCCGCCCTCACCATGAAAACCATGCATCTGGGCGATAGTCTTTATCACGCATCACACCATTTAAATATGAGTGTTGCATCACTTCAATTATGGGGTGATGCAGCCGATAATTCAGGCACTTCTGCCGAACTTTTTCAACAATCCTTAGCGGTTTTAAATAGGCGTTCAGCACAAGCATATGCCGGACAAAAAAGAGGCATGATGGGCTTTGAAGCACTTGGCATTTCTGTCAAAAACACTTCTGGAAAACTCAAATCCACTTCTGTCTTGTTAGAAGAAATTACCGACAAGATGAGTAAGATGAAAAGCCAAGCACAAAGACAGCATATTGCCGCTCTGCTGTTTGGGGGCGATGGTAAAGAAATGGCGACCATGCTTGCACAAGGCATGGCACCCATTAAAGAACTGTTTGCAAAGGCGCGGAAAGGAAAATGGCTGATAGGTGCCGATGTGGCACGCTATGCAGCAGATTTGAGTGACAAGCTTGGTGCCTTTAAGAAAAAAATAGGCGGTATCGCGAGCTTTATTGGCGCGCGTTTCATGCCCGTGATCAATGACATGATTGACGGTTTTTCTCGCCTGATTGATGAAAACCGCGACCTCATTCAAACAACCGTTGCGAGCTGGGCGAAAACCTTAAGAAAAGTCTTTAATGATTTGCTTAATCCTACCTCTGATTTAAGAAAAGGTATCAGTGATCTCACAGAGAGGATTAAAGTATGGTTCCAATGGCTAGAACCTCTAATTGGTGAAATAACCCTCTTTAAGGTAGGACTTGTAGCACTTGGTTCCTTCATTTTTGGTCCACTCATTGCCGCATTAGCCGCAGCGGGAGCAGCGTTTGTCACGCTTGGCTATACTATAATGACCACACCTATCGGTTGGCTAATTGGGGGTATCGCGGTACTTGCCGCACTCTATAAATATTGGGATGAACTCAATGGCTGGGTAGCTGCATCTTTAGCCGCGGTTGGAGCAGTTCTTACCGGAGCATTCATTGCGGCAATGGTACCGGCAGCTTCTGCAGTTGCGGGTCTTGCACTATCTCTTGTAGCTTCACTCATTCCAGCAATAACTGCCGTTAGTTCTGCTTTTATATCGCTTGGTATCGCAATCATGACCACACCTATCGGCTGGATCGCTGGCGGCATAGCAGCCCTTGTTGGAGTTGGATATCTGCTCTACAAAAATTGGGATACGGTAGTAAGCTTCATAAGCAACTTGTGGAATTCTTTTGCGAGCTTATGTAGTAACGTTTTCAATAACCTCTTGACGCTCTTTAAAAACTTTTCACCACTTTCTTGGATTTCAAAAAAAATCAATGCATTGATTGAGTGGCTGTTTGGGATCAATCTCATGGAAGTAGGAACCAATCTCATTGGTAGCTTGTGGGACGGTATCAAAAGCCAATGGAATGCTCTGTCTGATTGGCTTAGCGGCATGATAAGCAAATTAACCAGCTGGATGCCTAATTGGATGAAAGAAAAGCTAGGCTTTAATGTTTCAATCAACAAAACTTCAACCCAAACAATTAAAACCTTTACCGATGATACCAATGCACGTGCAAAAAAAATGGTTGATACAGTAGTGGTTACAAACACCCCGCCTGAAAAACGCAAGAGTGGTTTTAATACAAGTGTCGTTGAAACAGGACAAACGCAGGCAACAAATAAAGTAGGTGCCTTTAAAGCTCCAAAGCCAATTACAGTTCATAAACCTGTTGAAGTAGATGCCCGTGTAACCATTACAAATCTAAATATTTCAGTACCAAATGGTCTCAAGGACGAAATCAGAGACGCTGTCAATCAAGCACTTGAACGCTATGCAAAACAGCAACGTTTAGCCATAGCCTCTAGCCTTTCGGATTAAATACCATGATGTTAGCTTTGGGTGGTTTTATTTTTTCGATTGAAACAGCAGCTTATCAAACACTTGATATGTCTTATGGGGTTCCATGGGTAGAGCAAGGACGATTGGGGAGCAAAGCAGCTCTTCAATTGCCTGCCGTTGCAAATGCGGAATTTTCTTTAACTGGTGTGATTTATCCAGATTTCAAAGGTGGTCATAGACAGCTCGAATATTTACGGCAAATGGCACATAAAGGACCTCACATTCTTGTGACTGGTCAAGGCAAAATCTTAGGTAAGTTTGTCATTCTTTCTGTAGAGGAAAAGCAAAGTGTTTTTCATCATAACGGCACCCCAAAAAAACAAGAATTTACAATAAAATTGAGAGAATATGGTGAAGAGCTATGAGTGATCTTTACATGACCAAAGATGGTGATATGGTTGATGCCATTTGCTGGAAATACTATGCCAAAGGTCAACAAGCCCTTGCTGTTGAACGCGTTTATGCAGCAAATTTTGGTCTTGCAGACTATGGACCCATTTTAAAAGCAGGAATCACAATCGTTTTGCCAACCCTCCCCTATCCTAAAGCCACACCGGTAATCAGAATTTGGGGCAGTCAATCATGAAACCTTTTTGCACGGTTCTGGCAAATGGAGAAGACATCACCAAAACTCTTATGGATTATGTTTTGTCGATTGAAATTACCGATGAAGCAGAAAACAAAAGTGATCGTATCACTATAGAGCTTGATGACCGTGCGCGTGACAGTGATAACGGCTTTCTTGATATTCCTCTCATCGGGACAGTTATTTCCATAACACTTGGCTATGAAGGCGGGAAAAACCGCGATATGGGAGCCTATCTGATAGACGAAATTTCTGTAAGCAGCCCACCGCAAAACTTAAGTGTTACAGGACGCGCCGCATCAATGAACACGTCTTACAGAACCCCAAAAAGCCAATCCTACCACCAGAAAACCCTTGGCAGTATTGTTCAAGAGATAGCAGAGCGTAATGGCTATACACCAAAGGTTGATCCTTCTCTTGCAAAAATCGTTGTGCGTCACATTGACCAAACAGCTGAAAGCGATATGGCTTTTGCTACACGCCTTGCAGAAGAATATGATGCGGTAGCAAAGCCCGTTGATGGCAAACTTGTGCTTGCCAAACGGGGTGAAGGCAAAGCCATTACCGGTGAAACACTCCCTATTGTTGTTATTCATGAGGAACATTGCACCTCTTGGGATTTTAAATACAGTGCGCGGGATGAAGCAGGTGCAGCCAATGGCTTAGAAACAGATGTGGGAGACGACCAAAAAGCCGCGGCTGATGCACGAGAACCAGAAGAGATTGATGATGATGAAAACTTTATCCATATGGATGACAGTGATCGAGCAGCACCATCATCATCTGAATCGGAAAAAGCAGAAACAACACCTGAGAAAGAAGAAGAAGACAAAGAGAAAAAAGGCGGTGTTCTCGCAACTTATCATGATATCCGCAGTGGTGAAAAAAAAGAAGTCAAAGTTGGTAATCCGCCGTTCCATGAACTCAAATACACCTACCATAACCAATCAGAGGCTGTTGCGGCCATTGCTGCTTATCGCAATAAATCATCACGCGGTAAGTCTTCTTTCTCATGTGATATCGGTGGTGATCCCTTTGTGCAAGCAGAAGCAAAGCTTGTTCAAGAGCCCCCTTTCCGCCCTTATATACCGGCAGAATGGCGCATCAAAAGCGTTAAACACAAACTTGATAAAACGGGTGGTTACACCACAAAAATAGAGTGCGAACTTTTTGATGCATCACAAGAAGATGCGGCTGGAAACGTTGCAAACACAACACCAGAAAAGGATGATACCCTTGATCCAAACGCCCCACCAAACGCATGCGACGAAGGCGAAGGCGTCATCCATATGGATGAGGAAGATATATAAACAAAGCTATTTTATGATGATAAAAAGAAATACTATTTTTATTTTACTATTCCTAAAAATACAGCTAAACAGCGTTCAATTTCTACCATTTTATCTGCATGAATGGAGCCGAAAGCTGGACTAACTTTTTCACATCTTACCGTCATAATCTTATCAATCATTACTTGCGAAGGTTTTTGTAAACCATTTTTTGTGTTTGGCTGAATCGTAATGCGGAGTAATGGCGCATCAACAAGTGTACTTGTAATTGGTAAAACCGTTACACTTGTATGCTCACTAAATTGATTAGCTTGAATGATTAACGCAGGTCTTGGTTTACCAAAATCGCCTTGCATAGCTATTGTGACGAGAGATCCACGCATTATTCTGTCCAGCCATCAACATCCATTAAAGATTGATCCATCAACAACTGCATAGATGTATCTGTTTTATCCATTTTTGCGACTAAGCGACATTGGCGTCGGCACTCTTCTGCAAAGTTCGGTTGGCGAATATCTGGTACCCAAATTTGCATTAAACGCAAACCTGCTTTTCTTTGTGCGTTGCGATGTTTTTGAACGCGTTCATTGACGTGCATTGTAGCCATAACAAAATCTCCATTATGTTTCATGTAACGTATAACACAGAAAAAAGTTACATGAAACAAGATTTTTAATAAAAGGCAATAATTGTAATTTTTAATATTCACTCATCCCCGCCTTGTGTGGGGCTTTTTTATGGAGCAACACATGCGAAAAATATCATTAGAGGGACTTGCACTTATCAAACAATGGGAAGGCTTGCGTTTAAACGCCTACAAAGATACCATTGGGGTGTGGACAATAGGTTATGGACATACAAACAATGCTGGAAAGCCTTTTGTTTATGAAGGCATGACCATCACGGAAAAGCAAGCAGAAGAACTTCTTTGCCAAGACTTAAGACAATTTGAAAATGTCGTTGAACGCGCTGTTACAGTTTCATTAACAGATGAACAATTCGCGGCGTTAGTGTCATTTTGCTATAATGTAGGAACAACAGCCTTTTGTAACTCGACACTGTTAAAAAAGCTCAATCAAGGTGAATATGAAGCTGTCCCTGCCGAGCTACAGAAATGGACCAAAGCAGGCGGGAAGCGTCTTGAAGGTCTAGCACACCGGCGCGCGGCAGAAACAGGCTTATGGGCAAAAGGGGCTTTTGTTTCCTCCAATTATCAAACAGTAGAAACGCAAGCATCAACGGGGGTTTTCAAAGCAGAAGCACTTGCACCGATTATTGGCTCTTTTTCTGGTCTTGGAGGCTTATTAGCAGGCAATGGACCCATCCAATGGGCTTTGGCAACCATTATGGTCTTAGCAGCATGTGCTGGTATTTTCTTTGTTGCTAAACGCTTTCAGGAGCATCGTCTATGATCTTATGGATGAAAAGAAATCTGATGATAACAGGCGCGGCTTTAGCCGCTTTTTTTATTGCATTAGCAAGAGCTTTTACTCTTGGGAAAAAAGCAGAGCAACAAAAGCAAACAGAAAAAGCTTTAAAAGCAGCCACAACACGTCTGGAGGTGGAAAGTGAAGTTAATCAAAAAAGTGATGCTGATGTGCGCGTTGCTCTCTCTGACTGGTTGCGCGACAAATAAATATGCTTCTTCTTGTGTTGGCTGGTTGCCAATTTATTTAGATAAGCAAGATCTGAACGCCATCAGTTCCAATTTAGCAAGAGAGATCTTAAAGCATAACAAGCAGGGCGAACGTGTGTGTGGGTGGAAACATGGCTAGAAAAAAAACACAAGACGATACAGAGCTTACGGAAGCAGAAAAAGAAATACTTCAAGAAATCATCATGACCTACAAAAGTGTAAAAGTGATGTCGCGTTATACGAAATGGATTGTACTCATTATACTCTTATTAGCGCTTGATTTTTCACGTATTATGGATGCGTTTGTAAGTATTTTTACACAAAAACCAAATATCCGACTCTAAACATACTCTGAGACGCGCGAAATTCTTTAGAAAATGGATTCTTAAATTTGCTCGTCTCATGGAGGCGATAGAGAATGCCTTCGCCCATTTAAAACAGTGGATTTCAAAGAATTAAAAATTTGTTCTATAATAATAACAAATTGTTAATATACGTGCGTTTAATAGGTATATTTCGTAATATTATCGGCTAAAAAGGTGGGAATAATTATGGAAAACGTCGCAGTTCAAAAACAAGAAAAGAATAAAACTGAAAAGTTTTCTATGAAAGAAAATCTTGCTGGAAGAGTTCGTCGTTTTCCTAAACCGTCCACTGAAATGGAAGCTTTGCAGCCTGTTTTTGAAGCGGTAAGCAACGCTATTCACGCGCTTGAAGATTCTAAGCAAGAAGATTACAAAAGCGCGGGTAACATAGATATAGAAATCAAAGATATAGATAAAAATGAAACACTTGAAATTATAGTTAAAGACAATGGTGTAGGATTGGATGATGAGCACTTTCAAGCTTTTTGCACTGTAGATACTAATTTTAAATTAGAAAAAGGAGGAAAAGGAGTTGGGCGGCTGCTATGGTTGGATGCCTTTAAGAAAATACGAGTTAAAAGTATATTCCTTGAAGAAGATCAGCTTTACCAGAGAAGCTTTACATTTTGTTTGGAAGAGGAAAATCAGATTCTTGATCATTCAAAAATACCTCTTATTAATCAAGAAGTAACCGGAACAGAAATTATTTTTACCGGTTTAAGAGATGTAGCGTACCAAAAACATTTTCCACGCGAAACTGAAGCAATTATCGATCATATTGGGGCACATTTTTTTTCAGATTTAATTTTAGAACAACTTCCTCAAATAACTTTTCGTGATGATCAGATGTCTGTCAATTTAGCGCAGAAAGTTAAAAAATATTTAGTAGAAAATAGGGGAGAGATTACACTTGAAACCGCAGATTTTGGTTTATTAAAAATTCGTAATTTTATTTGTATGGCGGATGCTAACCTTAACTTTAAAGGGAAGAACCACTATCTACATCTTTTCGCACATGATCGTACTGTGACTACTGAAAGCATCGATAACCTTATTGGTTTCGGAAAATTTGGAGACCAAGGGCTAGTGTATCATGGTTGCATAAGTGGTCAGTATTTAGATGATAGAGTTAATCAAGAAAGAACGCATTTTTCTTTTAAGAATAAAATATTGAAAAATATTTTACGTTCCGTTGCTAACAATATTGTAGATAGCGTTCTTGCTCCAGAAAATGAAGAATACGAAGAAAAACGTTTAAATAAATTAAAAGAATTTTGTAGAACACATCCTTCCTATTGTTTTGATAGTTATGAAAAACTATTAGAAAAACTTCCTAAATCTGCAAAGGATACAGAAGACTTTGTTAAGACACTGGCTAT
This sequence comes from Bartonella sp. AA168HLJHH, assembly GCF_042197365.1. Lineage (NCBI taxonomy): Bacteria > Pseudomonadati > Pseudomonadota > Alphaproteobacteria > Hyphomicrobiales > Bartonellaceae > Bartonella > Bartonella sp. AA168HLJHH. The sequence goes on along the minus strand of NZ_JBHIRS010000020.1, from coordinate 1,888 downwards.
TCATAAGCTTCGAAGAGAAAAAAAGCAAAATTTGAGAATTGAAAACATATACCGTGAAATTACTAAAGGGAATACTAATACATACAGCTTTTCCCAAAAAGTTTCTGAACTTGCAAAAGAAGTTAAAGATGAAGAAACAAGACAGTTAGCAGAGTATGTTATACGTCGTAAAGTTATACTTGATATTTTAGGAGAATTAATAATAGAGGTTAAGAAAAATGTTAATGGTCAAGAAGTCCCGCATCTAGAGAAAACATTGCATGAACTTATTTGTCCAATGCGTGTTCGGGGCGATGATCCTGAATCTCAGGAAAATTTAACGCATGATTTATGGATTATTGATGAGCGATTAACATTTACAAAATACTTCGCTTCGGATGTGTCTATCAAAAAAATCGCGAAGAATAGTACAAAAAGAATTCGTCCTGATTTATTATGTTATGATAAATTGCATGCTCTAGGACTTGAAGGTCGTCTTGATGCAGATCTGGACAAGTTAATGTTGGTGGAGTTTAAAAGACCAGGTCAGAAAACATATAAAACGGGTTACACCCCCATGGAACAAATAAACATATACCTTAATGAACTTAAAGGAAAAAGTATAAAGACATTTGATAATAAGAAAATAAAGATTTCAGAGCAGTGTGTTTTTTATTGTTATATTATTGCCGATATAGAAGGTGAACTTAAAACGCAAACGTCGACATGGCAGAAAACAGCTAATGGGCGAGGGAGAACTACTCTTCTACAAGGTGATTTTCGAGGATCCGTTGAAATAATAGAATGGAATGATTTATTGCAGGATGCAAAATTAAGGAATGAAGCATTTATTTCTAGATTAAAGGTTTAATTTTTAGATGCGATAGACAATATCTTCGCACATTTAAAACAGTAGCTAACCAAAAACTAAAAGCTTTATCCCCTCCCCACTTTTGAAATGGGGAGATGAATCGTGTTTTAAACTAAGCCGCTTTCACAACAGATCTTGCTAGAACGCGCTTAGCTTCTTTAATGATGGCTTTATATTTTCTATTCTCTTCATCTACTCTGAAGGCATCAAGAAGACGAACATGTATTGGACCCAGAAGATACAAAACTTTTTCACCAGCGTTCATACCTTCCCAATAACTTGGCAAATCAAAGCGTGTATCACGGTCATAATCAACAGCTTGGGTTCTCAGTTTCTTTTCACATTCAATAAAGTAACGGCGTGCTTGACGTCCTTTCTCATTGCGTTCAACCATGGAAAGTTCTTTCGCCATGTCTAAGGTGAGGTGATATTCTATGCTTGGACGACCGCCTTTAGGTTTTACTCTTTTTTGAGTAAAACTCACAAAGTCTTGATTTTCTTGAAAAGAATATTCTTCAATCCGTCGTGAAATCCAATCGTTGAAGCGTATATTAACGTCTAAAAACGTATGTAACTCACGCGCGTTAACGGTTTGAACAGTTTCCTGATCAATGATTTGTTCCGTAATTTCTATAAGAGTGTTCATAGCGAACTCCTAGTTGTTAGATGTTTTTCATTGACACTTTTTATAAAAATGCCGGGTGCTGAAAAACACGGCAACTAGCCCGTCGTTATGCTTTCCCCGTAAAGGGTATTATATGGCATAACCACACCCGACAAAGCTATTATATGCGTCTAGCATACAATGAGTCAAAGCTTTTAAATTGCGGAAGATCAGTTATTTCGGCAACCAATCCGCTAGTTGTTTTAAGGTGTTTTTCAAGCACCTCATTCGACAATAGACACATTGTTATAATCCTGTCAAGCCTCTCCTGATATAAAAGACGCCCACTGCTCTAAAAGAACATGTCGCTGTTCTAAAAAATCCGTTCGCATATAAGCTTTTGTCACTGAACTCCCAACTGAATGGGCAAGAAC
>NZ_JBHIRS010000019.1:0-17336 GCF_042197365.1 Bartonella sp. AA168HLJHH | reverse complement strand
AGATGTCTTTTGCCATGTCAGAAGAATACGAAATTTGTTATGGTCATGCTTTAGGATTTCCTTGAATATGAAATGCATGGCAATCCCAATAGTTACAAGAAAAATATTGCCTATCACAATAAACAATATCATCGTTCCTATCGCATTTAATCCCATAGCTTCCACCGTCACGCCTGCGATCATTGCAGGGCGCGTGCAAGCAAGAAATAACGTATCTTCTGTTAGCTTATCGTGCTCTTTCATGGCTTTGAAAGGCTGGAGTTTAACTGGAAAACATTGCTGCGATTTGTGGTGCACCAAAGATAATGCCGATGCCAATACAAACAAAGAAAGCTTTACGCATTTCAACATAACCAGCAATCCATGCAATCCCAACACCGGCAATCGCAATGGTCGCGATTGATTTTGCAATTGGTCCTGTTAAAGCTTCAATTATTTTTTGAAGAGCACTTTCAATTTTTCCGAAGCCGCCTGCGGCAAATGCTGGTTCACTCAGTGCGATGAAGGCAATAAACAGCATCAATGCTGCTGTTAACCATTTCTTTTGTGTGTTGGGTAGAGTAGTTTTTGGTAAGATGTGTTCACAACTGAATGAATTATTCATGTTTTTCATGAAAAACCCCCTCGCTATTTTAAAGTTGAAAATTAAATTAATAGTTAAAATATTAATCTACCATATAAAATGAAAAAACTATTTTTTCTACTATAAAATTAAAAATATTTAATATTTATCTTAGATAATATACTAAAATATAGTAATATTCAAAATGATACTTTTAAAATCTCTTCGAGAAGTGCCTAAATATATTATATTTATTTATATTATTATTTTTTGATACTTTTATTTCAGTCAACATAATGAAAATTCTTTTTTTTTAAAGGATCAGAAAAGACAATAGAAAACCCTGCTTAAAAAGCACAAAATGTTTTATGGTCGAGCAAATTTCAACAACCAGAAGATTGGCGAAGAGATCACGAGAGCTATAATTCCATTGACCATTATTGATAAAACGTTCTCTCAAGCGCTACTGAAAAATCAAGGCAATATTCCACTACGAACTTTATAAGAAAAAACTTAATCATAATCTACACAGTCCCTAGTGGACAATTCTTGCAAAGAAAAATTATTGTGTTTAAAATTCATTTACTCGTATAGGTTGTTTTTACAGCGCTATATAAGAACGCATTTCCTTAGTTATATGTCCTTAGTTATATGTCATTTTGCTTTGCTGTTGTTGTAGGTTGTATTAGGTTGTATTGCCATAAAAACAGTTGTTTGAAAGCTTTACCATATTGAAAATCTTTTTTTTTTAATATAGCTTTGACCTTGACATGCTTTTTTCGAGCTATGAGTCGTTTCAAATAGAGGGAAGGATAATGGCAAAAAAATAAAAACCCAACTGCGTTAACAGAAGGGTTTCTAAAATGCCCGTACTACATATACGGTAAATTAAATTCAACAAACTAATTCCTAATTTAATTTATCGTGAAGCATTCTGCAAGAGAAATTTTGTAGAAAAGGGATATTTTTAGCATTTTTTTTGCCTCCAATAGAGAGGTTTTAAAAATTATGGTTAATAAAACATCTGGTAGAAAATTAACTTCAAAGCACTGGGAATATATAAAAATTGCTGATAATACCAATATTGGCCACATTACTAGAAGCCAACTTCTTTTTCTTGTACAAGACTTACCAGTAACTGATCTTATCAAAGGAACAGAAGCCCATTTATTAGCTAAACTTTTGAATACTGTACCAGTTACGCATTTTGAAAAAGGTAAAATTCCAATAGTTTTTAAAAGCAACCATCAAATTGGTCTGGAAATTGGTTGTACGTCTGTTCATGTAAGTAGATTACTTTCACGCCTTTTTGATAAAGGTCTTATTGTGATGCGGGATTCTGGTAATTATAAACGCTATAGTTTTAATTCTGCTAATCATGTACCAATTGCTTGTGGTATTGACCTTAGCATTTTAATCGCGCGTTACCATGAACTTCAGCACTCTATTTTAAAGAGTAAAGAAGAAAAGAAACATCATGATATGGCTGTTAGAACCTTTTGTGGTGTTTGTCGTCGATTACGGCTTCGTATTGAAGAAATAAAATTTACACCTATCGCTTCAATGTTTTTAAATCGTATGAATAAAGTTAAATCTGTTCTTGGTTCTCCTTTTAAAGCGTCCACCTTTAAATTGGAAAAAGCTATTAAGCTTTTTAATTGGCTCTTAGAGCGTTTATTTTTTACAAAAATGTTATGCACAAACAACAAAAATGTTATGCAATTACATAATACACCCCCTAACTATAATTGTAATTGTAACAAAAATGAGTGTTCAGATAACTCTGAACACACTCAAACCATTAATGTGACCTCCGGTCATGATAAAATGGCTTATGAAAATATAGAGAAAGGCAAGACGGAAACATCACTTCCTTCAAAAAGTAGTACATTGCCTCAAATTAAGCCGGAGATACTAGAAAAGGCTTTGCCGAATGCCGCCTTGTTTTCTGAATGTAGTCTCCAAACAGAAAGCGATTTGATACGTTCTATGTATCCTATGTACAGAATGATTAAAGTTTCAGAACATGCCGCTGAACAAGCTACAAAAATCATGGGGCTTAAAAAAACAGCTCTAGCCATTGCCATCATTTTTGAAAAATATGCTAGAGGACTTGTAAAATCACCAGGGGGATATCTCCGCGGCATGATTGATAAAGAAAAAAAGGGAGAATTGTATCTAGAGCGTTCTTTATTTGCTTTATTGAAACAAGCTGATCAAGAAGAAATAAATAGTTTAAACTTAGAAAAAAATCAGAAAATAAAGCTAAACAAAGAAAAAAGTCCTTTGTTTAAATCGGAACTGAATGAAGTTCTTAAAACTTTGAAAATGCCAATAAATTCAAAGAAATTTGCGTCATAAGTTTGACAAGCAATAATCATTTCAGATTTATGCACTGAAAGAAAGCTTTTTAGTTTTTCTTTTAGTGATGGGGATGATTTTCAAAAAATAGTGAACGTATTTTCAATTAAGTTAAGTAATCCACAATAGTATTTCAAATACGAATTTGGCATATACAAAGACTACTTTAAACTTAACTAATCATTACTATGAAGATTATAATTAAAATGGAGAAAGAGATTTACTATAACAACCCTGCGGGGGAAATTATGTAGGGACTCTCTCTCCGAAAAAGAGATATATACAAGATACTTTCGCTTAGCAATTACTTTTTTAAGCTTATGAATAAATTAATATGAAAAGCTTCGTTATAAGTATTCTATTGGATTAGAAACCTATACCAATAGCTTTAGCTTGCTTATTTTTGTAAAATCTTCAAGATCTGTTTGATATTCATTAGATTAAATATCTGATTTGGTAAAAGATCGTTCTATTTTATATTCTTTCATAAGAATAATTTTATTTCCTTTAAATTAAAGAAAAATATAGATTGGGAGAAATTTTTATCGCAATTATTCGTTGATAAAAAATAATAAGCCCTCTGGGACAAATGCATATATTTTATAGGGGATATAAAAATGCCAAAAATTTTTATTGTATATAATGATCATACTATTTTAGAACAAACTGAACGTGTTCTTTTTAAGCTTGGATTGGAACCATACGTTCTGAAATTTGGTAGTGATAATTTAACTACTATTGAGGATTTTAAACAAGAAATTAGTATGCAAACTAATTCTCCAAAATTTGGTATTGTGCTACTTACTCCCGATGATATTGGATATGAAAAATCTGCTGATAAAAAAGATGCAAAACCGCGCGCTAATCAAAATGTTATTTTTAAAATGGGTATGTTAATTCCTAAAATTTCTTGCAGAAATATTGCTATTTTAAAACAACGAGATGTTGAAGTGCCTTCAGATTATGAAGGGATTAATTACATTCCTTTTAATGAACACGTAAAAGAGACTCTCCCAAAACTTATTGAATTATTAAACACAGCCGGATTCAATTTAGATACACTTAACAACTGAATTTTTTTTGCATGAAGTATACGCAAGATACGCACAGTGTCATTTGAAACGTCATAAATTGCAATATCAGAAAAAACGATCATTTTTTATGAACGAAAATTGTATATTTAATTCCTATTTTTTCTATGCAATAATATATCAGTTTTAATCAAAAATAACCTTTTTACTGAAAATGCCAAAATTTTATGCTTATTTACGTGTTTCTCGTGATGGACAAGATACAGAAAATCAAAAATTTGGATTGTTAGAATATGCTAATAAAAATGGCTTTGCTCCACTTTATATTGAGGAAGAAATTGCAAGTAGAGGAAAAGATTGGCGTAAGCGTAAACTTGGTGCTTTAATTGAAAAAGCTGAATGTGGTGATGTTTTACTCACACCGGAGTTTTCTCGTATAGCTGGTTCTTCTCTTGCTGTTTTAGAAATTCTCAAAGCAGCCAGTGAACGTGGTTTAATTGTGCATATAACGAAACAAAACCTTATCATGGATGGAAGTTTACAAAGCGATATCATTGCAAACGTATTGGGTATGGTATCACAAATTGAACGGCATTTAATTCAAACACGCACAAAAGAAGCCTTAAATGTTGCTCGTCAACGAGGAATAAAACTTGGCCGGCCAAAAGGAAGTAAAGCTACGCAATTAAAGCTGGACAATCATATTGATGAAATTCAAGCATTTATAAATGTTGGTTTATCACAGAGCCGTATTGCTAAGACATTAGGAGTTAGTGTGAACACCTTACGTTTATTTATTGAACGTAAAAACATCAAGCTTACAAAAACAAAGCCTATCATTACCATGCCAAGAACATTGGAAAATTAAGATAAACTGCGCCAAGTTGATAGTTCTTTTCCATGACGTGATGCATTGAAGTATGTTTATTATTTACGTACAAAATACGTACTAAATAAATAATATTTATTTAGTAAATAAGAAAATTTTAATACCTGTAATTACTATGTGTTCAACAAAAGGTGGTGTTTGAAAATCCATATCTATAGCTTATTCTTTTATAGGTATTAGCTCACTCATTAAGAAAGGAGTTTTACTGATTTCCCGTTTTTCTTTAACAGGTCGATTGCTAATTTATCAAACGAAACAAATATCTCGCCACCTAGCCAATTACCTTCATAAGCTATAATTCCATCAGCAAAATCACCACCAGCCTCTAGAATAGCAAGCCCTGCTTCAACAGCTGGTCTATTCATTACTATATTACTGGTTGCTAGCAGATCGCGTAACATTCCAGCTACATCTTCTTTTGATAGTCTTGCACCTCGTCGAAGTATCCAAACAAGTTCGCATAGACAAGGTAGAGAAATAGCTATGAGAGAAGCTTCTCTTAAAATCTTACTTGCTACCTCCCCTTGCTTTTTATCATCTTGTAAAACAGCACGAGCCAGAACATTTGTATCTACAGAAATCTTCATTTTTTCCCAGCCCAACTAGAAGCTGTAATTTCGTTCATTTCTTCAATGGTTAGAGGTTTTTTTAGTTTTCCAGAAAATCGTCCAATAAAGCTCTCAATAGTGCTTGTAGGCTGTGACGCTTTTATACGAAGTTCACCACCTGGTAACTTATCAAAGTCAATCTTCTCACCTGGTTTAACACCAAGGTGCTGTAGTAAATCCCGCTTTAGCGTAATTTGTCCTTTTGCTGTAACTGTTAATGAAGACATAAAAAATTCCTCTTACTATATAATTATCTAATATACATAAAAGTAATGTAAAAATCAATTACTCACAAGAAACGGAATTGTGAAATAAACTCGTTTGCATACTGGAATGTGCACACCCGATTATACCTGATTTGAAATTAACAAGATATAAATATTTATTACGTATTTTGTATGTAAATAATAAATATTTACAAAATAAATAATTATTATTTATAATTTTAATAAATACGTAATAAATAAATGGTATTTATTTGGTGTTTATTCATTGAATAAGGAATATCTTAATGCCTGTAATTACTATGTGTTCAACAAAAGGTGGTGTTGGAAAATCCACAATGGCATTAGTATTAGCTAACGTTTTTGCTAAAGCCGGATCTAAGGTGAAATTAATTGATGCAGACCCAAATCAACCACTTGTGACATGGATGAAAAGATCTGTAGATACAATGCCCCAAAATATAGAAGTTTCTGGAAATGTTACAGAACAGAATATTGTTTCTTGCATTGATGATGCTGTAGAACAGTTTCCATTTGTTATTGTTGATCTTGAAGGTTCTGCTAATCTTGCGGCTTCTTTTGCTATAGGGAGAGCGGATTTAGTTTTGGTTCCTATGAGAAAAAAACAACTTGATGGAGATCAGATAGGAAAGATCATTGCTTTAATAAAACAACAGAGTCAGTTTTTTAAAAGAGAAATACCTTTTCGTATCGTATTTTCTATGACTAATACCTTAAACAGTCGCGAAGGACAGCATATAGAAAAAACGTTAGAAAAAGCTAACCTTCCTATTTTACCTGCTTCATTAACTGAAAGAGGAGCTTTTAGTGCTCTTTTTCAGATAGGGGGGTCTCTCTTTGATTTAGCATCTTCTGATGTGAATAATCCTCAAGCAGCACAAGAAAATGCAACGGTTTTTGCTAACGCTGTTGTGAAGGTATTGGATAATGAAAATTTATTAAAGGACAAAGTAGCATGACAAAAAGAGCTGAAATTGTATTACCGGATCTTCAAAATTTAAAACCGTTTACAAAAGCACAAAAAGTAGATGAACAAGAATTAGGTAAGATAGGTCAAAATAATGGTTTTACCACACGTCATAGTGTAGAAACAAAACGTGGTAGTGGACGTAGAAGACGTAGTTTAAAAACAGCACGATTAACACTTGCACTTGAACCAGAAGTAAGAGACAGTTTTTGGTCTTTAGCAGACGAACTTAATGAAGATGGTGGTGATTTTCTTAATCGTCTTATTGAAAATTACGTAAATAACAATTACACACAAAATAAACGATGATTATTTATTATTTACGTACAAAATACGTAATAAATATTTAAAATCTTCTTATGAAGAGAGAAGATAGCTGTATGTAATATAATTTTAAAAGTATTCATTCTATTCGGAAACCAACCACAAAATTGCTTTCTGTTTTTTAGGTTTGAGTTGTCTAAAACCTCTTAAAAGGCAGTATTCTTTACTGGAAATTCCTTCATCATAAGGGTATGAGATATTTCTTTTTTGTGAAATGTCGGTATAAAAAAAGGAGATATGAACATCTAGTATGTTAGCGATTTCCTGCAAACGTCCAGCTCCTACACGATTTGAGCCTTTTTCATATTTTTGGATTTGTTGGAAGCTTACTCCTAATTTGTTTCCTAATTCTGTCTGAGAAATTCCCATGAATTTTCTTCTATCGCGAATTTTTTCCCCTACAGAAATATCATTAAAATGTGGAGTTTTGTTTTGCACTTTAAATTCCCCCCGACCGGGTGCGAGCGCCCTCGCATTGGTATTCCGGGAGTTAAAAGTACTGAAGTTTGAATCAGCTTTTTGCTTTTAGTGCTTAAAGCACCTGGACATAGCAAAAGCTCCCGGAATCCCGGGAAACCCACAGAGTGGGCTAATTTTTATGTTCAAACTTTAAGGCTTTTAATCCCTTATTAATCGCTGCGTATACGATTAAAACATTCGCTTACCAATAAAGTAATTTCAGGAGATTGGCAAATAAAAATAGTTTTTATTTATAAACTTTATTTTTTAATGAGAGGCTATCCGCCTCTCAAACTCTCTGGAACGCTCACCAAAATCATGACATCAGACCCGCGTTTAATGAGAGGACTAACAAGTCTTGGTTCTTAGTGTCAAGGAAACCCTTACAGGGCGCCTAAAGGCGTCCTTGACAAAGAACCTAACGTCTTGTTTCGTCCTTCTCACGCGGCTCCGAAATCATGATTAGAAGGAGAGCTTTTAGGGGCATATACTTCCAAAAAAAGAGATAAAAATTATAAGCTATTTTATGAGATAAATATTTGAAAATATTATAAAAAATGCCAAAAAAAGACAAAAAAACAGTTGACAATAAATGGGTATTTTACTATATTAATACTTAAGTGATCAAAACACTAAGCCGTAAGAAAACAGATGACAAAAAAATCTTTTCTTGCTTTCAGAAACTGACTGTCTTTTATGCTTTTATTAGCATATATAGTGATTTTGTCGGGTGTGGTTATGCCATACAACACCCTTTTAGGGAAAAGCATAACAACGGACTTACGGCCGTGTTTTGAACGCCCGACGCCTTATAGGGTGTCAATTCAAAACTTTTAAACCGTAAGGAGTTCATTATGAACGCTATCTCCAAAAAATATGAATTTATTGATGATTGTGAATATATCGATGGTCATTTCTTAACTCGAATTAGAGCCTTAAGAGATTTTGATGATGTCAAGGCTGGTGATCTTGGTGGTTATATTGAAAAGGAAAGCAACTTATCTCATGAGGGAAATTGCTGGGTTTACGATAAAGCACGCGTTTTTCAAAATGCAAGGGTTTATGAAAATGGTAAAGTGAAAAGCTTTTTTGTAGACGTTTATGGTGATGCACAAATTTATGGCAATGCTATTTTTGAAGGCATGACAATAAATGATTATTGTGAGGTTTATGGCAACGCCCATATTCAAAACGCTGTTGTAATTGAAGGTAATGCAAAAATTTATGATAACGCCTCTGTAAGTGGACATGCTCATATTTCTGATTCATCTGTTATTTGTGATAATGCTCATGTCGGTGGCAATGCAAAAATAAGTGATGGTGCTTATATTTGTGATTATTCCTATGTCGTTGATGATGCCGTGGTTTGTGGTGCTTATGTATCTGGCGATTCTTGTATTCATAGCGCCGCCTCTTTAACTGAATATGATCAAATTCATGATGAGGCAATTCCAAGATTTGGTAGTGATGATGATTATTTTCGTGATGAGTATGAGGATGTTGCGTAAATAAAATAGCAGGTGCGGGGGGCGCCTGCTTTTTAAAAATAAAGAAACCGTATGTTACATTAAGCACTAAAAAATCATAAAATTGAAATAATTATCTATATAGGTATATAAATAATCGTGAATAAAATAAAACGTATCATATAGCCATAAAGCGTTTTATAGATAAAAATATTGGAGGGGGTAATGGACACTCTATCTACTAATAAATTAAATAAAAAAGAGAAAAATCCAAATTCCAAACAATCAATTTTAATAACTATAATACGTAGAGTGTTTTCTATCGTTTGTAAAATATTACATAAGATATTGAAAACGTGCCTTTTTTTCCTTTTCCTTTTTCTTTTGCTTATTCGCAAACCGGTTATTATTTTAACAGAGTTTATAGCAGGGGGGAGTTTGCTGGTGTTATTTATTTTTTTTACTGGATATGTAGCGGGCTCTGCACCTTTTGAACACCAAACAGCAATGGTCATTGGTTATATAGTTTTGATATTTCTAAGTTTAGCTATCAATTGGGGATACGATACGCTCCTATTACGGTTAGCTCCTCCCGGTTCTGATCTTATGCTTTTCAAGTAAAAGCTTATTAGAGAATGTCTTCAAGCTGTTAGAATATGTGTATCGTTATAAAATACAAGAAGAAGTTGTTCATTAAGCTGCAATGTTACCATTATTGGTAACATTGTGAAGCGTAACTACTATGCTTTTATTATTTTTCATCTAAGATAATCTTCGAGATCTATTTGATTACTGATGTCCATTTCTAAAGGTTTGCTATTCTCATATACACCTTGAATATCGGCTGCTTTTATGCGATTTTTAAAGTTCTCTCTAAGAGCTATTTTATGGTTTTTAGCACTACCTTTCCAACCAAGTTTTGGGTTGAGACGGTAGGATCTATTAATACCAATACGAGGACCTTCCAAAAGAATATCCATAGCTATTAGTCTTTTTACGCTTCGATTAAAGTGATGTCTGGTAATACCAACTTTTTTAGCCAATTCCGTTTGATTGACGACTAATAGATTTTCGAAATCAAGACGAGAAGCCAGAATGAAAAACACCTTGAGATCATATCCGTTTAAATTACTTTTCGCTATTATAGCCATCGGATGTTGAGGCATTGCAATCCATTCCTTTTTAAATCCATTTTTGCCTTTTAGGTATGACACAAACAACAAAGCCGTCCATAACCTCCACTATTTTACATCTATTTGGTATAATTTTTTTATCCACGTAGTTAAAAAAATCAAATGTTTTTCCCTACTATAAGGTGCTGTGTAGGCACCCTTAAACGCTCTCCTTCTAATCATGATTTCGGAGCTGCGTGAGAGGGACGAAACAAGACGTTAGGTTCTTTGTCAAGGACGCCTTTAGGCGCCATGTAATGGTTTCCTTGACACTAAGAACCAAGACTTGTTAGTCCTCTCATTAAACGCGGGTCTGATGTCATGATTTTGGTGAGCGTTCCAGAGAGTTTGAGAGGCGGATAGCCTCTCATTATTGATTATGGACGAACGAAGTGAGTTCTATTTAGGATATATTATTATTTAGGAGCAAATCTATTTTTGTTAGTAAGGGCTGTTAAATCCTTACGTCTAAAATAGATAGAGCGTCCACAACGGATAGGGGGTTGCCCTCGCACGAGAATGATTTGTTCGTCTAGGCGCATTTCTTGGGTAATTTCATGAGGATAAATTAAAGGTCTCTGCTGGGTGTTTACATTTTCTGTCCCTCTTGTATGGAATCCTCCTAGAGGTTTTCTTGAATTTTTCACTTCAACAGTCATTTGACCACATGCCTTAGATATATTTTCAGCAGTTTTAATATCTTGTATTGCGGCATAACTTATAAAAGCACAACTTTCAAACCATGTCATAGCACCCGATGAACCGAAATGACGTTCAATTTGTCCTATAGATTGGTAAAAGAGCATAAGAGATATTCCATATTTACGACCACGGTCACGAGCTTCTTCTAAGATGTTCATATATCCTAACAGATCAATCTCATCTAAAACAAAGAGGACTCTTTTTTCATAGTTTCCATTTGCGGCTTCCATAGCTTTGAGAAGAGAACCAACAAGAATCCGTCCCACACCAGGGTAAGATTTTAGAGTTTTTGATGGGATATTAAAAAAGATGTCTACATTGCCTTTTGTTATATCATTAGTTTTAAAGTCGTCACCACTTATAAGGTTGGCATAACTATCAAGGGAAAGCCATTGGGTATCTTTAGAAGCAGTAGCATAAACACTAGAGAAAGTTTGCTGTGCCATATTGGTAAAGACCCCGAGGGTTTCACGAATGAATTGTGATGAAGAATTTGATTGTATTGATTTCAATTTTCCAATAACCGATGGTTCTGGTTCTGATACAATCATACGAAGTGTTTTTAAGTTTTTTTCATGTTCTTTGTATTCATCAGAAAAGACGACATGTGCAAGTAGACCTGTTAACAAATTGTGAGCATGAGAGATAAAAAATTGATCGGTTGAAGTGGATCTATAATTTTCTGAAAGGAGGAGTCGTGCTGTCTCTACGAGACCTACTTCCTTTTCACAAATAGGGATATTTTTATCTAATAACCAATCTAAGGGATTAAAAGTTTTTGTTGAAGGTCCATGGGGATCAAGAACGTATACTTTTCTTTTTGACAGCTGCCTTGTTTTTTTTACCATTGGAGCGATTTCAGTTGAAGGATCAAAAACGACCAGTGGACCGGAATATTTGAGACAAGTTGGAATAACATTACTGGTTGTTTTATAACCACCAGAACCAGCAAAAAATAACATATGGGGTGAAGAAAAATTTTGTTTATATGTTAGTAATGGCTGTGTTCCTCCTTTCCCCCATGTTGTTTTGTCTTGAGAATCAAAAAGAACATCTTTAACAATATCTTCGTCTACTCGATATCGTTCTCCTACGATGATTTCTCCATCGCTTGGAAAGATGCTTTCTAGTTTTTTCATATTCATCCATTGAGCGCCGCCGAAGATCGTATTTTTTAATTTTTTCGAAGGTAATTTTTTTGGCAACGATAGATTTATAGTGTAACCAAGGATAACAACGCCAATAACAACACCCCATAAAACCATCCTATCAAAGAAAGGAAGAACATCCGCCCATGTCATATTATCTTGACCAACATATGGACTAAGTCTGATATATTCATTTGCACTATAATAAGTTGCAAACAAACCAAAGACGATCATGGACGAAATAGTGATATTTTTTCTGGTATGCTTTTTTTGTAATAAGATGAATGAAGAACATGAAAGTGCAATAAGGATTAAAATATCCAGTGGCTTTGATCTTACAAACCAATAAGCATCAGGCGTCGTTCCATTTTCTGTAATGTTATTGATGGTTATGTTTACAAGAAAAAGAATTATGATTGAAAAGAGAAAAGGGCATATTAAAAATATGATTTGTTTACGATTTAGATTGTTTATCATTTTGACCCCGCGTATCAGCAAAAGCATACTGTCCTATTTTTTGGAAATTTTTATATTCATTTGAATTTGTATCAAGTTTTGCAGCGTGAATTAAACATCCTAAAATAAAAGACTTATCAGCATTTTTAAGACCAGCCTTTACGACAAGACCGCCTAGAATAATTTTTTCACGTGCATCTTTACGTCTTATTTCATCACTCAAAAATCTCCTCCTTTTTTCAATGCGTCTTAGTGATTTTATAGAGTTACCAAGATTATTCAGTTTTTTGCTGATCTTTTTGAAATCGGTCTTTAATCTCCTCGAAAATATTTTTCCATTGATCGTTTGTTATATTTAATTCTGTTAATCCCGCTTCTGCTGCTAATAGTGCAATTTTTTCTCCTTCTTGTTTTTTAGCAGCTTTAATTCTTTCAAGAAGTTTTTTACTTTTTTCTTCCAGAGCTTTTTTTTCCTCTATAAGTTTTTCTAAAGATTTACGTGACATTTCAAACTCTCTTTTATTTTTTAATCTTTATTTTTACTTAACAGAATAAATCTCCAATAACAATACTTAATAGTGCGCATTTATGCGCTCCTGAAAATGTCTTTTTTCAAAAGATTTTTGAAGGCGCAATTATACGTTTTAAAGTAAAACGTTTCATGCTATAGATTATTTCTGTGAAATAAACACAATTTTTGGTAATTGTATCTTATGGCAAGTACACATTTACAAGCTAAAATTATTGGTGCTGGAAAATCAGCAATTTCGGCGGCTGCCTATCGCCATAGGACAAGGATGTTTGATGAGTTAGAAGGATCTCATACGCATAAATATGATAAAGATAGAGACCTTGTACATTCAGAAATGAATATTCCAGAGGGTTCTCCAAAATGGATTACACAACAGCTCAGTTATTTTGATACAAATGATAAAAAAAGTGAATGGCTGTGGAACACTGTGCAAAATAGTGAGCGCGTGAATGGACAGTTGGCAAGAGAAATAGTTATAGCGTTGCCATTAGAGTTATCACGAGATCAAAATATTTCTCTTGTACGAGACTTTGTAAAAGAAAACTTTGCATCACGTGGTCTTGTTTCTGATTGGGTTTATCATGACAAGGAAGGAAATCCACATGTGCATATTATGCATACTTTACGTCCAGTTTTAGAAAATGGTTTTGGTCCCAAAAAAATAGCTGTCTTAAATGAAGATGGAACAGTAAAAAAATCTCTTGTTACTATTCGTGATAGACAAGGTAATGCTATAAGAAAAGAAGAGCGTATAGTTTATGAAACCGTCATAGGTCATAAAGATGCATTGAAGGATTTACGCAACTCATGGGGTGAGATTGCAACGATGCATCTTGCACTTGCAGGTCATGATATAAAAGTAGATATGCGTTCTTACAAAGAGCGTGGTTTATCTATAGAGCCAACCATTCATTTGGGGCAATCTGCTCATGCAATGAGTAAAAAAGGACTTGCTAGCAATGCGGTACAAGCTAATGAAAAAATAAAACAGAGATCTGTAGAGAAAATTAAAGAAAACCCTAATGAAGTATTGAAGTTAATTTCATTTGAGAAGTCGACATTTAATCATGGTGATCTTGCTAAGATCATTAATAGATATGTTGATAATTCAAATGACTTTAATGATATTATGGTGCGCTTAGAACAAAGCAATAACCTGATTAAAATTAAAGATCATTCCAATCCTTATAAAGTTATTTACTCCACAAAGGAAATATTAAAAACCGAATATGATATGGAGCGGAGTGTTGTTTCGTTGTCTCAAACGACAGGACACGGTGTAAAAGATAGACAGGTTTTAGAGGCAATAAAGTCTGTTGAGAATAAAGATAAAAGTGATAGATTTAAATTTTCAGAAGAACAAAAATTAGCCGTTCAACATATTACAGATGATAAAGGTATTGCGGCGGTTGTTGGTTATGCAGGTGCTGGAAAATCCACTCTATTGGAAGCCGCAAATATTGCGTGGGTTAATAGTGGGAAGCGTGTATTTGGAGCAGCGCTTGCGGGGAAGGCTGCGGAAGGTCTTGAAGAATCTTCAAAGATAAAAAGTAAAACTCTTGCTGCGTGGGAATTAGCGTGGAAAAATAAAAAAGATGAATTACGGGTTGGTGATGTTTTTGTCATTGATGAAGCTGGAATGGTTTCTTCAAAACAACTTTCGCATTTTGTCCAAAAAGTTGAAAAAGCAGGCGCAAAAATTGTTTTAGTTGGTGATAATATGCAGTTGCAACCCATTGAGGCTGGAGCGGCATTTCGCGCTGTAGTTGATAATATTGGTTATGTAGAATTATCCGGTATTAGGAGACAAAAAGAAGAATGGGGGCAAGATGCATCACGACAGTTTGCACGTGGACAAGTAAAGGAAGCTTTAGATCATTATAAAAATAGAGGATTCATTCGTGAGACTAAAACGCATGATCAAGCCATAAATACTCTTGTTAAAGATTGGATGAATACACGAAGAAAAGTTGAAAAAAAAGCTCTGGAAGAAGGAAAAACTTTACGGGGTGACGAATTACTTGTTCTTGCTCATACGAATGCGTCTGTAAAAAAATTAAATGAAGAAATTCGAACTGCTCTTAAAGATGCTCGTTTACTTAAATCTGAAGATAGTGCAAGCGTTACAAATTTTGATACTCTTAAGGGGCATAGGGAATTTGTTGTTGGTGACAGAATTATCTTTCTTGAAAATGCTCAATTTGAAGAAAGATCAGCCCCAGAATTAGGAAAGCAAAAAGTTAAAAATGGTATGTTGGGAACTGTTTTGTCTACACAAAATGAAAGAGGAAAACCGCTTTTAAAAGTGTGTCTTGACTCTGGCCAAGAAGTTGTTTTCTCCAATCAGACCTATCAAAACGTTGATCATGGATATGCGGCTACGATTCATAAGAGTCAAGGAGTTACCGTTGATAATGTCTTTGTTTTAGCCTCCTCATCTATGGATCAACATCTCTCCTATGTTGCAATGTCTCGCCATAGGCATCAGTCACATCTTTATGTAGCCGAAGAGGATTTTAAAAATGTTCGATTACACGAACACAAACAGGTTAAAGGTACAATCACTGGTGAACTTGTTGAAGCTGGGTATGCTTCTTTTAGTGAAACAGCCAAAACCAAAACACCTTATGCGGATATAGCAACTTTCCGTGGAGTTGAACGTGTTTATGGTGTAAATCTTCCCTCTGCGATAGATGGGGCTCGTATTGAGCTTGGTGATAAGATATCCATTCGTCAAAACAAAGAGACTGTTGTTGTTAACAATAAAGAGATTAGACAAAACATTTTTCATGTGGATTTTATAGAACGTGGTGATCCTTCTTTTGCTAGTAGCATTAAACAATCCGATCGTGCAAATACCTATGAAAAATTGGTAGCAGCTCTTTCTAGGTCTGGTGTTAAAACAACAACTCTCGATTTTTCTGAATCTCCTGATTATAGAGATTATATAGCCAAATTTAAAAAAAATAGAGGGATTGATGTTTCTCAAGGTTTAGGGGAAAAAATAGCCTCTTACGTTGATTTTAATAAAGAATGGTTGCAAAAACAAAAAGAAAAGATTGAAACCCTTTGGGGGAGAGCAACGACAGTTTTTAGCAAACTTAAAAAAGAAGAGCTCGAGGTTGAGCAATCACAAAAAGAGTTGAATGTTGCATCAAAAACAACGGAAAAAGCCCCATACCTTGCGGCTTATACGGATAACTCTAATCTAGAACAGAAGGTGCTAAGCGCTCTTAGAAATAAAAAATCTTACATTGATATGTTTAAGGAGTTAAACAGTCATTTAGCATCTATTTATAAAGATCCACAAGAGGCTGCGCTTAGGATTGAGCAAACGATTTTAGCAGGGAAAGGCGATAAACTCTCTGATATTTTGGATAGGGCACCTGATAGAGCGGGCGAACTGCGTGGATCAGATCGTTTTATCGATAAATTGAAGGCTACAGGAAAAGAACGAAAAGAAGCGCTTTATCATGTTCCTCTTGCTATTTCTTCTATTAAAATGCTTCAATCCTTTTATGAGAATTCTTATGAGACGCTGATGGTTAGTGTTACACGGGAGCGTGAACAGTTAAAAGTAGAGGTTCCGTCACTTTCACAAGAAGCAGTGACTTTTATGAAAAATGTTGAAGCTGGTCGTGATAGTTATTCAAAGATACCAGAGCAGGTTGGTGAAGAATTTTTAAAGCTGAAAAGTGCTTTAGATAAACGTTTTGGACAGGATGCTATTCATAAACAAGACTTTGACTTGTCAAAAGCAATCACGCCAAATCAGCCTCAAGATAAAAAGCTTGTGAAAGAGCTTCAAACAGCAGTTAAAGTTTTGCAACAGATACATACGAAAGAGCTAAATAATGTGATAGCGCAAACAATGTCAAAAGAAGTTACACGATAAAGAAATTTAGAACATTAGAAACTTGTTATAATAACTCATTTGAGCCATACATAAGAAGGTAACTAAAGGAGGTTTACTATGGGCATAGCCGTAGATTCAAAAGATGTTATTCGAGCAAATATAGATAAGAAGTTGAAAAAAGAAGCCGGTGAAATATTAGCAAGTTTAGGACTTACGGTGTCTGATTTCATACGAATTTCCTTAGCTAAAGTTGTTGATGAAAGAGGATTGCCGTTTGATATGTCTATTTCTAATGCGAAAACGCTTAAAACTTTTGAAAAGAATGCAAAAGGATAAGATGTATACTTTGCGAAAGATATGAATGAGTTATTTAAGTCATTTCGACAGTTTTTAAAAAGCATCACGGCGTTTGAAGGGGTCGTAATAGATTTCTGTTACACGAAATTTTCCTTCGAGGCGTTTACATTGGATGATGACATCTATCATCGAGATTAATAAGCCGCGGATATCATCGCGTGCTAAATTACCACCACCGTCACTTTCTTTGACTAAAAGGGT
>NZ_JBHIRS010000018.1:0-22354 GCF_042197365.1 Bartonella sp. AA168HLJHH | reverse complement strand
TTCCATGTTTTATCTCCTTGAATATGCTGGAGATACAATGCCTTTTTGCTAATTATGTTCCAAAAGGGATATAGAGCCGCTAAAAAGGAATAGGAAAATACTTTAAACAAATGTTTGTTATGAGAAGTAAAATGTGGCTATACAATCCAAAAGACCTCACTTATGTCTGAAAAAAAGCGGGCTATCCGTATACTATTATCATATTATCATCGAATTTCTCATGAGAGAGAATAATTTAAAAAAACTGGATACTATCGTTTATTGGTTTCTAGCTTATAAAGTAGGGGGTATATCTGCTTATTTTTATAAAAGTGTTACTGTTTTTATGGGAAGAATATTTATAAAATGAGATTAGAAGGCGCATTTGAAGATAAAAATAAATATCAGTAATGTTCAATTCATAGTGTTATAAAAGATCATGGATTAAGTTAAATAAAAAGCTTATTGAATTGTTATGACATCATATTTGTTAATATGTTACACGATAATTTTTTGATATTTATCTTAGATGAAGAGTTTTATGAAATGAGTAAGATATATTTGGTTGTGAGTTGGTTTGCAGAGAAAGCATTATATTTTATGGTATAGGGGATAGATCAAGATTTTTTACACAATTATTTGTGTTGATAGGGGCTTCAAGCTATTGTTGTGTTATGCGCCGTGTTTATACCATAGTGATTTTGGGGTAGAGACGTTAGAGATTGTTTTTCTGCTTTGCGTTTTGTCGATCAACTTTGATGGATATTGTATAGAAAGTGGGACTGTTGCCGTGGAGAGAGAGATTATGCTTTTGCTTATAATATCAATGAAAAAAGCAGCGGAAGATTACGGCAAAGTATTTGTACAGGAGAGCTTAGTTAGGGAATAACTTTTTAGCTCGTGAAGTTTGTAAAATAAAATGCTTTCTATAAGAAAAATAATATTTTTATAAAGTAAAATAATAACACTTTTAATAATTATTATTTGCATATATAAGCATAAAATATAATTATATTTAATTAAATACTATTTAATAACTACCTAAAAAGTGTGATTTTCTTTATGACTCATAAATATAACTTGCTATTTATTATACTTATCGTATGTTTATCGACGGGAGGATTGATTTCTACCGATATTTTTTTACCGGCACTGGGCGATATGCGTCAATATTATCAAGTGACACAATCTCAAATTCAAAGTGCAGTGGCGGTTTTTTTGTTGGCATTGGCACTTGGACAGCTCATTTATGGGCCGCTGAGTGATAATTTTGGGCGTAAAAAAACACTTCTATTGGGCTTATTCTTGTGGTTATTTACGACACTTGGTGTGATTTATACGGTTCATATTCACGCTTTTCTTGTGTTACGTTTTTTGCAAGGTCTTGGTGCTTGTGCGGGACTTGTCTTAAGTCGTGCAATTATCAATGATTTGTTGGATAAAAAAGCGGCTGGAAAACTTTATTTGATTGTTTTCCCTTTTATTGGAATGTCGCCAGCACTTGCACCTTTCATTGGTGGACTTTTGATACAGGCTTTTCATTGGCAGGCAACTTTTATCTTTTTAAGCTTTTTTATATTTTTGACCATTTTGCTATGTTGTTTTGTGCTAAGCGAAACTCTCCCCCCTCAAAAACGGCAGCATTTTTCTCCTATAGGATTGATGAAGGCATATTTAGGCGTTTTCAGAAATAAACAATTTATTTTTTATGCACTTATTCCGTGTTTTTCTTACGCAGCCTATTTTGCTTATATTGTGGAGTCGCCTTTTTTACTCACGACTTTGGGGTTATCACCGATACACATTAGTTATAGCTATATTGGTGTCTCGTTTCCCTATATTTTGGGAAATCTTTTGGCGCGATGGTTTTTTGAACGCGAGTCTATGGAAAAAACTGTGGGCAGAGGGTACATTATTTTTGTGATAGGTGGTGTGCTGTTTGCTTTGCAAATGTATCTAAGCCCATGGCCCCTTGTGACAAGTTTTATGGCTATTGCTGTTCTTACTTTTGGCAATGGTTTTTTATTGCCGTTAGGAACAGCGTTGGCTATTTCATCGCATCCGAAAGCTGCGGGAGCGGCTTCTGGTGTTATGGGATCTTTGCAATTAGGAAGTGCGGCACTCAGTGCAGCGGTTATCGGAAAAATCTCTGGTCATAGCCCACGGGCTATGGCAACTTTGTTAGCTGTGTGTTGTATGATTGGTTTTATCATTTATATTCAAAAAGCGCGTCATTTTATGACTTCAGAAATAAGCTGAGTAAATGATAAAAAGAAAGCATTATGCGGAAATGCTTTTGATGTTTTACACAAATGGGGCACCTGTACATTAGATGAATTTTTTTTATTAAGTTGCTGGATTGAGTGGATTTAAAATTTGTTACAAGCTTAGTTTGAGTTTAACAAATCGATTATTATGGGGGGAGAATATGAGCCTAGAGTTTCAACATATTTTCATTATATTGGGTGGGAAAATTTCTGGCTCTAATGCATGTTTAAAAATAAGGGGAGGAATTGATCAATGAGCCTTCCTATTATTATTCTTTCTCCTGTAATGCCAATTTGGGATGGTGGTGTTTTTTGTTCTCCATTGACAAAGCTATGTTCAACAAAAGGATTCCCTGTCACTCTGCTGGATACGCTTTCTCTTTTTCCTAAGAGTTCTCATGTTCTCAATTATTCTGCTGTAGACATTTTATCTTTTATGGCAGAAAAACTTAAAAGCTATTTTAAAGAGCCCGCAGTGCTTGTGGGATTTTCTATGGCTGGAACATTGGTACAAATATTGGCAGCCCAGCTTCCCAATGTTCAAGCTGTGCTTGCTGTGAATGCGCCTGGCTATCCAGATAAGGTTTTGCAACGGCGCCTTGGAGATATTCTTGCCTCCTTAGAAAATAATGATTTATCGGGGGCTTTGGAAATACTCAATGGTTTTATGCATCCTTCTGGCGTTATGAAAAAAAGAGTTTTATTGGAGATTCCCGATAAACAAAAAAGCTTGGCAATTGAACGCATGACAAGAGGCTTTAAACTCTTATTAGAAATAGATGCTAGAGATGAGATAGTTAAGTATAAGGGGAAGTTTTTAGCTTTAGTGGGAGAAAAGTCGCAACTTGCAACGGTAAATAATCAGACGAAAAGTCATAATCTGAACCATGAATATAAGATTATCTCTGGTGCTGGTACGCGTTTGTGGGAGGATAATCCTACTATGACGGATGCAGTTATTGATGAGTGGCTGGAGGGATTATGAAAAAGAAAGTTCTTGTATTACCTGGTGATGGGATAGGACCAGAGGTTTGTGATGCTGCGTTGATGGTTTTAGAGCAATTCCAATTGCCGATTGAATTGACTTATGGTGATATTGGTTTTGAATGTTGGAAACAGGAAGGAGCTTCTGTTCCTCAAGCGACTTGGCAAAAAATTACTCAGAGTGATGCTATTTTACTTGGTACTGTGACCAGTAAAGGAAAAGAAGCGGCTTTAAAAGAACTTGCTCCGCATTTAAAAGAGAAAAACCTTGCCTATGTTTCTCCCGCACTTCAAATTCGCCAAAAGTTAGGTTTGTTTGCGAATATACGTCCTGTAAGATACATCTTTGGTCCGAGAAAACCTTTTCATTTTTGTGTTATCAGAGAAAATAGTGAAGGCCTTTATGCTGGATTGGATTTTCGGGGTATTTCTCCTGAAACAGCCGTTTGGCTAAAACATCCAAATTTGACAAAATATGGGCTTGAGGAAGCTGCGTGGACAGTCCGTTTGCAGACACGCTTTGGTTTAGAGCGGTTATTTGAATACGCTTTTTCTTATGCAAGGAAATATAGCTTTAGGCGAGTTACTTTTGCTGATAAGCCCAATGTTATGCGAGAAAGTGGTCAGTTTGCTCAGGAAATTTTTGAGAAAATTGCGCAAAACTATCCGGAAATTGAAGCAGATATTCATAATGTTGATGCGGTTGCTTTGTGGATTGCAACCAAGCCAGAGCGGTTTGGTGTGATTGTTGCTGAAAATATGTTTGGCAATATTCTTTCTGATCTTGGCTCTGGGATAATGGGGGGATTGGGGCTTGCATCTCATGCGAATGTGGGGAGCGAGATTGCTTATTTTGAACCTGTTCATGGAAGCGTACCACGTATTGCTGGACAAAATAAAGCAAATCCTTCTGCGATGCTTTATACCACGGCTTTACTCTTAGAGCACTTAGGCTTTAAAGATGCAGCAAAACAACTGTCTGAGAGTGTTGATCAGGTTATTCGTGCTGGAAAAACCGTTACCTATGATCTTGGAGGTATAGCCTCTACCCGTCAAATGGCTGAAGCTGTTCGCAATTCTCTTATGAATTCTGTCTTTGTTCATCGTGCTGCCATTATTACTATTGGTGATGAACTCCTTTCAGGACAATATTTGAATACGAATTTACAAGATTTAAGCCAAAGCTTGAACAAGAGAAATATTCAAGTCACACGTCATTTTGTTTGTGCTGATCAATTACAGCAAATCAGTGAGACTGTTGTTTCTTGTCTTGGACAAGAAGATCTTATCATTATCAGTGGGGGATTGGGACCAACATCAGATGATAAAACACGCGATGGAGTTGCTCAAGCTGTAAAGCAGCCTTTGGTACATCATGAAGATGTTTGGCAAACAATAAAAGGTCAATTACAACGATTAGGGATTACGGCGGATAAGAGTAATGCACGTCAAGCATTGTTTCCTGAGACAGCAACTGTGCTTGATAATCCTACAGGCACAGCACCAGGGTTTTATCTCTCTTGCGATGGAAGTACACTTGTTGTTTTGCCTGGTCCACCATCACAGGCTCTTGCGCTTTTAGAGAATTATTTAGAACACAACGAGAAGAAATATTTTTCTGTATCGCGTGCGGAGTATGCATGGACTTTGATTGGAATTGATGAAAGTACTATTGCGCAGTGGGTTGATGATCATCTTGAAAATGAACCCTTTGAACGGCATTTTTTATGGAAAAGCCCCTATGTTTTGGTGCAACTGGTTGCTCAATCAGAAGCGCTCTTGGAACAACATTTCGTGGAAGCATTTGAAAATCATTTTCACCCCTATTTAGTTGGGGCAGAAGTTACTACTGCTTGTAAACAATTAGCGATGCATGCAGAGGTTCATTGGTCTGCCAATGATCCGCTGCTTTTAAAATATTTTCAGCCCATAGAAAAAGGTAAACAAGATATTCCACTGCTTGAGGTTGAAGTGAGCCTAGAGCCTTCTTTGGAGACATTAGAAAATCAAGCAGAAAGCCTTGGACATGCTACCATAACTATACGGATGAAAGGTTATGGTGAGGATTATATTACTTTTCCCTATACGCGACCACTTTTAGGTGTCGTCTTACAAGAATATGCAGCTTGGGCTGTCTTAAAAAGATATTTGAAAACGGAGAAGAAAAAATGAAACTCTATGGGGATGTAACAATATTGCTTAAATTATTAAACGTTCTATTATAGGAAGTATTTTGATCCTTTTCTTCAGTGGTTTTTGTCTATAGGATAATTTTTCTTTTGATGTGTCATTAAATGACTTTGATTGATTCAAGATTAAGAAAAACTTTACGATATTAGGCTCGCTATATTCAATATTTATAATGATTAATTATGATTATAAATCAAGATGTTATCTTTCATGGAGCTGATGACAAGGAATCCAGAGACGTCATGTACCGCAAGCGTTGTAGATAATTAAGATTCTTTGTAAATCAAAAAGTGATGGTGTGAAAAGACAAGAAGTCGTGTCATTTACAGGAAAGCTTTGCAAATTTTATTGAACAATATGTCCGTGAAGAGTTTATTGCGAACATGTGCCGTTCTGTTATCTGATAATAAATTGCTGTAAAGAGCTCATAAAATTTTTCCTTTAAGTTTTTGTGTGATTGCATGATCGTTGGGTGTTCACTTCCGAGGGGTGAGATTTTTCAATTTGATAACAGGAAGAACTATTTTTTCTGTAAGACGTGAAGATTTAAGGAGTGATCATTTTACGCTTTTGTTTTCTTTTTGATTGGTAATTTGTAGGAATTTTTTTGGGGAAAATATTTAATGTGGTTAAAAACATTTTATGCGTGTGTGGGAGAAAAATAAAAATGTGGTCTTAATTGTTGATAAGAGTGTCAATATTTTTGATGAACAAATTTTAGTCGTAATTCTTAGTATCTAGATGGGAAGTTTATTGCATTTTTTAACAGTTCGTATTCTATCTGTTGTGATGCGCAGTGGTTTTTTAAGCAAAAAAGAAAGGGCTTTTATGTATCAGATTGATTACAACAGTTATCGTTCTGTCAAAAGTTTTAGTCGTCGCGTTCATTTTCTCGTTATGCATTATACGGCTATTGATTTTAAAGCCTCGATTATGGCGCTTACAGGAGAAAAGGTTAGTGCACACTATCTTGTTCCTGATCCTTCAGAGCAGACATATCGTGAGGCAGGCTTTAAGGATATGCGTATTTTTAATCTGGTTGATGAAAATGAGCGTGCATGGCATGCGGGTGTGAGTTCATGGGCTGGGCATAGTCATCTCAATGATGCATCTATCGGGATTGAAATCGTTAATTTAGCGACTTATCATGATGGGACGGGTATGTTTCCTCCTTATAATCCAATACAAATTGATGCTGTTAAGGAACTTGCCTTGAATATTTTTCAACGGTATCCTGATATTATGCCAACAGATGTTGTGGGACATAGTGATATTGCCATTGGAAGAAAAAGTGATCCAGGAGCAGCTTTTCCATGGAGAGAACTTTATAGCGCAGGTATAGGAGCATGGTATGATGATGAACTAAAAAGTCATTATCAAGAGCAATTCTCTAAGAATTTGCCACCCAAAGAAGATGTTTTGGCGAAGCTAAAATGTTATGGATATGACATTTCTGCTGCGTGTACCCAAACAGGATACAAAGATTTGATCCGAGCATTTCAACTTCATTTTCGTCAAGAAAATTATGATGGGATTCTAGATGTTGAAACAGCAGCAATTCTTTATGCATTGGTTGATAAGTATTTTCCGTGAATTCAATGCGTTTTAATTGAAAATATGGCTTATGATTACGTGTAAGCCTTTTTATTATCAGGAAAGGCTGCTTTTTGCCAATTGGCTTTATGTAAAAAGGGCATTAATCGTGTAAAAAATCCCCTGTACGGTATAAGGCGTTTTATGGAAACATAACTCTGAAAGCTCTATGATTTGCAGAGATTAAATTTTACTGTTTCTTTTCTTCCTTTAAAAACGCGTAAAGTCAAGATGTTGCGTATATCATGGCATGTTCCTTACGCAGGGTAAAACGCTTCAAATAAAATGGATTTGTATTGTATATTTCCATGCTTGTTTTAAAGAAATGTCTTTTAGTGTGTATCACAACATATATTTTACAGCGACGTTCATAGAGAATATAATCTAAAATCCTCTATGAAGTGTATCCTCATTTTTATGCTTAATAAAAGTGCCTAGCATTATCGTACATTTTGTCAGATCTCAATGTTACGACAACCCTTGGAATTTAAAACGATTCATAAAAGGATTTTCTTTACTCGTTTTTATTCACACGGCTCTCTCCGCTTGTCGTGTACAAGTGACAGGTTTTGGTTGATTGAAACATGAAAAATAAAAAATTATGATTATAAATCAATGTGATGTAGGTTCAGGAAAAATAGGGGTATTTACAGATTGCTCCTGATAGGAGGCTCTATTCTTTAGAAGGGGAAGAGGTCAATTCATTTTTTGAAGATATATCGCTTTTCTCTTTTATTGCTTTAGGGAATATTTGCATCGTTTTGACAGCATGTTTCTTGATGATTAAGTTTTTTAATGAAGCCGTGTTATAAAACATTGTGTTTTATAGTGTTGATAGAAGACACATTCAGGCATATCAAAAACACAATGATGTCTTGTTTTTTCAATAGTTTATCTGTTCAGTGTAGAATTTATTTGAGAAGATCATGACCTAAATTAACAAAGGTTAGAAGTAAATTACCAAGAAAGACCAATTTGGTCATAAAGCAAAGGGGTTATTCATGCTTTAAAGGGCAAGGAAGAGATTGTGTTTGAAGTAATGTGTAAACGCCCGTGTGAGGTGCTCTTATCAAGCATATCAGGTTAATCTTCTAAGAGTAGTTTTATGAAACTAAGGCGGTTTTTTTTCGAGAGACAAGACAATACGTATCAGGAAAAGATATTCATGATATTTGATTTCAAAAATAAAAACTGGCAAACCATGTTGCCAGTTTTTAAAAGCTGTAGCTTAAATAGGATTAGAATGAACGCTGTAAACGGATCATACCTTGAAAAGCACTTTTCTTATTGAATAAATGTTTTTCATTATTATTTTTATCCGTCACAACGCGATCATCATTCCAATTAACATAGGTTAATTCAGGTGTAATCACAAATCCTGGAACCAGCGTGTATGTAATATTTACAGAAGTTGCAAAGGTTTTTACAGCACTATAAGAAACTTGAGCATTCAAATTTGCTTTTGGAGTAAGCTTGTAAGTGGCACCCGCCCAAGCAGCCCATTTACCACCCCAGTTTGCATAAATTGTTGTGCTTTTTCGTGATAACTCATCATTTGCATTTACTGTGTAGTAATCAAGGCCATTTTTATAGCCAGCCATTACCCATAGATTGAAACGATCGTTGACATTGAAATCTGCACGTACTTTTCCAGCCCACTTTTTGTAGTAAGTATCATATGCTGCAACTGCTGAAAAACCACCCCATTTTTGCATGAACTTTATACCCAAAACCACATTCGGGGTGTAATTTTTAATGGCTTTACTTGGAAGAGTACCCTCAGTGATAGAAACAAGCTTATCATCTTTATCAATGTAGTATCCTGTTATTCCTGGAAGAGAATCTGCAATATTGCCTAATTCAGCGCCGATAATAGCAGAAAAGCCGGAATCACCATTAAAGGTGTAGGAAATAAAATTAGTGCGTGTTGTGCCGGCAGGCGCTATGCTGTCATCATTGAGAACATTTCCATAACCACCAGTCCAACTGTTGAAAATTGTATCATCAAGACCTACGCGAAAACCACCCAGTTCAATGTAAGCTGCTGCAAGCCTTGCACCAGCTTTATCATTACCATCACCCCAGCTTGAATAAATTCTTGCATATGAACGAAGTGTTCCCATTTCTGTTTCAGAAGCTGCTTGAAAAACAAGGGTGAGCCGTGATGATGCGCCATAGGTTTTTCTTTTGTCTCTTAGTTCAGTTTCGGTTGTTGCATCGATATTATCACCGCCTATAAAATCAGTACGAACATTTCCTGATAAACGCATGCAGGTTTCTGTTCCAGGGATATAAAAATATCCTTTTCCGTAGGCATCACAAACGCGAATATATTCTACAGGCTCAGGTTCGGCGATAACTGTTGAAGCAGCATGTGCTCCAGAAATTGCTAAAAAAGCTGCTGTAGAGCTTAAAAAGAGGGATTTAATATTCATATGGGATCTCCGAGGTCCGGTTAAATTTCTTCTAAAGAGTACCATTTGCCTAACGCATTAAGGACAAAGACATAAGTAAAATACGCAGCACTTGTTATCTTAGCTATAACTAATCTTTTTAGAGTTTCAAATATGAAATTACCTTTTTGTAATATATACATGTACTATTCGAAATGCTGTGGTAAAAAAGACACAATTTTTGTTTTATTAACTTTTGCTCCTTATGGGATCAATAAAGGAAAAAAATTTCAGATATTTGGGAAAAAAATCGAAAATGTCTTGAACTTTCTGTTGATACCATTTATGCCTCTCTGTTGGAGAGGTGGCCGAGTGGTCGAAGGCGCTCCCCTGCTAAGGGAGTAGGGCTCAAAAGGCTCTCGAGAGTTCGAATCTCTTCCTCTCCGCCATCTATTGTTATAAAAGCAGTTGACTGTGTATCGGAATTCTGTTTATCCCGTTGGGATTATGCCTCTCATATAAAAAGCATGTTCTAAACACAAATATACTTGTATTGCCGATTTATGCGCTTGTTTTAAAGAGATATCTTTGCAATGTGTATAAGCCCATTTTGCGACGCTGCCTCGTAAATGGTATAAAACACAAAAGTTTCTGTGAGACATATAAAGCCTTATAAAGCCACATCATTTGTATACTTATGAAGATGCAAAGAGGCATATTATATATCTGCTTATATATCTGCCTTCCTGTTGTTATAGATTTTGACTATGAGAGTTCATAAAAGGCATTTTTCCTTTCTAAATCGTTTTTATTTATACGGCTTTCTTTGCTTATGATGTGCAAGCAAATGATTTTGATTGTTTCAACCATAAAGCAGATTTGAAAAGAAAGAATCTTACAATATTCGCGTTTGGTATATTATCATTATAAATCAACGTGTTGCTTTATATTTGCATTGTGTATTGAAAGTTGGATGTGGCAATGCTCTCAAAAAAGTTATAGATTTCTTTTAGAAGAAAACATTGTGGGTGAAATGTTATGGTTTTCCTCTCATAGAGACTTTTGAGAGTGTTTCATCCATCTCATGACAACCAAACCACACATGAAAAAAGTAATGGTCGGTAATATTAGGTAGTAAGATGGAGAAACTTTTGCAGGAAGAAAAGAAATAATACTCAATACTGTAATTGAAAATATTCTTCCGCTAAAAGAGACAGCACCAACAACACCGGAAATATGCTGCGTTTGTTTTTGGTTAAGTTCTGAGAAAAATAAGCTTTTTGCACCGATCGGTACAGTGCAAATAAATCCATGGATTAAAGAGAAGGCGATGACTGATGCAGCCGTTTGATGGCTATGAACTGAAAAATAGAGCGCTATGCACATCAGCGCAGAAAAGAAGGAAAAATATTTTATAGAATTCTTATATTTTTTATCAAGAACATGATACTTAGACATCAGCAAATTTGAAAAATATTGTGCTGAAAAGGCTCCAATATGGCAGCACATCAAGACGAGCATTTGCGAACCGTTGAGGTGATGAATTTTTCCCCCTAAAAGTATTATTGGTTGCCAGAAATGATAAATAATCTGAATACCAGCGCTAAAAAGGCACATGAGGAAAATAAACCATGCTCCTCCTACTGTATTTTGAAATATCCAGAGCGTTTCCTTGGCATTGTGCAAGATTGTTTTTGTTTTGGACGTTTCAATTGTCGTTTTCTTTTCTTCAGGAACAATAAGGAATATCAAAAAAATAAATCCCATCATGAGGCATGAGATGATATATCCCATAAAATATCGTCCAGAGTAATAGATCGTTCCAATTCCTACAATCCCACTGAGAATACTTCCAAAAGAGTTAACCTGGTGGTAGAGATGAGCATAATGCGAAAAGTGATCCTGTTTATCGCCTAGAGAATGGTAAATCCATCCGTCAATGGCGCTGACAATGATGCAAATGCCTGCTGCATAGAGAATTTGCGCAATAATAAGTGCTGTCATATTGGGAGCTTGAAGGCATAGAAGATAAAATACTCCTGTCATAAAGACCCCAGCCATAACGGAATATTTACGCCGATATCTGTCAGATAAAACAGCGCAGGGAAAATCAAGCAGCAGAATGGTGGTGGAAAAGACAACCTGAAGCAGAGCTAATTGCGCCAGATTCACTCCCATGGACATTAAAAAAATCGCATGGTAAACGCCGATCAGCATGCGGACAGCATTATAGGAGCCATAGGTGAGAGCAAGGGTGCGTGCTCTGTTCATTGTGTTGTTCCATAGATTGTACAATAAGAATTTTCATTGAAAAGAATATTTTTCTGTGAAAAGGTAGCAGTTTCATATCCCCATTCAGGGATTAGTGGAAAGAAGGCTTCCATAACCATCCCAAAATTTAAAAGGTCCCTTAGTCCATATGGGACTTCAAAGCGTATTAATGAGAGCAAATGATGCAATTTTAAAGTGATTATGAGGAGCAACATAAGCCTCATAAATGAGATTGTCATCTTTTGAGGGGAGTTGCTTGTGGGACTGTTGCTTTCATAGCAATCATTTTGTCTAGATCTGTAAAATGATCCTAGGACGGCAAGATCATTGACATAATTAGAACTTATAGAGGCTTGTTTATTTTTTATACACCATTTACTGATCCATTCTCTTTGCTGATCAGCTGAAATAGCACAAATGATCCATAAATCGGTTTTTGGTAATTTTTTGATATCTTTTTTTATAGTCATCAACATTTGTAATCTCCCCCTTTCTTTCTGACTGTTTCTCCGTATCACTTTACGTCTAAAAAAGTTTTTTTCAGAATTCATCTTTACTTTATTTATTAAAAATTTATTAAAAAGATTGTCTCGCAAGGTGCTTTTTAATCACGTCATTACGATTAAGAATTAAATTTCTGATATAAGAGGAAGGGTGCATGATACATTGTGACTAAATACATAAATCCCTCCGTATTCTGAAATGACGATTTCCTTTTGCAAAACAGTATCTTGAATGGAAGCTCGATAACCGTTACGTTGATTATGGAAATGATACCCTAAAAGAGTGCTTATGAGTGCTTGAAGATATTCTTTAGATATTACAGATAGGACAAGAAAATAGTTTAAAAAAATCAAACGTGGGATAAAAGCTTTCATCTTATGATGGGTAATGGTGAATTTTAAACTTCATCTACTGTTTTTTTGAGCTACTGTGCTGTAAGAAAGATCAAACTCCCCCAATTCATGTCTCTAATTTAGATCATTGATCATAAAACATTATATACTGTCTTTTCACATTATAACTTTGCTCATTGCTTGTCTTCACTGATTAAATCAACATTTCTCTAAAAATGCCGCTTGAGAAAAATGCATCCTATCAGTTTAATATTCTATGATCTTTTAATTAATTTAAAGAAGATAACATAAAATATACGATAAAAAATGAATAAATTTCAATTTTTATAAAAAAACAAACTTTTTACTGTTGCTGATAAAAAACAAAGCTATATTAAAAGTAGCCTTTATACCCTTCAATATCATTGATTTTTGGTTGTTACCGGATGAAGGCTCCTTTGTTTTGGAAAGAGCGGAGCAGAATTTAAGAGCAGAATGGGCGCGTGCGCAAAAGCTTGTCCTTGATCTCTCTTTAAGTTGGATACTAAGCCGCTTGATGGTTGAGGGTGTTCACCATGTGAACACAACGCAACCTTGTAAGGATATTTTAGTCATACCTGATGAAGCAGAGCTTTAGGGGATATTGTCATGTTTGAACGGGGGCGTGCTTATTGATTTCCTCGTTGTTATTGCTGCTTAATTTCAGCCATTATTTTTCTGAAAAAGAAGCTTTGTAGGGAGAAGATCATACATGGAGCAGAGTGTAAAACGATGAAATGCATATAACTGATCCAGTAATGTTGACAATAATCGCTCAATATGTTGCTCTGATTACTTAAACAAATGGCTAGATTGGCTTTTATTCTCTGAGATAAGTGTTACTCTCGATGAGATAGAACGCGGATGAGGGAGCTATCAGTTAAGGGATTAAGAGTAATGGGGGGAAAATAATCGTCAAGATTTGAGTTATTTCAAAATCGCTGTATTCGGTATGATTATTATGATTTTGGGGATGGGAATTGGGCGATTTTTCTATACGCCGGTATTTCCAGTTATGTTGGATGAAGGATTGTTTACCTTTAAGCAACTTTCTTATATAGCTAGTGCTAATTATGGCGGTTATTTAGTTGGGAGTATGTTTTTTTGTTTTGCAGAGTTGGGAATATATCCCGTGCTCCCTACATGCTATTTGGTGCAGCTATAGTGACGAGTGTACTTATTTTTGCCATGGCGTTAACAACAAACTTTTACTTGGTCTTCTTTATCCGCTTTGCTGCCGGTATCGCGAGTGCAGCAATGATGATTTTTGGTTCTATGACGGTTATGCAGCATAGTCACAAGCTGTGGGTTATTGCTTCGCTCTATGCAGGTGTGGGAGTTGGTATTCTGCTGGGTAATGAGTATGTTATTATTGGTTTGAGTAAATCGCTGAACGCGAAAAATATTTGGTTTGGAGCTGGTTTTATATCTGTTGTATTATTGCTCTTGTTGTTTATTTTATTTCCACGTCGTGTTGATGCGTCTCAATTTGCTATTAATGAGTCATTGGCACACGAAAATATCGTTTGGTGGGAACTCGCTCTGATTTATGGGCTTGCTGGGTTTGGTTATATTATTGTCGCGACATATCTTCCTCTGATGGCGAAAACATTTAATTTCCCACTACTTGCTAACCACTTATGGTCGTTTGTCGGAATTGCCATTGTTCCTAGTTGTTTCATTTGGTTATGGGGAGCCCATCGGTGGGGGGTATTACGTTGTCTGATGCTCAATTTGCTTATCCAAGGAGGATGCGTATTACTGACATTATTCAGCCAGTCTCTTGTACTGATCGTTCTCAGTTGTATAGGGTTTGGATTTACTTTTATGGGGACGACTTCTTTAGTTATGCCGTTAGCTAAGCGTTTATATGCGCCGTATGGTATAAATCTGCTAGGCTTGGCTACCTTAACTTACGGTTTTGGCCAAATATTAGGACCTCTCTTGACGAGTTTTTTACAGTCTGGTTCATATGCCATTGCGCTTTCCGTTATCTGTGGTGCTGTAGCGCTTTTTGCCGCTGCTGGAATCTGTCAATATTGTCTTTGTAAAAAGGTCGTTGACGTTTCATAAATCCGCAATCTTCACTAAAAAGTCAGAGAATTTATTCCATTCTTTTTGAAACATTTTGTGAAAGTCAAATTATTCTATTAGGGGAGATTACAGAATGCTTCACTCTACAGTCGCTATTTTGGGCGTTTGTCCTCGTGGGATCAGTATTCTCGAACGCTTGCTCACACTTTATTCCCATTATCCATTTTCTGGAAACATTATTGATTAATCCCAATGAGATGGGAACTGGTTCCCATAGTGTGCATCAGCCAGATCATTTATTGGTTAACACTGTCGCTTGCCAGATTACTTTATTTGGTGATGATACAGTTAAGGGGGTAGGGCCTATTCATAAGGGGCCGAATTTTTATCAATGGGCTAGTCAACAAGGTTATCGTAATATTAACGGTGTTTTTTCTCGTACAGAGCATGATGTTGGGAGAGAAATCAAAGAAAATGATTATTTATCACGTCGTTTGTTAGGGGAATACCTGTCTTGGGCTTACCAAGAGCTCACGCAAGATTTACCTTTCGCTATTCGTATTAAGGAGATCCGACAAAAAGTTATCAATCTCCATATCCACCAAGATCATAAAACGGATGTTCTTTTGGAAGATGGCTGTCGTTACAGTGTAGATTTTGTTTCCATGACCACGGGTCACGGTATGAATATATATTCATCGCATGATGAAAGCCTGCAACAGTTTGTGGCTGGTCACCAAATGAAAAACGCTCTTCTGAACTATTATTCGAATCCTTATCCAATTGAAAAGTTGGACTCTATACAATCTCAGTCTCGTGTGCTGGTGCAGGGAATTGGATTAACTAGCTATGATGTCTTGTCGCAATTGACTTACGGTCGCGGTGGGACTTTTACTGAAAATGCTGGACAATTGCGCTACATGCCAAGCGGCAAAGAACCTGCGACAGCTCTATTCTTCCGTCAAACATTGCCTTTTAGTAGTCGCGGGATTAATCAAAAGGGTGGTAGTGGGCAATACATACCATCATTCCTTATTCTCGATGCAATACATCATCTGCGTAAGCAATCCAGCATTGCTAACGGTTCTCCGAAGCTGGGTTTCGAAACGCAGCTTTTACCTCTGTTGCTTAAAGAAATGTGTTATGTCTATCGAAGTACGCAGCTGGGGCACTGGCTAGACCCTGAAACCTATGTTGTTACTTCCAAAGACGAGCAGTGTATTCAAGCGTTGCTGTATCCTCATCGAAATAAAATATTTGCCTCTTTGAAGGATTATACAAGATTCTTCATGGAGCATTTGAAGGAAGATCTTCATTCTTCCGCTGCAGGTAATGTTGATGGCCCAGTGAAAGCTGCTACAGATGTGCTACGAGATGTCCGTGATATCTTACGTTCAGCAATTGATTTTTGCGGGTTAACGTCTTCATCTCACAAGTACTTTATTGAATATTTTAATCCAAACTTTAACCGTATTTCTGTCGGCCCACCGATGCAGCGAAACCAAGAGTTGAAGGCTCTGATGGAGGCTGGTATCGTGACTTTGGCTGGCGGACCTTCACCTAAACTTGTTCTCAATGCTAGTACCAGCCGTTTCGAAATTCAGTCTGTTTTTCAAGATGAAAACAGTTCAGTTGATGGAGATGTGCTGATCAAGGCCAAGATTGATCGTTTTTCTCCGTTGCGTGATGAGTCCCCTTTTATCCAGAATTTGGCTGGTCAGGGCATCATTCGACCATTTATCAACCAAGGATATCATCCTGGTGGTATTGATATTGACCGTCGGCAGCATCCTATAGACACTAAAGGGCAAATACAAAATACATTATGGGTGGTCGGTAATCCAGTAGAGGGGCCCAATTTTTATACATATATTTTGCCTAGGCCTTTAGTTAATTCTCGTGCACTGCGGGATGCAGGGCGCTGTGTCACTGACATGTACGAGCAGCTTCTTAATCGCTACTCAGTCAAAGATTCAACAATTAATGTACATTGATGATGTAAAAAGCTTCCTGATACGCATGTCCTCCGTATCCGTTATAATGGCGATGCTGATGCTATTCATTTTTCTTATGTCTATCTCAATAAGAACTTGGTTTCTTATTCCATTGGCTGGAGTGACTGTTTTCGGTTATTTGCTTTTGACGATACCATACTGGTGGTTGAAGGGGAATGCACGCAGTGGTGTGTTCATCCTGTTGGCTTGTGCTTTAGTGCTGATATGGCGTTGGCACTTGCCTGATGTTCGTACTGTGCTTGTGCGTTTTGCTGATGTCTTTTGGCTATTACTCGCCATGGGATTGTTGCGCCATGTGATGAATACATGGCGTATTTCAGAATTTCTCTCTGAACGGTTGATGCGCTATGGAAAGGGTTCGCTTACCCTGTCCATCGCGATACTGACTGCGTTTTTAGCTTGGCCGATGAGTTTGGGGGTTATCCCCCTAATGATTGATGCCTTGAAGAAAAGTGTTTTTCCCTCTCGCGATTTGGCCGCTATTGTGATGCGAATGATGAGCATCACGATGGTACTGATGCCGACCAGCATCGGTGCAGCAACAGTTTTCGCTGCTATGCCTAGAACACCAATATTCACATCCGCTGCTTGGGGATACCACTTTTTCTATTTAGTCTGTTGTTGTTGTGCATTTCTCCAGTTGTACCGCTAGCTAACCCGATTATTTGCGATGAGAGAAGAGCGAATAAAGAAGGAGAGAGAGTAAGAATTTGGATTTTTTTGATATTTTTCTGGCTAATATTTATCGTTGCGTTGACAGTTATTAGGTTGAATGCACTAGAAAGCATTGCATTGACGGCGAGCATTCTATACCTCATTGAGCGTGGGAGTTCACGCAGTATTGATTTTTTGACTCCTTTGGTGGCAGTGATACGCAGTATATCCAGTGAAATTATGTTGTTGCTAGGTTGTAGTCTGCTAATATCTACGTGTGATTTGCTTATTCCTTTGTTGCCGGTGACGTTTAGTCACTCATTGGCATCACTCTCTGTTTGGCAGCGTTATGCCTGTATTCTCTTTGTATTGCCAATTTTCAGTGTAGTAGGAATTCACCCTATGGTGCTATTTAGTTTGGCATTTCCCTTACTAGGGTCATCGATGGCTTATGGGGTTATGGATTATTTGGTTTGGATTTGCTTCTTTATTGCAGCTCAACTCCTTTCTCCTGTATCAATAAATGCTATTTTTGCTTCCAGTAGCCTGCATATTTCACCGGTGGATACGAGCTTTAAAATGCATAGTTATTATGTATTAATATTTAATCTTTTTGCGTTCATTTATTTGAGCTTTTTTATTCAATATTTGTAAATTATGGAGATCTTATGCCTTACATAAATATTAAAATTACTAATGAAGGGGTTACCTCTGAACAGAAACGGCAACTAATAGAAGGGGCAACTCAATTATTAGTTAATATTCTGAATAAAAATCCGAAAACGACTGTTGTCGTGATTGATGAAGTGGAGACAGACAATTGGGGTATTGGTGGTGTCCCCATTACAGAATTAAGAAAAGCTCAAAATAAAGAATAACTCTGTGTATTTGACAATAATTTAAGGTCAATAGGGTTAATCAATGTAAAAAATCGCGTCCTTTAACAACATTTGATCAGACCGCCATTGGGGCGGTTGTCACAGCGCCTGATGCCGATGCACAAACCTACCCCCTCAACGAGCCTGTCCTTCTTTTTACGCATGAGACGGAGAAAATCCAAAAGCTTGGGATAAGAGGCACGGCTCTTGATGTTGTTAATGCTGTATGTGCGCAGGGGATTGAGGCACAAATTATCCTTGTGCGTGTGGAAGAAAAGTCAACCATTGCTGAGACACAAACCGAAATGGTGGGATCCAATACTCACTTGACCGGTGTGCATGCTTTAGCGCATGCGCGGGGGCATTTGGGGGTGGAGCCTGGGATTTTACTGGCACCGGCTTATAGTGCAGGGCGGATTGACAATGGCAAAAACCCTGTGGCAGACGCTTTGGAACAGGTTGCAGAAAAGTTGCAAGCGATTGCGGTTTTTGATACGGGGGGTAAAAATGCGGAAGAAAGCCTTGCCTATCGTGCAGATTTTTCCTCACGCTTTTGTTATTTGATTGATCCCTTTGTACGGGTGGCAAATCGTGAGGGGGGTGTTAGTGTTAAACCCGCAAGTCCTTTTGCTGCCGCCATGTTTATCAAACGGGACAAGCAAAGGGGCGGTGTTTTTTGGTCTCCTTCCAACCAAGATGTGCATGGCATTTTAGGGACAGCACGCCCCATTAGCTATTTTGATGGCGAAATTGATCATGAGGCAAATCGTCTCAATCAAGCCGATATTGCGACCTTTATTCCAGCACGGCTTAGCCAAGACTCGCATGGGCAAATGGCTGCCAATGGGCGCATTTTATGGGGAAATCATACCACCTCCAGTGATCCACTTTGGCGCTTTGTCAATGTGGTGCGCACCCGTGCAGCTTTGGAAAAAACCATCATTAACAATTTGCGCCCTTGGGCCAATGATGAGAATCTGACTGGTCAACATGTTATTGCCATTACCCGCTCTTTGACCAGCTTTCTTGATGATATGATTGCACGCGGTGCACTGCTTGGTGGGCGGGTTTGGTTTGATCGTGATTTAAATTCAAACAGCACTTTACAACTGGGGAAATTGCGGGTGGAATTTGATGCAGAAGAAGTGCCACCTTTAGAAGATTTGAGTTTCGGCAGCCGGCGCAATAGCGCTTATTTTGATCGTTTGGCTGAAGATATCCAAAAGAAAATGACTTATCAATTTGGCGATACGCTTGAAACTTATCGCAAAGCAGCAAGGAGTTAAAGCATGACTTTACGCATTGTACGCGGTTTTACCTTGATTGTTGATGATGATGTGAATCTTCACCTTGATCTTGAAACATTGAAACTGCCCACGTTGGAAGAAATTACAGAAACCTATCAACCAGGGGGCTCTGATATGCAAATTGATGTGAGCGGTCTTGGTGTGAAAGCTTTGAGCATGCAAATGAAAATCCGCAGCCATACCCCTGAGGTCATCGGTATTTTTGGTGGTCCTCCTGGTCTTCGTCATAAATTTACCGGCAAAAAACATGTGATCTCTGAAGAAGATGGGCGTGAGCATGAACATTCCATTGATGTGACAGGGCGGTTGGTCAAAGTCGATAGCGAAGGCTTAACGGCTGGAAAAGCGACAGGCTATGATTGCGAGATCAAAAATATTTGGGACTATACGGAATTTTGGGATGGTTCTGTTTTGCACCGCTTTTCCTTTAAACGGGGCGGCTGGCTTGTCCGCAACGGGCAAGAGATCGGTTCTCGCCGCCGCTCTATTCTCAACTTATAGGAATTGATCATGACAAGTTTACAAACCAGCATTGACGTGGAATTGCAGGTTCCGTTTCTTTATCAAGATAAAGGTGGCAAAGAATCTCTATGCAAGAAACTGACCTTTTATCGCCCCACTTTTAAGCATGCCAAGCAATTAGCGGTGCTCATTGGACCACAATTGACAGAGCTGCTGCTTCCTGAGTTTGGAGAGCAAAAAACCACTTTGAGCAATGATGTGCTTATCACGAAGCTTTCTCAAGTTTTGTTCACAAGTGAGGCAACAGAAGGCATCACAGCACTTTTGGCTGATATGTCACATGAATCTATTGAATTGATTGATCGAGTTGATGTGATGGATATTGTCGCAATATTGAAGGCTTTTTTTGCTTTTTTTACGCAACGCCAATCCTCTCTGCCAGACAATTTGGAGCAGAACTAGCGCTTTATTATCACTGGGCGCCTTCAGAGATTAACCAGATGGATTGGCTGGATGTGATTGCCTATCGAGAAGAACTCGCACGCCTGAAACAACAAGAATATGAAAGTCATCAGTTAGGATAAAGAATCGTCATGGATGTTTCCCTTGTTGTGCGTTTTGTCAATCATCTGCAAGAGGGGATCGCTTCTGCCAAGCGGGATCTTGCAGCCTTTAGTTCAGATGTTGCACATTTCCAAAACAAGACAAGGCAGCATTTTAAAGGGTGGTTTGACCCTGAGCATCTTGAGGATGCGACAAAGAATGCGGAAAATGCTTTTAACCATGCGCGGGGGCGTATGGTGGGTGCCATTGCGCAAACAGCAACCTTAATTGCACCGCTCTATAAAGCCATGCAATTTGATCAATCGATGAAGGGCTTGGAAAAGGTTCTCGATGCCCCCCTTGATCGCTTAAAGGAATTGCGCCGTTTTGCGCTTGAAACCTCCACCAAGATTCCGTTAGCGGCGCGTGAAGTCTTAGAATTGATGACCAGTGCCAGCCAAGCAGGGATTGGCGAACAAGATCTAGAAGCTTTTAGCATTTATGCCGCTAAAGCAGCTGTAGCTTTTGATATGACGGGAGATCAGATTGGGGAGCGCTTTGCCAAGTTGCGCAATGTCTTTAAGCTTAATCAGGCAGGCATTGAAGATCTAGGCGATGCTATCAATCATCTCTCTAACCACATGGCGGCCAAGGCAAGTGAAGTTTCTGATTTTACCAATCGTGCCACCGGTGCGGCAACCATGTTTAAGCTCACCGCGCGGGAAACCGCAGCATTTGGTACGGCGATGATTTCTGCTGGTATTGTTCCAGAGAGTGCCGCGCGTGGTTTTAATGCCATGAGTGCCCGTATTCAGGCAGGAGGCAAGCATATTGAAGATGCTTTTGCCAATATCGGGCTTTCTCGCGAAAAATTCATGCAAGATCTGGACAAAGATGCCACAGGTACCTTGGTGCGCTTTTTTAATGTGTTGGGTAAATCCGAACAGGGGATGCGCTCGCTGATTGCCATTGCTGGGCGCGATTTTACTGGTGATTTTGCCAAATTGGTGGGTAACCCCGAATTGTTAGGGCAAGCTTTAGATTATGTGAAAGATCCACAAGTCTTTAAAGGTTCTGTAGAACAAGAAGCAGACAAACAAGCAACCGGTGCCATGCGGCAATTTGAACTCTTGCAAAACCGTATTGTGGCTCTGGGCATCACCATTGGTGAAGTGCTTCTGCCCCCCCTCAACAGTTTGATGGAAAGTGTTGGCAATTTTACCAATGGG
Source organism: Bartonella sp. AA168HLJHH (assembly GCF_042197365.1). NCBI lineage: Bacteria > Pseudomonadati > Pseudomonadota > Alphaproteobacteria > Hyphomicrobiales > Bartonellaceae > Bartonella > Bartonella sp. AA168HLJHH. The sequence continues at coordinate 680 of NZ_JBHIRS010000018.1, read as the reverse complement.
CTTATGGCGTGGGCGAATGCCCATCCCACTTTAACAAGCGCTATTATCAAAACCATTGCCGCTCTGATGGCTTTTAATATTGCTCTGCGCGTGTTGCGCTTTACCATGGCTGGCACACGTCTTGGGCTTCTTCAATTGATGGGCTCTTTTATTAAGCTTAGAGTACTCAGTCGTGGTGTTGCTGCAAGCTGGCGGGGCTTAGCAGCCGCAGGGCGCTCGCTGGGCTTGCTAACCGCGGGTCTTGGGGCAAGTTCACTCCGACTCTTACGCCCCATGACCTTGTTGGTCGGGGCTTTACGGGGGATTGCTGTCTCAGGAAGTGCATTTGCTGCTTCTTTTGGTTGGATCGGGACAGTGATCGAAGTGGTTGGAGCTGGTATTGCCTCTGTTGCGGGGGCTATTTTTACCCCGATCGGGGCGGTCATTGCTGCTGTTGTGGCTGTCATCCTTGCTGCTGGTTTTGCTTTGTGGAAATATTGGGATCGTTTTTCTTCTTTTGTCAAAGGTTTTGCACGGGGGGTATCTCGGGCTTGGGGGCGTGCCTTTGAAGCCGTCATGCGCTTTTTTGGTGCCGATACGGCAACCATCACCAAATGGAAAAACATCATTGCTGCTGCTTTTGATCTCTCTTCCCATTGGCAAAAGTTTAAACAAGGACTTTCCTCTGTTGTCGAGTGGTT